>CAZVFN010000021.1:0-25452 GCA_964626335.1 uncultured Ectothiorhodospiraceae bacterium
CGTGGCGATCGCCGCGGCGCAACGGGCGCCCGCGGCCGTCAGCGCGGTCACGCTGATCGCGTCCGCGCCGCGCATGGTCGGCGATGACGGCTGGCCGGGGATCGATCCCGCGGAACTGGCGGCGTTCCGGCGCGCGCTGCAACGCGACCCGGCGGGCGTGCACGCGCGTTTCCTCGCGCTCCAGGCGCGGGGCTGCGCGCATGAGCGCGCGACGCTGCGGGCGCTGCGCACGGCGGCGCGCGACGACGGCCGCCCGGATGCGGCCGTGCTCGACGGCGGTCTCGAGGTGCTCCGGCACACCGATCTGCGAGCTTGCGTCACCGGGTTATCATGTCCTGTCCGTGCCCTGCTGGGGTCGGCGGACACCGTCATGCCGGCCGCCGTGCAGCGCCCCCTGGAACGCCTGGGCGTGGGCGTACGCCTGATCGTCGGTGCGGCCCATGCGCCGCTGTTGTCGCATCCCGCCGAGATCGTCACCAACCTGCTGGAGTAGCGCGTTGCCCCGAACCGATGCCGAGAGCCCCGAGCCGGGCGTTGTTCGCCGGGCCTTCGACCGCGCCGCGGCGCACTACGATCAAGCGGCCGGACTGCAGCGCGAGACCGCGGACGAACTGCTCGAGCGGCTGGCCGCGGTCCGGGTCCAGCCGCAGCGCGTGCTCGACCTCGCCTGCGGCCCGGGCTATGGCGCCCGCGGGCTGCAGCGCTTGTACCGGCGCGCCGATGTCCTCGCGCTCGATTTCTCGCAGGCGATGGCGGCGCGCGCGGCCCGGCGCTCGCTGTTCGGACGGCGACCGCTCGTGGCCTGCGCCGACATGGCCCGGCTGCCGGTCGCCGATGCGAGCGTCGACGTGGTGTTCTCCAACCTCGCCTTCCAGTGGGTGGCGGATCCGGTCGAGGTATTCGGCGAGGTCCGCCGCGTGCTGCGCCCGGACGGCGCCTTCATGTTCTCCAGCTTCGGCCCGGACACCCTCTGGGAGTTGCGCGAGGCCTGGGCCGCCGTCGACGACGGCATCCACGTCGGGCGTTTCGCCGACATGCACGACATCGGCGACGCGATGCTCGCGGCGGGCCTGGTCGACCCGGTGATGGACGTCGATCGCCAGCAGCGCAGCTACGCCGATCTGCGCAGCCTCATGCGCTCGATCAAGGCCCTCGGGGCGCAGAATGCCGCGCGTGGGCGCCCGCGCGGGCTCACCGGCCGGGCGGCCCTGGAGCGGCTGGAGGGTGCTTACCCGGCCCGCGCCGACGACGGGCGGCCGAGTGCCACCTGGGAGCTGGTGTTCGGTCACGCCTGGGGCGCACAGATCGCGCGGCCCGGATCCGGAACCGCGCAGGAATTCCACGTGCCGATTGAATCGATCGGGCGGAGCCGACCGAAGTGAAAACATGTTGGCGTCCGGTGATTGAGCGCGAACGGGGCATGCGCTAGGATCGCATGTCGCCCGATCGCCATTCACGTATGACCGGGAGCACGCGTCGATCCCCGGGGACGCACGATCGGCGCCGGGCCCGATCGCACGCCCCTCCGGCCGGGCAGCGCCGGTTCCGAGTCCATTTGCTGGAGAATCTGGCTATGCGGCCATTCATCGCGAAGGCAGCCGCGGGTATCGGCCTCCTGGTGGCCGCGACCGGCACGGCCCATGCGGAATGGGCGGTCAACATGCCCCAGGGCGTGACGCCGATCAGCCGCGACGTCTATAACCTGCACATGCTGATCTTCTGGATCTGCGTGGCCATCGGCGTAGTGGTCTTCGGCGCGATATTCTGGTCGATCCTGCGCCACCGCAAGTCGCGAGGCGCCGTGGCCGCCCAGTTCCACGAGAGCACCGTGGTGGAGGTGGCCTGGACCGTGGTGCCGTTCATGATCCTCGTCGGCATGGCGGTGCCCGCCGCGGGCACACTCATCTCGATGGAGGACAGCACCGGGTCCGAGCTCACCATCAAGATCACCGGTCACCAGTGGATGTGGCAGTATGAGTACGTCGACGAGGGCGTATCCTTCTACAGCAAGCTGGCGACGCCGCGCGAGGCGATCGCGAACAAGAAGGCAAAGGGCGAGGATTATCTGCTGTCGGTCAACAACCGACTGGTCGTGCCCGTCGGCACAAAGATTCGCTTCCAGCACACTTCCTCCGACGTGATCCATTCCTGGTGGGTCCCGGCGCTGTCCGTCAAGAAAGACGCGATCCCGGGATACATCAACACGAACTGGGCCCGGATCGACGAGCCGGGCGTCTACCGCGGCAAGTGCGCCGAGCTCTGCGGCCGCGGGCACGGTTTCATGCCCGTGGTCGTCGAGGCATTGCCGCCCGACGAGTTCGAAGCATGGTTGCAGGAGCAGAAGGCAGCGAGCCAAGCCGCGGACGGCGATGATGACAGCAGCACGGTCGCTGCGGCCGAGGGGCAATAACCCAGGGTTCGCACGCGCGAACGAAACGCGGGGAGTCGCGAAATGAGTTCAGTCGCCCATGACACGGATCATCACCACGATGATCACGGCGCCGGCTACAGCTGGTGGAAGCGGTGGGTCTTCACGACCAATCACAAGGACATTGGTACCCTTTACTTGTTCTGGTCGCTGGCGATGTTCTTCGTCGGCGGCATCATGGCACTGGTGATCCGCACCGAACTGTTCAGTCCCGGCCTGCAGATCGTCGATCCGCACTTCTTCAACCAGATGACGGCGATGCACGCGCTGGTAATGATCTTCGGCGCGGTCATGCCCGCCTTCGTGGGCCTGGCAAACTGGCTGGTACCGATGATGGTCGGGGCGCCGGACATGGCGTTGCCGCGAATGAACAACTGGTCGTTCTGGATCCTGCCGTTCGCCTTCACGCTCCTCCTGCTGACCCTGTTCCTGCCGGGGGGTGCGCCCGCCGCCGGCTGGACGCTGTATCCGCCGCTGTCATTGCAGACGGGGGCCGCGTTCCCGTTCGCGATCTTCGCCATCCACCTGATGGGCATCTCGTCCGTAATGGGCGCGATCAACATCATCGCCACCATATTCAACCTGCGCGCACCCGGCATGACCCTGATGAAGATGCCGATGTTCGTGTGGACCTGGCTGATCACGGCGTATCTGCTGATCGCCGTGATGCCGGTGCTCGCGGGGGCGGTGACGATGCTGCTGACCGACAAGTTCTTCGGCACCACTTTCTTCAGCGCGACCGGTGGCGGCGACCCGGTGATGTACCAGCACATCTTCTGGTTCTTCGGTCACCCCGAGGTCTACATCCTGATCCTGCCGGCATTCGGCATCATCTCGTCGATCATCCCGACGTTCTCGCGCAAGCCCCTGTTCGGCTACAGCGCGATGGTCTACGCGACCGCCTCGATCGCGTTCCTGTCGTTCATCGTCTGGGCGCACCACATGTTCACCGCCGGCATGCCGCTGGCCGCCAACCTGTTCTTCATGTTCTCGACGATGCTGATCGCGGTGCCCACGGGCGTGAAGGTCTTCAACTGGGTGGCGACAATGTGGCGCGGCGCGCTCACGTTCGAGACGCCGATGCTGTTCGCGATCGCCTTCGTGATCCTGTTCACGATCGGCGGGTTCTCCGGACTGATGCTGGCGATCACGCCCGCCGATATCCAGTACCACGATACCTACTTCGTGGTCGCGCACTTCCACTATGTCCTCGTGCCGGGTGCCGTCTTCGCCATCATGGCGGGCATCTACTACTGGCTCCCGAAGTGGACCGGCCACATGTACGACGAGCGGCTCGGCAAGTGGCACTTCTGGTTGTCGACGATCTTCGTCAACGTGCTGTTCTTCCCGCAGCATTTCGTCGGCCTCGCCGGCATGCCGCGGCGGATCCCCGACTACTCGCTGCAGTTCGTGCAGTTCAACCAGATTTCGACCATCGGTGCGTTCGGCTACGGGATCGCGCAGCTGTTGTTCCTGTACCTCGTGATCAAGTGCGTGCGCGGTGGCGAGAAGGCCAGTGCCCAGGTCTGGGAGGGTGCGGACGGCCTCGAGTGGACGCTGCCGTCGCCGGCGCCGTATCACTCGTTCGAGACGCAGCCCGTGGTCAAGTGAGGTCCCGGGGGACATCGTGGCACGCAAAGACGGCGATACGCCCGGCCAGGGCGAGGCACCGGGCGACGCGGGGCGGCGGCGCGGAATCCGCCTCACGGCGGCTCTGCTCGCGCTGCTCGCCATCGGCTTCTACCTGGCTTTCATCCTGGTGACGGGCGCGAGCAATTGACGGGATGCCGGTCCATGGTGACCGGCACTGCGAGGGGACAACCACGATGACCGACGCCGCCTCCGGACACGGCCACTACTACGTACCGCACGAGACCCACTGGCCGATCATCGGCTCCGTGGGGCTGTTCGCGCTCGTCGGCGGTTTTGCCATGTATCTCAACGACTGGTCCGCGGGCTCGATCGTGGCGATCGCGGGTCTGGTGATCACGCTGTACATGATGTACGGGTGGTTCGGTACCGTCATCGGGGAGTCCGAGCGCGGCCTTTTCAGAGACTGGGAGGACCGCTCGTTCCGCATGGGGATGAGCTGGTTCATCTTCTCCGAGGTGATGTTCTTTGCCGCGTTCTTCGGCGCGCTGTTCTATGCGCGCGTCTATTCGGTGCCGTGGCTGGGTGGCGACGGCAGCGGAGCCGCTACGCACCAGTTCCTGCACGATGGCTACCGCGCCGCCTGGCCTACCAATGGTCCGGCCAATGTCGGCGGTGCATTCCGCGCCATGGGTGCCTGGGGCTTGCCGGCCTTCAACACGGCGATCCTGCTCACCTCCGGTATCACGATCACGCTGGCCCACTGGGCACTGAAGAAGGAGCGGCGTGGCTCGCTCGTCCTCTGGATGACCGCGACGTGGCTGCTCGGACTGATTTTCGTCGGTTTCCAGGGTTACGAATACATCCACGGCTGGCAGGATCTCAATCTCACGCTCAGCAGCGGCATCTACGGGTCCACCTTCTACATGCTGACGGGCTTCCACGGTTTCCACGTGACGCTCGGGGCGATCATGCTGATCGTCATCACGCTGCGCTGCATGAGAGGCCATTTCACGCCGAACCACCATTTCGCCTTCGAGGGTGTTGCGTGGTACTGGCACTTCGTCGACGTGGTCTGGCTCGGCCTATTCATGTTCGTCTACTGGCTCTGACGAGCGCGGCCCGGCGGGCGCGCGGCCTTGCCGCGCGCGGGCGCGCGTCATCGCCGGACTCCCGGGCTCAGCGCACCGCGTTGGGCTCGATCAGCCCCGCCCACCCGGCGAGCAGCAAAAGCGCGAACGCGGTGATCGACAGGGCGACGCGCCATGTGAGCGCGCGCGCCATGCGATCGGAATCCGAAGAGTCGCGCAACAGGAAGAGCAGCCCCGAGGCCAGGCTCCCCACGATGAACAGCATGAGGATACCCAGGGCGATCTTGGTCAACATGGAGATAGCTCCAGCGGCGTATTGCATGGTCGGGCGCGCGCCGGTGCGGCGGCCGCGGTGCGCGGGCGCCGGCATTGCCACGCCCCCGGGCCGCGGCGGCGCCCTCATCACGGCAGCCCGCACGGTGTCGCGTTCTAGTGTAGCGTGCGCGCGCGGCGTTCACGAACGGTCGCCGGGGCGGTGCGCGGCCGCGTGGCTCTGACCGTGCGGCTCCTGCCGTGGGTCGCCGCCGTGATGGCGCTGGGGCTGTTTTCGGCGCTCGGCGTGTGGCAGTTGCAGCGTGCCGGCGAAAAGGCCGCGACGATCGCCGCCCTGGAGGACGATCGCCGGCCGGTGCTGCGCAGCCTGCCGACGGGCGCTGCCGCGCTCGAGCACCATGCCTACCGGCGTGTCGCCCTCCACGGGCGGTTCCTCGGCGATCGCCAGTTCCTGCTGGACAACCGGATCCTCGACGGGCGCGCGGGGCTCGACGTGCTCACGCCGATGGTGCTCCGAGACGGCCGCACCGTGCTCGTCGACCGCGGCTGGATCCCGTGGAACCAGCGGCGCCGTCCGGCAAAGCCGGTGGCGCTGGGCGTGGCTGGCCGTGTGCGAGTCGAGGGACGTCTCTGGGTGCCGCAGCCGGGGATCGGGCTGGGCGCGGCCGTCACCCCCGGCGAGCAGTGGCCGAAGCGCGTGATCCGGGTCGAATTCCCCGCACTCGAGGCGCCGCTCGGACGCGACCTGGTGCCCGCGGTCGTGCGCGCCTCCGGCGATGCCCCGTGGCTCTATCGTGCGCGCGACCTGCGCCCTGTGTTCGGGCCGACGCGGCACTATGGCTACGCGTTCCAGTGGTTCGCGCTCGCCGTCACGGTACTCGCGGTAGCCTGCATCCTGGAGTGGCGGCGACGTCGAAAGGAACAACGATGACCAACGAGCCCAACAATCGCCGCGCCGGTCAGTGGATCCTGATCGGCCTATTCGCCCTGTTCTTTGCGCCCCTGCTGATCGCGGTGGGCTGGTACGCGCTGGCGCCGGGCTATGCGCCACCAGCGTCGCCGAACGGCCAGCTCATCGATCCGCCGCAGCCGCTGGAGCCGTTCTCCGTGCGCGCGACCGGAGGCAAGACCCTCGACCTCGACGGCCTGCGGGGGCGCTGGCACTTGATCCACGTCGTCGGCGATCGCTGTGACCCGGCCTGCCGCGAGCGCTTGTATCAGACCCGCCAGGTGCGCGACGCGCTCGGCGACGACCGGCTGCGCGTCGTGCGCCTGGCGATCGCCGCGGGCGGCGGCGGCGCGCCCGGCCTCGCCGCAGTTCGCGACCAGCACCCCCGCCTGCGCATCGTCGATGCCGCGCGCGCCGATGGGCTGCTGCGCCAGCTGCCGGAGCAGGGCAGCGGGCCGAGCGTGTTGCTGGTCGACCCGCTGGGCAATCTGATGATGCGTTTCCCGCCGGGGCTCGCGCCCAACGCCATGCTCGACGACCTCGAGAAGCTCCTGAAGCTCTCCCGGATCGGTTGATGCGCCGGGATCCGCTCCTCTTCCGCCTCGGCTGCGCGGCCACGCTGCTGACGCTGGCCGTCGTTGTGCTCGGCGCGTGGGTGCGCCTGTCCGACGCCGGCCTCGGTTGCCCCGACTGGCCGGGCTGCTACGGCCATGCCGGCGTGCCGGCCGCCGAGGGCGAGATCGCCGCCGCCAACGCGGCCTACCCGGAGCGCCCGGTCGAGGTGGGCAAGGCGTGGCGCGAAATGATCCACCGCTACCTGGCGGGCACCCTCGGCCTCGTGATCGCCGTCATCGCGGTTGTCGCGGTCGTGCGCCGCGCCCGCATCGGGATCACGCTGCCGCTCGTGTTGCTCGGCCTGGTCGTGTTCCAGGCGCTGCTCGGGATGTGGACCGTCACTCTGCTGCTGAAGCCGTTGATCGTGCTCGCGCACCTGCTGGGCGGCCTGACCATCCTCGCCCTGCTCGCCTGGATGACGCTGAGTCACGCGCCGCGCCTGCCGGCGTGGTCTCACCCCCGCTGGCTGCGCGGGCTGGCCCTGGGGGCACTCGCGGTGCTCGTGATGCAGATCGCCCTCGGTGGGTGGACGAGCACCAACTACGCCGCGCTCGCCTGCACGGACCTGCCGACCTGCCAGGGCCAATGGTGGCCGCAGACCGATTTCGAGATCGCCTTCGTCCCCTGGCACGGGCTGGGCATCGACTACGAGGGGGGGATCCTCGACGGGCCCGCGCGCACCGCCATCCACCTCAGCCACCGGATCGGCGCCATTGCCGCCGCCGGCGTGGTCCTTGCGCTGGCGATCGCGTGCCTGGTGGTGGCGCGCGAGCGGGGCCTGCGGATCGCCGGTGGCGGGCTGATCGGTCTGCTCGCGCTGCAACTCGGCCTCGGCCTGGCGAACGTCGCCTGGCTGCTTCCCCTGCCCGTGGCGACCGCCCATAATGGCGGTGCCGCGCTGCTGCTGCTGGCGCACGTCGCGCTGCTGCGCGTGTTCATCCAGCGACACATCCGGCCACCTCGCCCGTGAGCCGATCGCCATCCGAGGCCCGACCGACGGCAGACGCACCCATGGCGAACGCGCTCACCAGAACGGTCCCGGAATTCGGCAACTGGCGCGCCTACGTCGCCCTGTGCAAGCCGAAGGTGGTCGCACTGCTCGTGTTCACCGCCATCGTCGGGATGCTGCTCGCGGTCCCCGGCATGGTGCCGCTGCGCCCGTTCGTGCTCGGCGTCGTCGGCATCGCTCTCGCGTCGGCGGCGGCCGCCGCCCTCAACCACGTCGTCGACCGCGAGGCGGATGCGCGCATGAAGCGCACCGATCGGCGGCCGCTGCCGTCGGGGGCGCTGGATCTGCGCCGCAGCGTCGCCTTCGCCGCCGTGGTTGCGGCCGTCGCCATGTTCATCCTCGCCGCCGGCGTGAACGTGCTGACCGCCGTGCTCACCTTCGGCGCCATGGTCGGCTACGCGGTTGTCTACACCCTCTATCTCAAGCGGGCCACTCCGCAGAACATCGTCATCGGCGGCGCGGCGGGTGCCATGCCGCCCGTGCTCGGCTGGACGGCCGTCACTGGGGAGATCCATCCGCACGCGCTGCTGCTGTTCCTCATCGTGTTCGTCTGGACACCGCCGCACTTCTGGGCGCTGGCCGTGCACAAGCGCGCCGATTACGCCTCCGTCGAAATCCCGATGCTCCCGGTCACGCACGGGGTCGAACTCACGCGTCTGCACATCTGGTTGTACACGATCCTGCTGTTCGTCGTCAGCCTGCTGCCGTACCTCGTCGGCATGGCGGGTCTCGTCTACCTCGCCGGTGCCGTGGCCTTCGGCGCGCGCTTCCTGCAGCACACGTGGCGCCTGTGGCGCCGTGCGCCACCGCGCCAGGCGATCCGGACCTTCGCCTACTCGATTACCTACCTGATGGGGTTGTTCGGCGCGCTCATGCTCGACCACTACCTGCCGCTCTTGGTCGATGCGCTGTCGGGCCTGGCGTGAGCCTTCGCGCCGTTCGTCGGGTCCCGCGGCCGCGATGGATCGCGCGGATGGCGCGCTGCGCCGCTGCACGGCCGGGCGTGCCCGGCAGGCCGGTCTGTGCGGGCATACCCGGCGTATCGCCGGGATGCGTCAGCCGTGTGTCTGCTCAATCATGGGATGGCGCCGGCGGCGCGACGCGCCCGGGGGCAGGCTGTGCGACCGGTCGCGCTGCCTGCCGGGGGACGTGCGTCCCGGGGCGCGTCGGAGCGTGGTCACGCGGTGTGAACGGCATCACGCCCCGCCTGGCCCGGCGGGCGTAGCATGGTGACCGCGTTGACGGGATTCCGGGCCCGGGCGCGGGCCGGCCGGATGCGCGCGGGACAGAAGTGCTTCGACCCGGCTCGTGGCCGGGTCGTTTTCTTCGCGCCGGCCGCTTGCCGGCGCCTGTCGGAGACTCAGGCGTCGAGCGTGATCGACCGCCGCATCTTCTTCATCGCGTTGGCCTCGAGCTGGCGGATCCGCTCCGCCGAGACGCCATAACGGTCGGCCAACTCCTGGAGCGTGGTCCGATTCTCCGCGAGCCAGCGCTCGCGCAGGATGTCGCGGCTGCGCTCGTCCAGCGTCGCGAGCGCGCCCTGCAACTGTTCGTGCTTGTGCACCGCGGTATCGGCGCTCTCGGCCGACGCCGCCGGATCCGCATCCGCGTGCTCGAGCCAGGAGGCCGGTGAGAACTGTTCCTCCTCGTCCGCGTCCACCGGGGCGTCGAACGGCGTATCCTGCCCGGCCAGCCGGGACTCCATCTCCACCACCGTATCCGGCTCGACCCCGAGATCGCTCGCGACCTGCTCGACCTCGTCGCGCGTGAACCACCCGAGCCGGTTCTTCGCCGAGCGCAGCTTGAAGAAGAGCTTGCGCTGGGCCTTGGTCGAGGCCACCTTGACGATCCGCCAGTTGCGGATCACGTACTCGTGGATCTCCGCGCGAATCCAGTGGACGGCGAACGAGATCAGCCGCACGCCGACATCGGGATCGAAGCGTTTCACCGCCTTCATCAGCCCGATGTTGCCTTCCTGCACGAGGTCGGCCATCGGCAGGCCGTAGCCCTGATACCCGCGCGCGATATGGACCACGAAGCGCAGCTGCGACATGACCAGCTGCTGCGCCGCCTCGAGGTCACTGCGGTCGCGAAGCTCCCGAGCCAGCCGCTGCTCCTCGTCGAAATCAAGCACGGGCAGGTTGTTGACCGCCCGGATATAGGCGTTCAGGTCGCCCGTGACCGCGGGCAGCTGATTCGTCATCGGAAGCATCGCGTTGCTCATTGTGGCTTTACCACCTCCTGCATCGTGACCTTATTCTAGCACTCAAAGGGTCTGACTGCTAAACGCCGCGGGAGTTCCCGTTCGAGCCGGTTGCCTTCACCAAGGCGTGCCTTCGCAGGGGCGCTGGCGGCGGTTTCAACCCCCTACCCAGTGCCGGCCTCAGCCCGGCTCGATGGCGCGCAGATGGCGGCCGACTGCGACCCAGGAGCCGACGAGCCCGAGGGCGGCGCCGATTGCCACCAGGGCCACACCCTCGCCCAGCCCGAGCCCGCTCAGGCGAAAGCCGCTGCCGTACGCCGCTGCGAGGCGTGCCGTTGGACCCGCCAGCAAGGCCCCTGTCAGCCACAGGAGAATCCACGCGGCGGCCCCGCCCAGCAGCCCGAACCACAAGCCCCCGTAGAGAAACGGACGCCGGATGAACGCGTCGCTCGCACCGATGAGCTTGGTGACCTCGATCTCCTGGCGCCGATTGAGGATGTCCAGGCGGATCGTATTGCCGACGATCAGGAGCACGCCCGCGGCCAGCAGGACGGCGAACAGGACCACGCCGCGCTGGATCAGGTCGAGCAGGGCGTACAGTCGCTCGACCCACTCGAGATCGACCTGCACCCGGTCGACCCCCTCGAGTTCGCCGAGCCGGCCCGCCAGGCCGGACAGGGCGGACGCCGAGCGCGGCGCCCCTGGCGCCGGCTCGACCACCACGACGGCGGGCAGGGGGTTGCGCTCAAGCGCGCCGAGCGCCCCCTCGAACCCCGCGAGGGCACGGAACTCGGCCAGCGCCTGCTCCGGGGACAGCCGCTCGACGATCCGCACCGGCGCCCGTGACCGGATGCGCTCGGCGACGGCGTCGGTGGCGCCGGCTTCCAGCGCGGGGTCGAGGTAGACCGAGATCCGCGCCCCCGCGTCCCAGCCGGCCGTGGCGCGCTCGACGTTCTGCAGCAGTACCCACAGCGCTCCCGGCAGGGCCAGCGCGATCGCGATCACCGCTGCCGTCATGCCGTTGGCCACGGGGCTGCGCCACATCCGCCCCAGGCTGCCCAGCGCCGCTCGCCCGTGCTCCTGGAACCAGGCCGACGGTCGCCGCCGCCCGGCGGTGCCCGGCCGGCCACCGCCGCCCCCGCTCGGGTACCGGCGGCGGCCGTTACCCGCCATGGGGCGGCCCGGTGAAATCGTCACGGTGCAGGCGGCCGCCGTCGAGGGCGAGCACGGGCAGGCCGAACGCTTGCGTGAGCGCGATGTCGTGGGTGGCGACGACCACCGTGACGCCGACGCGGTTGAACTGCACGAACAGATCCATGATCTCGCGCGACAGCTGCGGGTCCAGATTGCCGGTCGGCTCGTCGGCGAGCAGCAGCCGCGGTCGGTGGACCACGGCCCGCGCGATGCCGACGCGCTGCTGTTCGCCGCCCGACAGGGTGATCGGCATCTGGCGTTCCTTGTCGAGCAGGCTGACCTTGTCGAGGGCCGCGTGCACCCGCCGGCGGAGCTCGCCGGAGCGATAGCCCGCGATGACCAGTGGCAGGGCGACATTGTCGAAGACCGTGCGGTCGTAGAGCAGATGATGATCCTGGAAGACGATCCCCATCTGGCGCCGCAGCCACGGCACACGCCGGCGTGGCAGCGTGGCCAGGTTGAGATTGCCGAACAGGAGAGTGCCCCGCGTCACCCGCTCGATGCGCGCGATCAGCTTCAGCAGTGTCGACTTGCCCGCGCCGGAATGGCCCGTGAGGAAGGCCATCTCGCCCTCCGGCACCTCGAGCGAGAGCTCGGTCAGCGCCTCGCGCCGCCCGGGGTAGCGCTTGCTCACCCCGTCGAAGCGGATCACGCAGCGCCCCGGCAGGCACGGATCGAAACGGATGGATCGGGACAATGCGGCGGTCGGGCGAGCCTACGCCGGCCAGGATCGGCCGCCTCGCCCGCCCCGGGCATAATGCCGGGCCGAGCAGGCCGCTGCGGTCGCTCCGCCGGGACTGCTCGGGCACGGTCGGCAGCCGTCACCCCTGTGCCGGGCCGGCTCGCGGGCCAGCCTCGGTGCTCATCCGTGTTCATCTGTGGTGCCGGTCAGCGCCCCGGCCTCCGTACGGCTGTTGCCGAGCAGCGCGTCGACGAACTCGCCCGCGTCGAACGGTCGCAGGTCCTCGGGACGCTCGCCGACGCCGATGAACCGGATCGGCAGCCCCGTCTCGCGCGTGATGGCAAAGGCCATGCCGCCCTTGGCGGTGCCGTCGAGCTTGGTGATCGCCAGGCCCGAGACATCCACGGCGGCGCCGAACTCGCGCGCCTGGATGAGTGCGTTCTGCCCCGAGCCCCCATCGAGCACCAGCAGGGTCTCGTGCGGCGCGGTCTCGTCGAAGCGCCGGATCACGCGGTGTACCTTGCGCAGCTCCGCCATCAGGTTGGACTGGGTGTGCAGGCGCCCGGCGGTGTCGGCGAGCACGACATCGACCCCGCGCGAGGCGGCATGGGCCAGGGCGTCGTGGATCACGGCGGCCGAGTCGGCACCCGTCTTTTGCGCGATCACGGGCGCGCCCACGCGCTCGCCCCACTGCTGCAGCTGCTCCACGGCCGCCGCGCGGAAGGTGTCGCCGGCCGCGAGGGCGACCGAGTGTCCGCCTCGCTGCAGGTGTTGGGCCAGCTTGCCGATGGTCGTCGTCTTGCCGGAGCCGTTGACGCCGACCACGAGCATCACCCAGGGCTTGCCGGGTGGCGGCTGCGAGGGCGGCCGCTCGGTCGGCTGCAGCAGGTCGACGAGGGTCTGGCGCAGCAGCGCGCGCACCTCCTCCGCGGACCGGGCTCGCCGCGCCTCGTGGCGCAGGGTCTCGACGATCGTCTGGGTCGCGTCGACGCCGACGTCGGCGAGCAGCAGCTCCTCCTCGATCTGCTCCGCCAGATCATCGTCCAGGGCACGCCCGCCGAACAGCGCGCGCAGGC
The DNA here is from genome assembly GCA_964626335.1 of uncultured Ectothiorhodospiraceae bacterium. Taxonomy (GTDB): domain Bacteria; phylum Pseudomonadota; class Gammaproteobacteria; order XJ16; family Halofilaceae; genus Halofilum. The sequence continues at coordinate 13,111 of CAZVFN010000021.1, forward strand.
CATTGCCCATGCGCGAGCGCGTCTTCTGCAGGCCCGCCTCGACGCGCTCGGGGTCGGTGTCGGCCGCCGCAGCTTCCGTCGCCGGGGGGGCCTCGGCGGCGTCCGTCTCCTTGGTCTTTTTGCCCTTGAACAGCCCGAATAGGCGCATCGCGGGGATCTCGCGGGGAATGTCGGGAATCGTTCCGGCGCCGCGGCACGAATCGGGCTGCGGGCGGGCCGGTGACCCGGGCTGCACGTCGCGTCCGCGCACGCCGCGCGCGTGTCGCAAGCTTGCCGGGCGCGTTATGCTACCAGCCGCCCGCTAACCGGGGAACAAACCATGCGCAGCCTACAGGCGCTAGTGATCGCCTTCATCCTGCTGCCCGCCGCGGGGCTCGCGGCCGGGCCGGCGGAGATCCGCGAATACGAGCTCGACAACGGTATGCGAGTGCTCGTGCGAGTCGACCGGCGCGCGCCCGTGGTGGTCTCCCAGGTCTGGTACCGCGTCGGCAGCGTCGACGAGCATCGCGGTCTCACCGGCGTGTCGCATGTGCTCGAGCACATGATGTTCAAGGGCACGGACGACTACGGCCCCGGCGAGATGTCCGACATCGTCGCGCGCCATGGTGGCAGCGAGAACGCGTTCACGTCGCACGATTACACCGCTTACTATCAGCAGGTGGCCGCCGAGCACCTCGGCCGGATGCTCGAGCTCGAGGCCGATCGGATGACCGACCTGACGCTCGCGCCCGAGCAGTTCAGCCGCGAGGTCCGGGTCGTGCAGGAGGAACGCCGCCAGCGGGTCGAGGATCAACCCCGCTCGCTGACCTGGGAGCGGCTGTCGGCCGCTGCGTTGCCATCATCGCCGCGGCGCTCGCCGATCATCGGCTGGCGGGCGGATCTCGAATCATTGACGGTGGAGCAGACCGGCGAGTGGTATCGCCGGTGGTACGCGCCGAACAACGCCGCTCTCGTGGTCGTCGGCGATGTCGATCCGAAACAGGTGCGCGACCTGGCGCGGCGCCACTTTGGCGACAAGCAGCCGGCCGAGCCGGCAACGCGGATCGCACCCGCGGAGGTCGAGCCGCGCGGCGAGACGCGCCTGCGCGTGAGGGCGACGGCCGAGCTGCCCTACGTGGCCATGGGATGGCGCGTGCCGTCGCTGGCGACGGTCGCCGATCCGGCCGACGCGTATGCGCTCGATGTCCTCGTCGGCCTGCTCGACAGCGGACGCAGCGCGCGCATCGCACGGCGCATCGTGCGCGGGCGCCAGCTGGCCGCCGGCGCCGGCGCGGGCTACTCGCCGCTGGCGCGCACCGACACGCTGCTCACGCTCAGCGGCACACCCGCGCGCGGCAAGGACGCCGACACGCTCGAGCAGGCCCTGCGTGCCGAGGTCGAGCGCCTGAAGAACGGCGACATCGGCGGCGACGAGCTCGAGCGCGTGAAGACCAACGTGCGGGCCAGCGACGTATTCCAGCGCGATTCGATGTTCTACCAGGCGATGCGCATCGGCATGCTCGAGATGGTCGGTGTCGGCCAGGAGGCATACAACGCCTATCAGGCCGGGATCAAGCGGGTGACCGCCGCGGATGTGCGCCGCGTCGCGCGGCGCTACCTCACCGATGCGCGTCTGACGGTGGCGCACCTGGTGCCCGAGGGTGTGGACGGCGACAGCGTGTCCGACAACACCGCGAACGGAGAAGACGATGCCGGCACGCAATGACCCCCGCCGCGGCTCTGCGCTCCTCGCGGCGCTGCTGACGCTGGTCGCGGCCCCGGCCGTCGCCACCCCCGAGATCCGTGAATGGACCATGAATAATGGTGCGCGCGTGCTCTATGCCCGCGCGCCCGAGATCCCGATGGTCGATGCGCGCGTGACCTTCGACGCGGGCGCCGCGCGCGATGGCGAGCATCCGGGCATCGCGCGCCTGACGAGCAATCTCCTGATGTCCGGCACGGAGGCGCGCGATGCCGACGCGCTCGCGCGCGCCATCGAGCAGGTCGGGGCCGAGGTCTCCACCGGTTCAGCGCGCGACATGGCCTGGGTCGAGCTGCGCTCGCTGGCCGAAGCCGACAAGCTGGCCGCGGCGGCGGCGCGCACCGGCGAGCTGATCGCGCGCCCCGCGTTCCCCGCCGACGGGATCGAGCGGCGCAAGGATCAGCAGCGCACCGCCCTGCGCAACGAGGCCCAGTCGCCCGGCGACATCGCCTCGCGCCTGTTCTGGGAGGCCGTCTACGGCGACCACCCGTACGGCCATGATCCGCTCGGCGACGGGCAGAGCCTCGACGCCATCGACCGCGCCGCCATCGCGCGCTTCCACGATCGCTTCTACGTCGGTGCCAACGCCAATGTCGCGATCGTCGGCGACATCGACCCCGAGCGCGCGCGGCGCATGGCGGAGACGCTCGTCGGCGACCTGCCGCACGGGGTCGCGGCGCCGGAGCTGCCGCCGGTCCCCGCGCTCGAGGACGACCGGACCGTGCGCGAATCCTTCCCGTCGACCCAGGCCCACGTCATCGTCGGCCGTGCCGGTGTCGCGCGCGGCTATGCCGACTGGCCGGCCCTCTACGTTGCCAACCACGTGCTCGGCGGTGGCGGCTTCACGTCGCGCCTGTTCGACCAGGTGCGCGAGCAGCGCGGCCTGGTCTACGGCGTCTCGAGCGGCTTCAGCCCGATGCAGGTGCCGGGGCCCTTCCGCATCCGCCTGCAGACGCGGGGCGACCAGGTCGATCAAGCCCTCGAGGTCGTGGCAAACGTGTTCAACCGGTTCGACGCCGATGGCCCGACCGACGACGAGCTCGAGGATGCCGTGCGCAACATCACCGGCGGCTTCCCCCTGCGGGTCGACTCGAACTCCGACCTCGCCGGCTACCTGTCGATGATCGGCTTCTACGGCCTGTCGGCGGACTACCTGGAAGGGTTCCCGCGGCGGGTGGAAAACGTGACGGCGGCGGCCGCGCAGGCGGCGTTCCTCGACGCGCTCGGCCAGCGCCCGCGCGTCACGGTGATCGTGGGCGGCGACCGGGCGCGCGCCGGCGGCGGCTCGGATGGCGCGGCAACGCAGTAACAGCGTGCGTATCATCGGCGGCGCCTGGCGCGGTCGGCGGCTGCGGTTCCCCGGTGCACCCGGGCTGCGCCCGAGCGCCGATCGGCGCCGCGAGACCCTGTTCAACTGGCTCGGGGGACGCCTCGAGGGCACGCGCTGCCTCGACCTGTTCGCCGGTTCCGGTGCCCTCGGCTTCGAGGCCGCCTCGCGGGGTGCCGCCGAGGTCGTGCTCGTCGAGGCCTCGCGCGAGGTCGCCCGGGCCCTCGCGGCCAGTCGCGCCGCGCTCGCGGCGACCGCTGTGCGGGTCGAGCAAGCGCGCGCGGCGCGCTATCTCGAGCGCGCGCCCGCGGCATTCGACATCGTCTTCCTGGACCCGCCGTTCGACCGGCCGCAGCTCGCCACCGACGCCTGTCGGCGCCTCGCCGGCGGCTGGCTCGCCGGCGAGGCGCTGGTCTACGTCGAGCTGGCCCGCCACCGCGAGCGGCCGGCATTGCCGGCGGGCTGGGCCATCGAGCGCGAGGCGCGCGGCAGCGACGCCCTCGGGCTGCTCTGCCGACCGGCGTCCCCGGGTGCGGACGGGTGAGCCGGCGCGCTCCGGTCGCTGCGGGCATGGCGACCGGCGGCGCACGCAACGTGCGCGCCAGGGTCGGGTTGCGGCGTGGCGCAGGGCGGCGACTTCGCACGGCCCGAGGTCGTCCGGGGGCGGACCGCTTGCTTGCACCTGCGTCAGCCCGGGATGCGCTGCCCGGCGTGGTCGTAGAGCCCGCCGCTGGCATCGGTGTCGAGTCCGTCGAGCACCGCGAGCAGTCGCGCCGCGGCCTCGGCCGGCTGCAGCACGCCGGCATCGTCGCGGCGCCAGGGTGCCGACAGCCGCGTCGCCACGGTTCCCGGCTGCAGGCCGACGCAGACGACCCCGGGTCGACGCCAGCCCAGTTCGACCGCGCTCGTGCGCACCACTTGGTTCAGAGCCGCCTTGGCGCTGCGGTAGGTGATCCAGCCGCCGCGGCGATTGTCCTCGATCGAGCCGACGCGGGCCGAGAGCGTCGCGAAGATGCCGCGCTCGCGCCGTGGCAGCCGATCGGCGAAGTGCTTGAGCAGCAGAGCGGGCCCCGTGGCATTGACGGCGAACTGACGTGCCATGATGGTGGGATCCAGTTCGGCGAGCCGTTTCTCCGGGCGTTGGCCGTCGGTTTCGAGGATCCCGGTGGCGTCGACGATGAGTTGGACCTCGCCGAGCTGCTCGCGCACGCGAGCCGATGCTGCCGCGATGCTGTCCTCGTCCGTGAGTTCGACGGCAGGGATCGAGCGCCGGTGCAGCGCCAGTACCTCGGCGCAGCGTGGATCGGCCTCGAGGTGCTCCGTGAAGGCGCTGCCGATGCCGCCGGAGGCGCCGAACACGATCGCGGTGTATCCGTCTGGCAGGGATTGCATGATTGTCCGCTCGGTCGCAGGAGAGCCGCGCAGGGCGGCTTGTCCGGGGTGACGTGAACTTGTTCGGGCGGTCGGGGCCGCCGGTTGCGGGGCCAATGACCGTTCGCGTGAGGCCCGCACCTATGCGTGGCCGAGTCGAGCGGGATTGGCCACCTGCGAAGCATCGAATTCGGAGGACGCGATAGTCATGACCGAACGCCTGCGCTGTGTGCCAGTCGATCAATTGTGCCCCGGCCTCTATGTGGTGGAACCCGACCGTCCCTGGACCGAGGTGCCGACGCTGTTCCAGGGCTTTGAGCTGGAGAGCGACGTCGACCTCGCGGTCTTTCGCGAACACTGCGAACACGTCTACATTGATTGCGGGCGCAGCCGGACCGACGCGCTCGATGCGCTCGACCGCGAGGGGGGCAGGGATACCGTCAGCGAGTTGCTTGCGCCGGACGAGGCGGCCCCACCGCGACCGGCGCTGGACACGAGCGATACGTTCGGTGATGAGCGCGAGCCGTCGACGGCGCGCTTCGAGCAGCTGCTGCGCAAAGCCTACGAGAGCCGCTCGCAGACGCGGCACTTCATCGATGACGTCCTGGCCGGGGTCGAGGGCCGAAGTGAAATGCCCGATGCCAGCGAGGGGCAAGCCGTTGTCGCCGAGCTTGCGCGCCGGGTGGGACACAGTCCGGGCGTCGCCGCCTGGCTGTCGAATCTAGAGGAGCGCGACGTCACGGCCTCGGTGCACTCGGTCAATGTCTGCATCCTGGCGCTGACATTCGGGGTGCACCTGGATCTCCCGTCCGACGATCTGGAGACCATTGGTCTGGGCGCGTTGCTGCATGATATCGGGTTGATCTGTGTCCCGCACGAGATCCTGCAAAAGCCGGGACCGCTCAGTGAAACCGAGTGGAGGATCGTGCGGCGCCACCCGCAGGACGGGCGCGAGATCCTCGATCGCAAGGGCGGTTACCGCCCGGAGGTGCTCGACATCGTGCAGCTGCATCACGAGCGCATCGATGGCACCGGTTATCCGCAGGGGCGCTCGGGCGTGTCGCTGCCGCTGACGGCCCGCGTGGTCGCCCTGGTCGACGCGTATGAGGCCCTGACCACCGACCAGCCCTACCGCGACGCGCGGCCGGCGGACCGGGTCTTGCAGGAACTCTACGACGCCGCCGATGACACATTCGGCGCACGCCTCGTGGAGGAATTCATCCGCTGTGTCGGGATCTATCCGCCCGGCTGCCTGGTCGAGCTCGACACCGGGGACGTCGGGGTGGTGCTGGGCTCGCGCCCGGATGCCCGGATCCAGCCGACGGTGCTGCTCGTGCGCTCGCCGGACGGCGAGTTCCGTCGCACGCGCGTCGTGCTGAACTTGGCCGCCCAGGCGCGGGGCCCCGGTGCGCGGCGCATCCGGGGCGCGCTCAATCCCGCCGAGGAGGGAATCGACGTGGCCGGGATCGTCGCCATCGAGTTTGGCCTCGGCGAGCTCACCGGGGCGGGCTGAGGCCGCGACGCGCCCTCAGCCGCCCAGACGGACGGCGACGTTCTTGGTCTGCACGTAGTTGTCGAGTGCCTCCAGGCCCTTCTCGCGCCCGTAGCCGGACCCCCGCATCCCGCCGAACGGCGTCTCGACACCGCCGGCGAACCACTCGTTGACGTAGACCTGACCCGCCACCAGGCGCTGCGAGGTGTGCATCGCGCGGTCCAGGTCGCGGGTGAACACGCCGGCGACCAGGCCGTAGTCGGTCGCGTTGGCGAGCTCGATCGCCTCGTCCATGGTGCGAAACTTCATCAGCGCGAGCGCCGGGCCGAAGATCTCCTCGCGGGCGATCGTCATGTCGGGCGCCACGTCGGTGAAGATCGTCGGCTGCATGAAATGCCCGGGCCGGTCGAGGCGCTGACCGCCGGTGGCGGCGCGCGCCCCGGCGTCGACGCCGGCGCTGCACAGCCGCTCCACGCGCCCGAGCTGCTGCGCCGAGATCAGGGGTGTCAGCTCCGCATTGTCGAGCCCGTGGCCGACGCGCAGGCCCTCGGCCAGCCCGACCGCACGCTCGGCGAGGGCGTCGTGGATCGACTCGTGCACCAGTACGCGGGACATCGCGGAGCAGACCTGGCCGGCATTGAAGAAGATCCCGCTCTTCACGCTCGCCAGGACTGTGTCGAGGTCGGCATCGTCGAACACGATGCCGGCGGACTTGCCGCCGAGCTCCATGACGCACGGCACGATCCGATCGGCCGCGGCGTGCAGGATCGAGCGGCCGGTGGGCACGGAGCCGGTGAACACGATCTGGTTGACCAGCGGGTGTGCCACCAGCGCGGCGCCGGCCTCGTTGCCCCAGCCGGTGAGGATGTTCACGGCGCCCTCGGGGGCGCCACCCCGCTCGCACGCGCGGCCCAGCAGCAGGGTGGCGAGCGGTGTGAGCTCGGGCGTCTTGATGACGACCGTGTTGCCGGTCGCGAGCGCGGCGGCGAGCGAGCGTGCGGCGAGGGCGACCGGGAAGTTCCACGGCACGACCTGGGCGGAGACCCCGAGGGGTTCGCGCACGGTCCAGTCCACATAGCCGTCGCCCAGCGGGATCGAGCGGCCCTCGATCTTGTCCGCCATGCCGCCATAGTACTCGAAATAGCGCGCCGCCTCCTCGAACTCGTGGCGGGCGTCGTCGAGCGCCTTGCCCGATTCGAGGCACAGCACCTCGGCACCGTGGTCCGTGATCCGGCGGATCTCGGCGGCGATGCGGAACATCATCTCCAGGCGCTTTTCCGGGCGCGGCCCGGTCAGCGCTCGCGAACGATGGCAGTCCGCGGCCGCGCGCACCGCGCGATCGACGTCGTCGCGCCCGGCCAGTGCGACCTCCGCGATCGTTTCGCCCGCTCCCGGATCCTCCACGGCGAGTCGCTGTTCCGCTTCGATCCAGCGCCCGCCGATGAAGCTGTGCCAGAGCGGCTCGATCTGGATGGCCGGCTCCGTCATGCCGACGCCGCCTCCGCTGGTTCGGCGCCCGTGATCGCCGGAGCGCCGATCAGTCGCCGCGCGACCCACTGGTGGAAGTGGTGGGTCGGGATGTCCTGCACCGGCGAGAACACGCCGCCGTGGTAGGCCGGCGATGCGCGGCCGCGCTGCATGCCCTCGACCATCGCGACGTCCTCCTCGAACACCGTCTTCCAGGCCTGCAACTGAGACTCGCGTGCCGCGGCGTGCTCGTCGTCGATCGCGGCATCGCCGACGTAGCTGATGCGCAGGTGCTCGCGCGTGTACTGCTCGGACAGCGGCTCCAGCAGGACCACGAAGAAGTGATCGGCCTGCAGGCCGAGCAGGGCGTTCGGGTAGAGCGAGAGGTATTCCGCCTCGCGCTCGCGCTCGGTCGGCCACTGCGACAGCTTCGGCATGGTGATGCCGGCGACCTCGGCCAGGTTGTAGACGCGCGTGCCCTGACCGGCGAACGACTCGCCGTCCTCGTCGAGCACGATGTAGTGGTCCTCGAGCCGCGAGTACTGGTTCAGTGCCGGGTGGACCCACGGCAGATGGTAGGACTCGCAATAGTTCTCGACGGTGAGCTTCCAGTTCGAGCGGACGTCCAGCGTGAGCTGGCCGTCGGCGGTCGCCGGGCGCAGCTCCTGCGGCCCCGTGCGGCCCCAGAACGCCTCCCAGCGCCTCATCACGGGCTCGATGTAGTCCTCGAAGGGCTGCGCGCGGCCGTCGAGGTTGACGAACACGATGTCGCACCACACGGCGGAGCGAACTTCCTTGAGCCCGTGCTGGCTCTTGTCGAAGCCCGTGCAAGAGTGGCAATTCATGCCGCCGATGTGCGGCGTGCCCTTGAGCGAGCCGTCGAGCCCGTAGTGCCACGAGTGATACTGGCAGCGCAGGCCGGCCTCGACGCGGGTGGGCTGATCCACGAGCTGGCGGCCACGGTGGCTGCAGACATTGTGGAATACCCGTACCTGCCCCTGGCGGTCGCGCAGCAGGATCAGCGGGACCCCCAGGAGTTCGAGCGGGTAGACGTCCCCCTTCTCCGGGATGTCGTGGCCGAAGCCGAGCGCGGTCCACGTGGTCGCGAATACCCGATCGCGCTCGGTGCGCAGGAACTCGGGATCGGTGTAGACGTCGTTCGGCAGCCCGTTCGCGTGCGCCGTGTCCGTCAGGACGTTCTCGACCCCTTCGGGTATGGCCCCTTTTGGGGCCGTGGTGAATGCGTCGAACATGGTCCAACCTCCTTGCCGATCGCGCGCCTGCGATCCAGCGTGATCGATGACTGTCGCTAATGTAGGCTTGGCGCAACAAGCGGCACAATCGAAATTTCATCAGCAGAGATATGAGCCTTTCGCATGAGTGATCGACCCCAGCCATTGCCGCCGCTGCAGAACCTGCGGGCATTCGAGGCGGCCGCCCGCCTGGCGAGCTTCACGGCGGCCGCGCGCGAACTCTGCCTGACCCAGGGCGCGATCAGTCGCCAGATCCGGATGCTCGAGGAGCGTTTGCGCGTAACCCTGTTCGAGCGCGGCGACCGCGGCGTGCATCTGACACAGGCGGGGCAGCGCTACCAGGCGGTGGTCGCCGAAGCGCTGCACGCGATCGCGCGCGGGACCACGGAGGTGGCGAGCGGTGCCGGCGACACCACCGTCACCGTGGGCACCTCGAGCGCGATCGCCTCGCTGTGGCTGATGCCGCGCCTGACCGGCTTCCGCGGCCACCAGCCCGATCTCGATATCCGGGTGCTCGCCTCGGATCGCGACTTCGAGCGCAGCAGCGAAGAGGTGGACCTGGTCATCGAGTACGCGCGCGGCACCCGCCCCGACGAGGACATGGCGTGCCTGTTCGGCGAGGAGATCTTCCCGGTCTGCAGCCCCGACTATCTCGACGGGCGCACGGCCCCCGGGCACGCCGGGGCGTTGCCGGGCGAGACCCTGCTGGTCCACGACGACGATCACCCCGACTGGATGGGGTGGTCGGAGTGGCTCGCCCGGGCCGGGGTCGAATCGGGCCCGCTGCGCCATCCGATCCGCATCAACAACTATCCGACGCTGCTGCAGGCGGCCGTGGCCGGCGAGGGCATCGCGCTCGGCTGGAGCCACCTCGTGGACGACTTCCTGGCGGCCGGGACCCTGATCCCCCTGTTGCGCGATAGCATCGATGCGCCGGGGGCGTTCTATCTGCGCACGATGCGCCCGGTGGCCGACGACAGCCCGGCGGCCCGGCTGCGGGACTGGTTCCTCGAGCACCATCGCCGCGGCTGACGGGCGTTGCCGTGAACGGCCCCATGGGGCAACCTCGACGCCGGGCGCGCACAGGAGAGCGATCGTGGACGTCACCGCCGTCTATCCGGGCACCTTCGACCCGATCACCAACGGTCATGCGGACGTCGCCGAGCGCGCGGGCCGCATGTTCCCCCGCGTGATCATCTGCGTGGCGGCCAACCCCGGAAAGCAGCCGTTCTTCACCCTCGAGGAACGGGTCGCGTTCGCGGAATCGGTGTTCGCCGACAACGCCAGTGTCGAGGTGCGCCCATTCGATTCGCTGCTGGTCGACTACGCCCGCGCCCAGGGGGCGGGCGCGATCCTGCGCGGCCTGCGTGCCGTGTCCGACTTCGAGTTCGAGGTGCAGCTGTCGGGCATGAACCGCCGGCTCGCGCCCGAGATCGAGACGGTGTTCATCTCCGCGGCACAGGAATACGGCTTCGTCTCCTCGAGCCTGGTGCGCGAGATCGCCTCGCTCGGCGGCGACGTCAGCGAGTTCGTCCCGCCGAGCGTCAAGGAGGCGCTCGACCGGCGTTTCAGTACAACCGGCGGCGCCTGAGGCCGCGCCACGCGGCGCCTTGGAAGGCCCGGAGCGCTCGCGTATATTGCAGCCGGGCGAGCGACCGCCCGCCTGTCGCCCGCGAGCGCGCGGAGGATGCAGACGGATGCAACGAGATCGACGTCATCGATTCGCTGACGCACTGGGGGGCGCGGCCCTGCTGCTCGTCATCGGCGGCAGCGCCGGCGCGGCGGACGGCGACAGCGAGCTGATCGCCCGCGTCGTCGGCGCGGGTGCCGGGTTCGACTTCACCAAACTCGACGAGTCGGGCAGCCCGCTCGGCAATCAGGAGGTCGTCTACACCGTGACTTCGTGGTCGTGCGTGCGCGACGAAACCACCGGGCTGATGTGGGAAGTCAAGACGATCGACGGGGGCCGGCGCGACCAGAACAACACCTACACCTGGCACAACCCCGACCCGGACGAGAACGCCGGCGCACCCGGGCGCCGGGACGGTGGCGAATGCTCCGGCTCGGCGTGCGACACGCACTCGTACGTGCAGGCGGTCAATACCGAAGGGCTGTGCGGCTACAGCGACTGGCGCATGCCGACGCGCGCCGAACTGCGCACGATCGTGGACTACCAGGCGACGTTCCCGGCGATCCCGACCGCGTATTTCCCGAATACGGTCGCCAGTTCGTTCTGGAGCGCCGAGCCCAACGAGACCTACCCGAACTTCGCCTGGCACACCGACTTCAAGTTCGGTCTGGCGAACTACTACTATTTCAAGTCGGGCGCCAAGTCGGTCCGCCTGGTGCGCGCGGTCGAGCAGGGCCAGTAGGGCGCGCCGGGCATTCAGGTCTGGCAGCGCGGGCAGTAGACCGTCGCCCGCTGACCGATCCGCCGCGTGACCAGCGTCCGCCCGCAGTGCACGCACGGCGCCCCCGCCCGCCCGTAGGCGGCCAGCGCGATCCGGAAGTAGCCCGGTGAGCCGCTCGCGCTGGTGAAGTCACGCAGCGTGGTCCCGCCCTGCTCGATCGCCTCGCCCAGCACCCGCCGCACGGCCGAGGCCAGCCGCCGGTAACGGGCGCGCCCGACCCGCCCGGCCGCGCGTGCCGGATGGATGCCGGCCTCGAGCAGCGCCTCCGCGGCGTAGATGTTGCCGACCCCGACCACGATCCGCGCGTCCATGATGAATCCCTTCACCGCCCGGCGTCGGCCGCGCGAGCGCGTGTACAGATGGTCGCCGTCGAACGCCGGGCCGAGAGGCTCCGGGCCGAGGCCCTGCAACAGGGACGGCGGGCCCGTCTCGGCGTCGAACCAGTGGATCGAGCCGAAGCGCCGCGGATCGCGCAGGCGCAGGCAGGCGCCCCGATCGAAGACGAGATCGACGTGGTCATGGGCTGTGACCGGGGCGTCGGCGCCGACCACGCGCAGGCTGCCCGACATGCCGAGGTGCAGCATCAGCGTGCCGCTGCCGGTGCGCAGCAGGAGGTACTTGGCGCGCCGCTCGACCGCCTCCACCCGGTGGCCGACGAGGGCGTGCAGACGTTCGACCGGTACCGGCCAGCGCAGGCGCGGCTCGCGCACGAGCGCGGCGCGCAGCGCGCGCCCCTCGATGTGCGGTGCGATGCCGCGGCGTGTCGTCTCGACCTCGGGCAGCTCGGGCATGGTGGCGACGGCGGACCTTCAGCCCGCGGCGACGACCGCGGATCGCGGCGCCGGTTCGCGCTGCGGCGGTTGCGTCGCGGCGGGCACGGGGCGGTCGGGCAAAGTTCGGGCGTCGGTTTCGGGCGGCGGTGCCAGCAGCGGCGCTGGCGCGTCGGCGGCGAAGACCAGGCCGTACGTGGCCCCGCGCGGCACCAGGATCGGCGCCGGCTCGCGCGCGGCGATGCGCCACTCGCGGATGCCGTCGCCGGTGGCGATCCGGACCCGCCCGAGGTCATCGTCGGGCGCATCGAGCATGATCCGCTCGGCCCGCGCGCCGCTCCCCGCTCGACCTCGCGGATCGTCGCGGCGCTGGCCCGGGTGCTGTGGTGTCGCCGCGTGTCCGATCGCTCACCCCTCGTCGTCGGGGAACGGCACCTCGATCTCGTCGCCGTCGTCGGGGACGAACACCTCGCCGTCGGCGTCGCGCGCCGCGAGTTCCTCGCGTGCCTC
>CAZVFN010000021.1:25462-31048 GCA_964626335.1 uncultured Ectothiorhodospiraceae bacterium
CGCCGCGCCAGCGTGCCGCCCAGGTCGCGGCGTCGCCGGTGCCGTGCACCAGCCTCCAGCTGTCGCCGTCGCGCCGCGCCTCGCCGGCCGGCGTCGCGATCCGCGTCGGTCGGGTGCCGGCGAGCACGGAGCGGTCGGCGAGCGACTCGAGCCCGTTCTGCAGCAGCGGGTAGTAGCGGTCGGCGAGCAGGCAGAAACGCTCGCCCGCGCGCACGTAGCGGCGGCCGTCGGCCGCGCGGTCCCCGAACGCCACTGTCACTTGACCGGCGTCCAGGCGCAGGCGCGGCGTCGCCAGGCCGAAGGCTGCAGGTTCATGGTCGGCGGCGGCGTAGCAGTCGCCGGCCGGCGCGGACACTGCGGCAAGGGCGCTGACGACGCGGCCGTCGCGCGCGCGGCGCTCGACCGGGCGCGTCAGCCACCAGCCGTCGCTGCGCCGCTCGAGCGTCAGCGCCGGGCGGTTCGCGCGCGGGTAGATCAACTCCAGCTTGGTCAGCTCGCGCGGCTGCGTCTCGGTCAGCGGCGGCGCACCCGCCGGCCCGCGCGCCGCGTACCAGGCCACGACCCCGAGCGCGACCACGAGGGTCGCCAGCGCCAGGTTGATGGATCGGCGCAGGCGCACGGGGGCTCAGCGCCGCCGCCGCCGGTAGCCGATGACGAGGCCGGTCGCCAGCAGCGCCAGCGGCACGCCGAGCAGGAAGCCGAAGCCGAGCACGAACACGGCTGTGCGCGAGAGTTCGACCCGGGCATCGGGCGGCGTGTCGGACGGGATCCGGATATGGCCGGCGTCGCCGACGAGCCAGTTGACCAGGCGCATGCCGAGGTCGAGGTTGATCCCGTTGCCGAGGTAGGCATTCGACAGGAAGTCGCCGTCGCCGACGATCGCGATCCGCTGGCCGCCGCTCGGCGCCTGGCCCGACTCCGCCGGCGGTCCCCGGCGCTTGGCGATGGCAAGCGTCACGGGCCCGCGGGTGTCGCCGGCCGTCGCGTCGAAGCCGATGTCGCCCTCGATCGGGCCGGTCTCGGACCAGCTTCGCTCGCGCGTGCGCAGCAAACGCGTCGTGTGCCAGCCCCCGCCCTCGGCGCTGCTCAGAGCGGCCGCGCGCGGGAACAGGGACAGCTGGTCCAGGCCGCGCGTCACCGGGTGGTCGGCGTAGTCGCTGACGACGGCGAACCCGGGCGTGTCGGCACCGACCAGGCGTTCCCCCGCGTCGACCACGGTGCCCGGGAGCCGGCGCACGCCGAGATCGGCGGCGAGCGTGCGCAGCCGCCCCGGCTCGCCGGGCTCGGTCAGCCAGAGCAGATGGCCGCCGCCGCGCACGTATTGGCGCAGGCGCGCGACCTCGCCCGGCAGGTAATCCGACTGCGGGCTCGCGATGACCAGCAGGTCCGCGTTGTCGGGGATGTGCGGCGTGCGCGCGAGCGCGAGCGTCTGCACGCGGAAGCCCTGCTGGCCCAGGCGCTGGCCGAAGCGCCCGAGGGCGTGGTCGGCGTCGCCCTGCGGGTCGCGCTCGCCGTGGCCCTGCAGGAACACAACCCAGCGCGTCGCGTCGCGCGCCAGCCGGGCGAGGGCGTTGCTAATGCCCTGCTCGCTGATGCGCTGCAGCCGCTGCTCGCGCTCGCCCAGGCGCACGATCAGCTCGCCGCCCTCGCGTATGCCCAGCTCGCGCGCGACCCCCGGGTTCGTCTGCGGATTGACGAACTCGAGCTCCAGGCGCGCGCCCGCGCGACGATAGCGCGCGACCAGGTCGCGGATGCGCTTGCGCGTGACCGGCTGCGGCCCGATGTAGGCGGTCATGCGCACGCGCTCGTCCAGCAGGCCGATCACCTCGCGGCTCTTGTCCGTGAGCGTGTTGCGCCCGGTCTGGCTCCAGTCGGCGGTGTAGCGGGCCTCGGTCGCCAGCCAGGCGAGCACGCCGACCAGGGCCAGCACCAGCAGCACGAACAACGCATTCTGCACGTGGAGACGGCGGCGGCTGCGGCGGTCGAGGTGCATCGGGGCCTCCGGGTCAGCGCTGCAGCCGGTCGTTGTCCAGGCGGCGTACCGCCAGGGTCACGAACAGCCCCGAGAACAGCATGAAGAACGCCAGCGCGGCGGTGTCGAACAGGCCGTTCAGGAACGGGGCGAGGTGCGTCGAGGGCGCCGGCCATGCGAGCGGTGTGGCCCAGGGAGCACCCACGGTGCGGCCCCATTCGCCGAGCAACAGCAGCCCGAGCAGCAACCCGAGCGTGGCCCCGGCGGCGATCGCGGGCTCGCGCGCCAGCGTCGACAGATACAGGCCGAGGGCGGCCGCGGCGCCGAGGAACAACAGATGCCCGAGCGCGGCGAGCAACAGGGCGCCGCCGTCGATGTCCGTGAACGGCGCGAGCGCGCCCGGCATCAGCGCGGTGAGCGCGACCATCGCCAGCACCACGCCGAGCACCCCGAGGTACTTGCCGAGCACGATTTCCAGCCTCGACACAGGGGCACCGAGCAGCAGCGTGAGGGTACCGCGGCGCCGCTCGCCGGCGATCAGCTGCATCGTCACCAGGGGCACTGCGAACAGGTGGATCATGGCCGCGGCACCGTAGAGGCGCGGTACCAGGAATGCGGTGACACCGGGGCCGCCCCCCGAATCGAGCAGCCGGGGCTGCACCTGCAGGTAGGTCTGCAGGTGCAGCAGGAACACGAAGCCGACAATCAGCTGGACCGCCGCGAGCAGGACCCAGGCCGTGGGCGCGCGAAACAGGCGGGCCGTCTCGCGCGCCGCGATGGTCAGTGCGCTCATGCGCCCGCCCCCGCCGCCGTGTCCGCCGTGGTCAGCTGCACGAACAACTGCTCGAGCGACGGGCGCTCGGGTACCAGTGCCGCGAGGCCCCAGCCCGCCGTCACCGCGTGCTCGGCGAGCGCGCGCGGGCCGGTGATCGCCGGATCGATGTGCAGCGTGACTTCGCCGCCCGCGCCGCGCTCGACCGCCGTGACGCCCGCGAGGCGGCGCAGCTCGGCGTCGCCGGGCGCCGCCTCGAGCATCAGGCGCACGCGCTCGGCCGGGGCGTCGGCGCCGTCACCGGCCACGGCACCGGCGTGGACCATGTGCCCCCGATGCAGGATGGCGACCCGCGAACACAGGCTCTGCACCTCCGGCAGGATGTGCGTCGACAGGATCACGCCGTGCTCGCGCCCGAGGTCGGCGATCAAAGCCCGGATCTCGCGGATCTGGACCGGATCGAGGCCCACCGTGGGCTCGTCCAGGACCACCGCGGCCGGGTCGTGCACGATCGCCTGGGCGATGCCCGCGCGCTGGCGAAAGCCCCGCGACAGGTTGCCGAGCGGGCGGCCCTGCACCTCTGCGAGGCCGCAGAGCTCGAGCACGCGCTCGACGGCTGCCCGGCGGCGCTGCCGGGCGACCCGGTGCAGCGCGGCCGCGTGGGCGAGGTACGCGCGCACGGCCATGTCGTCGTACAGCGGCGGGTGCTCCGGCAGATAGCCGAGGGCGCGCTTGGCGGCGCGCGGCGATTCCAGCAGGTCGATACCGTCGACCACGATGCGCCCGGCGCTCGGCGCGAGCACCCCGCAGAGCAGGTCCATGGTCGTGGTCTTGCCCGCGCCGTTCTGCCCGAGCAGGCCGAGGACCTCGCCACGCTCGAGGCGAAGCTCGAGCGCATCCACGGCGCGCACGGCGCCGAAGGCGCGGCCCAGGTTGCTCGCTTCGATCAGGGGAACGGCGTCGGCCATGCGGCACTCCGCGGCGATGCCCGGCGGCAAGCGGCTGACGATAGACTTTAGGGCGCTCCGGCGGCAAGCGATCCGCTTGTGTTGATCCGGATCAATGACCCGGCGACGCCGTGCGGCGATGCTGTGGGCCCTTGTGCGGGCGTGCGCCGGTCCGCATTTCGACGGGAACCGGCGCGGTGCAAAGCACGGACGGGTGTGCTATTCTGGAGGGTCGGTATCATGCCGATCACGGCCCGCGGCCCGCGCACTCCGCAGCATCGCCGTTTCTCCTCCTTGCGCGTGAGGTATCGATGAACCAGATCCTGCAACTCCTCCAGTCCGGCCTCCTCGACCTGTCCATTCTGGGCTATGTCGCGGTCGTGCTGCTGCTGACCCATGTGACCATCGTCGGCGTCACGATCTACCTTCACCGGTGCCAGGCGCATCGGTCGGTCGATCTGCATCCGGCCGTGTCGCACTTCTTCCGCTTCTGGCTTTGGCTCACCACGGGCATGCGGACGATCGAGTGGGTCGCGATCCACCGCAAGCACCATGCGCACACCGAGACCGAGGAGGATCCGCACAGCCCCCATCAGGCCGGCATCTGGAGGGTACTGCTCGAGGGCGCGGAGATGTACCGCGAGGAGGCCAAGGACCAGGAGACGCTGGACAAGTACGGCCACGGCACCCCGGACGACTGGATGGAGCGCAACGTCTACGCGCGCTTCGAGTCGGGCGGCATCGTCCTCATGGGCGCGCTCGCGCTGGGGCTGTTCGGCGTGCTCGGCCTCACCGTCTGGGCGATCCAGATGATGTGGATCCCGCTGTGGGCCGCCGGTGTGATCAACGGACTCGGCCACTACCTCGGCTATCGCAATTTCGAATCGGCCGACGGCTCCACCAACCTGTCGCCGCTGGGCCTGCTGATCGGCGGCGAGGAAATGCACAACAACCACCACGCGTTCCCGAGCTCCGCCAAGTTCTCGCAGCGCTGGTACGAGTTCGACGTGGGCTGGTTCTACCTGCGCCTGCTGTCGGCCGCGGGGCTTGCGAAGATCAAGCGCGTCGCTCCCAGTCCCATGATCGACCCGGCCAAGCAGACCGTCGATTTCGAGACGGTGAAGGCGGTGGTCGTCGCGCGCATGCACGTCATGCGCAGCTACGCCAAGTCGGTGACGCTGCCGGTGCTGCGCGCCGAGCTCAAGCGTGTCGACGCCGGTACGCGGGAGCTCCTCAAGCGGGCCAAGGGCGCGCTCGTGCGCGACGAATCGCGCATGGACGAGAAGGCGAGGGCGAAGCGCGACCACGCACTGCGCTCGAACGAGCGCCTGCAGACGGTCTACGAGTACCGTCGCCAGCTGCAGCAGCTTTTCGCCACCCGGCGCGCGAGCCAGGAGCAGCTGGTCAGGGCGCTCCAGGACTGGTGCGTCAGCGCCGAGCAGACCCGGATCAAGGCGCTGCAGGACTTCGCGGCGCACATCCGCGGCTATCGCCTCAAGACCGCCTGATCCGCCACACGGTCGGATCGCCTGGACAGGGCCCGCCGGTTCGCCGGCGGGCCCTTTTCGATTCCGGGGGCCTCTTCCCGAGCGCGCTCGGGCTCCTCGCCAAGGCGCGAAGGGGCGTTGGTACCCCGAGAACGGGCGGGCTCGCGCGGAGTCGCGGAGGGTGGAAAGGGCCGAGGGCGATGCGAGGCGCGTTCTTGCGAAGCAAACGCGCGCCGGGGGTTTTGCGGATGTCGCGGCGACGCATCCCGGCCGCGGACCCGGATCGCAGTGGCCCGTCGAATCGTTGCACCACGCCGGCGGTTGCCCCCGGCAAAGGCCGATCTGCATCCTCTTGTCGCCTGTCGCCTGTCGCCTGTCGCCTGTCGCCTGTCGCCTGTCGCCTGTCGC
>CAZVFN010000022.1:0-30744 GCA_964626335.1 uncultured Ectothiorhodospiraceae bacterium
GCGGCAGGCGGCAGGCGGCAGGCGGCAGGCGGCAGGCGGCAGGCGGCAGGCGGCGAAGAGGATGGAGGTCGGATTTTGCCTGCGGCGACAGCCGGCGTCGTCGCCGATCCCTTGGGTCGCCCTGGCGTGCCTGGTGCCTTGGCGAGAACCGGCCGGTCGAGCGCTCGACCGTGAGGCCCGCAACGGAAGCCCCTGCACGAGGCCGTCTGCTACACTTCCGCCCCATGTCGACGCTGGCCGAACGCCGCATTCTGCTGGGGGTCACGGGCGGGGTCGCCGCCTACAAGGCCGCCGAACTCACCCGCCTGCTGACCGCAGCGGGGGCGTCGGTGCGCGTGGTCATGACGCGCGCGGCGCAGGACTTCGTCGGTGCGCTCACGTTCCAGTCGCTCTCGGGCGAACGCGTGCATACGGACCTGCTCGATCCGGATGCCGAGGCGGCGATGGGCCACATCGAGCTGGCGCGCTGGGCCGACGCCGTGCTGATCGCGCCGGCCAGTGCCGACTGCCTCGCTCGCCTCGCCCAGGGCCACGCGGACGACCTGCTGACAACCGTATGCCTCGCCACCGAGGCGCCACTCGCCGCGGCGCCGGCGATGAACCGGGTGATGTGGCAACACGCCGCCACGCGCGCCAACGTCGATCTGCTGGCCGCGCGCGGCGTCATGCTGCTCGGCCCCGACAGCGGCGGGCAGGCCTGCGGCGAGACCGGTGCCGGGCGCATGCTGGAGCCGGCGGCACTGCGCGACGCGCTCGCGGACCTGCTCGGCCCGCGGCCGCTGGCCGAGCGGCATGCGCTGGTCACCGCCGGCCCCACGCGCGAGGCGCTGGATCCTGTACGCTATCTCAGCAACCACAGCAGCGGGCGCATGGGCTTTGCAATCGCGCGCGCCATGGCGCGCGCGGGGGCGCGCGTGACGCTGGTGAGCGGGCCGGTGCAACGCCCGACGCCGCCGGGGGTGGAACGGGTCGATGTCGAGAGCGCACGCGACATGGCGGACGCCGTGGATGCCCGGGTTGGCGACGCGGACGTGTTCATCGCCACCGCCGCGGTGGCCGATTACCGGCCGGTCGACGTCGCGGGCCAAAAAATGAAGAAGGGTAAGGAGACGGGGCGCACCGTCGCCCTCACGCGCAACCCGGATATCCTCGCCGCCGTCTGCGCCCGCTCCCCGCGGCCCTATTGCGTCGGCTTTGCGGCGGAGACGGAGGAAGTCGCCGAGCACGCCCGGGAGAAACGCCGGCGCAAGGGCGCCGACCTGATGTGCGCGAACACGGTCGGCGCGGGGATCGGCTTCGGCGACGTCGAAAGCGCGCTCGACCTGATCGACGACCACGCGCCGGTCACGCTCGGGCCCGCGAGCAAGGAGACGCTTGCGCGTGAACTCGTCGCGGCCATCGCGGAACGCCTCGCCACCGACGCGACCCGCGCCGGGGGAGGGCGGAACGAAGCCCGATGAGCGCCGAGACCTACCGCATCCGGATCCTCGACGAGCGGGTGGGCGACTCGATCCCGCTGCCGGGTTATGCCACCGAGGGCTCCGCGGGGGTCGACCTGCGCGCCTGCCTAGACACGCCGCTGACGCTGGAGCCCGGCGCGAGCGCCCTCGTCCCGACCGGCATCGCCCTGCACCTGGGCCGCAACGACCGGGCGGCCACGATCCTCCCGCGGTCGGGGCTCGGCCACAAGCACGGCATCATCCTCGGCAACGGGGTGGGCCTGATCGACAGCGACTACCAGGGGCCTGTGATGGTGTCGTGCTGGAATCGGGGGCACGCACCGTTCACCATCGAGGTGGGCGAGCGCATTGCCCAGCTCGTGATCGTGCCCGTGATCCAGGCGGCGTTCGAGATCGTCTCGGATTTCGAGGCGACCGCGCGCGGCACCGGCGGCTTCGGTTCCTCCGGAAGGACCTGAACGAATGAGCGAGGAAGTCTCCCTGCCGCACGTCGCCGCCAGTCTGTTCCGCGCCTATGACATCCGCGGGGTGGTCGGCGACACCCTCACGCGAGACAGCGTCCACGCGATCGCCCGTGCCTTCGCCGCCGAGGCGGCCCGCCGCGGCCAGTCCCGCGTGGTGATCGCGCGCGACGGGCGGCTGTCGGGCCCCGATCTGCTCGCCGCGCTGCGCGACGGCCTGATCGCGGGGGGACTGCACGTGGTCGACATCGGCGCCGTTCCGACCCCGGTGCTGTACTACGCCACCGTCGCGCTGCGCACGGGCACCGGCATCGTGGTCACCGGCAGCCACAATCCGCCGGACTACAACGGCCTGAAGATGATGATCGGCGGCGACACCCTCTCCGGCGAGGCGATCCAGACCCTGCGGCGGCGCATCGAGTCGGGCAACGTGGCCAGCGGCACGGGTTCGGCGACGCATCTCGACGACTTCCTGGCGACCTACCACGCACGGGTGCTGGACGACGTGCAGCTCCGGCGATCGCTGCGCATCGCGGTCGACTGCGGCAACGGCATCACCGGCGCGGTGGCCCCGGACCTTTACGAGGCGCTCGGCTGCGAAGTGCACGCGCTGTACGCCGAGGTCGATGGCACCTTCCCCAACCATCACCCGGATCCGAGCAAGCCGGAAAACCTGGCCGACCTGATCGAGTGCGTCCGGGCCCACGGGCTCGATCTCGGCCTGGCCTTCGACGGCGACGGCGACCGTCTCGGCGTGGTCGACGGCCAGGGGCGCGTCATCTGGCCGGACCGGCAGATGATACTGTACGCACGCGGCGTGCTCGCGCAGCGCCCCGGGGCCCGCATCATCTACGACGTCAAGTGCAGCAGCCACCTCGCCCGTGCGATCGAGTCCGCCGGCGGCGAGGGCGAGATGTACAAGACCGGCCACTCGTTCATCAAGGGCCGCATGCGCGAGCGCGACGCCGCCCTCGGCGGCGAGATGAGCGGCCACATCTTCTTTCGCGATCGCTGGCCCGGCTTCGACGACGGCCTCTATGCGGGCGCGCGCCTGCTGGAACTGCTCGCCGCGGACGAGCGCGCGCCCGAGGCCGTGTTCGTGGAGTTGCCCGACAGCGTGAACACCCCCGAGCTGACGATCCCCTTCGGCGAGGAGGGCGCGCACTTCGACTTCATGGATCGCTTCGCCGAGCACGCGCGCTTCGACGACGCGCGTTCGATCCTGCGCATCGACGGCCTGCGCGTCGACTTCGCCGACGGCTGGGGCCTCGCGCGCCCGTCGAACACGACGCCGGTGATCGTCACGCGTTTCGAGGCGGAGACGCAGGCGGCGCTCGGGCGCATCCAGACCGCCTTCCGCGAACAGATCCTCGAGATCGAGCCGGACCTAGAGTTGCCGTTCTGAAGCCGCTTGCTGGAACCGCTGAAGAAGAACCACGGATGGACACGGATGGGCTCGGGGTCACTTGACCGTGAGTCCATCCGTGTTCATCCGTGTCTCTCTGTGGTTCCCTCACAAAGTTCGACCGGGGAGAACCGAATGACCGACCAAACCGGCCACGACACCGCGCGCGTACTCAACGAGGCCCTGCCCTATATCCAGCGGCTGGCGGAACGCACGGTCGTGATCAAGTACGGCGGCAACGCGATGGTCGACGAGGCCCTGAAGACCTCGTTCGCGCGCAACGTCGTATTGATGAAACAGGTGGGGCTGAACCCCGTCGTGGTGCACGGCGGCGGCCCGCAGATCGGGCGCATGCTCAAGGCCATCGGCAAGGAAACCCGGTTCGTCGCGGGCATGCGGGTAACCGACCGCGAGACCATGGACACGGTCGAAATGGTCCTCGGCGGCCAGGTGAACAAGAGCATCGTCAGCCTGATCGCGCAGCACGGCGGCCGCGCGGTGGGCCTGACCGGCAAGGACGGCGGGCTCATCCGGGCGACCCCGCTGGAGCCGGTGGCCGACGAGAAACAGCCGGACGAGATCATCGACCTCGGCCACGTGGGCGCGGTCGACTCGATCGACCCGTCGATCCTGCACACCCTCGGCGGGGGGCGCTTCATCCCGGTGATCGCGCCGATCGGCGTCGACGCGGCCGGGCGCTCCTACAACATCAATGCGGACCTCGTGGCCAGCCGGGTGGCCATCACGCTGGGCGCGGAAAAGCTGCTGCTGCTGACGAACACGCCCGGTATCCTCGCGGACGACGGCGCCCTGATCACGCACGCGAGCCTGGAGTCGGTCGAGGAGATGGTCGGCAGCGGGCGCATCTACGGCGGCATGCTGCCCAAGGTCCGGTGCGCGCGGGAGGCGCTGGAAGCCGGAGTGGGTGCCGTGCAGATCATCGACGGTCGGGTCGAGAACGCCGTGCTGCTGGAGTTGTTCACGGACGCGGGGGTCGGCACGCTCGTCCACCTCTGACGCCGCGCCGGCCGTGCCTCAGGAGCCGTTGTCGGCCTGCAGTTCGCGGAAGCGCGCAATGTCGCGGGTGAAGCGCGCCTTGACCCGTTCACGCTTGGCGCGCAGCGCCTCGAGCTCGGCCCTGCGGTCCTCGAGCCGCTGCAGCGCCCGGCGGCGCTGGCGCTCCATTTCCGCGCGATTCTCGTTGTCGGCCGGCAATTCCGCGAGCAGGCGGTCGTACTGATCGAGCTTGCGCCGAACCCGCTGCACGCGGTGCTCGGCGAGCCCGATCTCGCCGTCGATGCCTTCGAGGTGGCGCTCGCGGGCGCGCTTGATCTCATCGACGCTGCCGTAGGTCTGCAACAGCACCCGATCGCCGCGCTTCTGCTCGCTGCGCGCCTCGTCGGCGGCCGCATCCTCCGGCGAAGCGCCGTCGTCCCGTGCCGATGGATCGACTTCCTCGCGGGCGGTCCCGTCGTCGCGCCCGCGCGAGTGGCGCCCGCTGGTCGCATCCGCGGGGGGGGCATCGCTGTAGTGGACATTGCCGTCGTCGTCGACCCAGCGGTAGAGCTCGCCGGCCGCGGCCGAGCAAGGCACGAGCAGGATGAGTGTCAAGAGGATGGCCCGGCAGTACCGGCCATCCCCGCTGGGCGACCCAAGGGGCATGGCAACTCCCGGGACGGCAAAACGGGCCGTCCCGCGGACTGGGCAGCAACAGGCGTGCCGAATCAGGTGCCGTACTCGTGGCGATACGCCGCCATGGCAGCACGATCCCCCGGCCGGTCGCCGCGCTCGTCAAGGTAGTCGAGGACGTCCGCCAGCGTCACGATACTGACAACCGGCGCGCCCAGCTCGTCGGCGGCCTCGACGGCGGCCGAGCGATCGCCGCACCCGCGCTCCTGGCGGTCCAGCGCGGTCAGCACGGCGGTCACCTCGGCACCGGCAGCGCGGATGCGACCGGCCGCCTCGCGCACGGCGGTCCCCGCGGTGAGCACGTCGTCGACCACGGCCACCCGGCCCTGCAGCGGCGCGCCGACCAGGCCGCCGCCCTCCCCGTGATCCTTCGCTTCCTTGCGGTCGAAGCACCAGGGCCGATCGATCGCGTGCACCTGGGCGAGCGCGATCGCCGTTGCGGAGACGAGCGGGATCCCCTTGTAGGCAGGACCGAACAGCATGTCGAAGTCCACGCCGGCGTCGACCAGCGCATCGGCGTAGGCCCGACCGAGCCCGCCCAGCGCGCCGCCGGTATGCAGCGCCCCGATGTTGAGGAAGTAAGGGCTGACGCGCCCCGACTTGAGCTCGAACCGCCCGAAGCGCAAGGCGCCGCGCTCGACAGCGAGCTCGAGGAACTGGCGCTGGTAGTCGCGCATGGCGGCCCGTGTCTCGCGGGATGGGGACGCGTATCATACCCGCGCAGTTCGTCCTCTAGCCAGTCCGGGCGCGGGTCGGGAGAGTAATGCGCATCGTCAGCCTGAACGCCAACGGAATCCGGGCCGCCGCGCGCAAGGGCTTTTTCGACTGGCTGTACGATGTGGACGCCGACGTCGTCTGCATCCAGGAGACCAAGGCCCAGGCGCACCAGTTGACCGACCCACAGTTCTGGCCCGAGGCGTTCTACTGCTACTACTGCGACGCCGAAAAGAAGGGCTACAGTGGCACCGCCCTCTTCACGCGGCGCGAGCCGGACACGGTGACGCGCCGCCTGGGCTTCGACGAGTTCGACCGCGAGGGGCGCTGGTGCGAGATCCGCCTCGGCCGGCTCGTGATCGCCTCGCTGTACCTCCCCTCGGGCTCATCGGGCGAGGAGCGGCTGGCCGCCAAGATGCGCTTCCACGAGCAGTTCCTGCCCCACCTTGAGGCGCTGCGCGACAGCGGTCGCCGGGTCATCATCTGCGGCGACTGGAACACGGCCCACGAGACGATCGATCTCGCCAACCCGAAGAGCAACGCCAAGAATTCGGGCTTCCTCCCCGAGGAACGCGCGTGGCTCGACCGCGTGTTCGAGGAGATCGGCATGGTGGACGCCTTCAGGGTCGTGCATCCGGACACGCCGAATCTCTACACCTGGTGGTCGCACCGCGGCCAGGCCTGGTCCAAGAACGTGGGCTGGCGCATCGACTACCAGATCGTCACGCCCGACCTGCGGGATGCGATCCGCGACGCCTGGGTCTACACCGAGGAGCGCTTCTCCGACCACGCGCCGCTGCTCATGGATTACGACCTCGAGTTCTGATCGCCCGGCGGAGCCGGGTTCTCGCCCAGGCGTCAGGAGCAGAACAGCGGGCGCCACAGGCTCAGGCGGGCTCGGCAGTGTCCGGGTGCTGCTGGATGCCTGCGCCGGTGCGCGCGACCCAGGTCGCGAGGATGATCGCGGGGATGCCCATGACCGCGGCGACCACGAAGAAGGCCGGATAGCCCTGCCACTCCACCACGATGCCGGAGAAGCCGCCCAGGAACTTGCCCGGCAGCGTCATCAGCGACGAAAACAGCGCATACTGGGTGGCCGTATAGGCGCGCGAGGTCATGCTCGACAGGAAGGCGATGAACACGGCGCTGGCGAGGCCGTTGGAGAAGTTGTCGCCGCTGATGGTGACGATCAGCATCGGCATGCTGCGCCCGGTCTCGGCCAGTACGGCGAACAGCAGATTCGTCACGGCGACCACGGCCGCCCCCACCACCAGCAGGCGCGCGATACCGTAGCGCGCGACCAGCGCACCGCCCGCCAGTCCGCCGACGATCGTCATGACGACCCCGTAGATCTTGGTGATGTTGGCGATCTCGCCCAGCTCGAAACCGAGGTCGATGTAGAGCGGATTGGCCATCGCGGCCATTGCCAGGTCGCTGATCTTGTAGACGGCGACAAGGGCGAGGAGCGCCAGCGCACGCCGGCCGTTGCGGGCGAAGAAATCGACGAACGGGCACACCACGGCGCCCACGAACCAGGCGCCGATCCGCCGCAGCGTCTCGCTGCGCAGGCGCGTGTTGACCAGGAATCCCTCGACGCGCCGCTCGCGCGCCCGCGCCGCGGTATCCACCCGCCGCGGTGGCTCGGGGCGCACCGCCACGGTCGCGAGGCCGACCCCCATCAGCGCGGCCATCGCCAGATAGGCGGCGGTCCAGGAGGCGAACTCGGCCATGTGCAGGGCCCCGGCACCGGCCATGAGGATGCCGCCGCGGTAGCCGATGATGTAGGTCGCGGCCATCGCGGCCTGCAGGTCCTCGGCGGCCGACTCGATCCGGAAGGCGTCGATGGCGATGTCCTGCGTCGCGGAGCCGAGCGCCACGAGCAGGGCGAGGAAGGCGACCGGCGCCAGCGCGGCCGTCGGCTCGACGAACGCGAGGCCGGCGAGTCCCCCGGCGATCGCGAGCTGGCCGAGCACCATCCAGCCCCGGCGCTGGCCGAGCCAGCGCGTGAGCACGGGCAGCGGCAACCGGTCCACGACCGGGGCCCAGACGAACTTGATCGAATAGGTGATCCCGATCCAGGAGAAGAACCCGATCGCGGCCACGTCGACGCCGACGTCGCGTAGCCAGGCAGTGAGCGTCGAGAAGACAAGCAGGAACGGCAGCCCCGCCGAGAAGCCGAGGAAGAGCATGGTGACGACGGGCGGCCGCAGGTAGATCCGCAGCGCGTCGCGCCAGGAGCGCCTGGGCTCGAGCGTCACGAAGCTCGGTCCGCGAGCGCGGCGGCGATGGCCGCATCGGCGTGGATCGCGGTCGTGTCGAACAGCGGCAGCGCGCTGTCGCTGGCGCCCACCCGCATCGTGATCTCGGTGCAGCCGGCGATCACCGCGTCCGCACCCGCCGCTTGCAGATCGCGCATCAGGCGCACCAGCGTCGCGCGCGAGCGCTCATCGAGCTTGCCGAGACAGAGCTCGTCGAAGATGATGCGATCGAGTTCGCTTCGGTCGGCCGCGGGGGGCACGAGCACATCGAGCCCGTGCGCCTCGAGCCGCTCGCGATAGAAAGCCTGTTCCATGGTGTAGCGCGTGCCCAGCAGACCCGCGCGTCCGTGACCCCGGGCAATCAGGGCCTCGGCGGTCGCGTCCGCCAGGTGCAGCAGGGGAATCTCGATCACTCGCTCGATGGCCCCGGCGCAGCGATGCATCGTGTTGGTGGCCAGCAGCAGCAAGTCCGCACCCGCGCTCTGCACGCGCACGGCGTCCGCGGCGAGCAGTTCGCCGGCCCGGTCCCACTCACCGGCCGCCTGGAGGGGCTCGATGGTCGCGAAGTCGACGCTGACGAGGGCGATGCGGGCGGAATGGAGGCCGCCCAGCCGCTGCTTCACGCCGTCGTTGATCCGACGGTAGTAGTGGGCCGTGCTCTCCCAGCTCATGCCACCGAGGATGCCGATCGTCTTCACGCACGGACTCCCGATCGGGTCCCGCGGCACACGGGCCGCCGGCCGGCGGGCCAGCCGTCCCGCAGCATGACCCCGCCAGGGGCGACGGCGCCGCGGCGCTGCGCGGTCACCGTCGCGCGAGCCGAACCTCAGTGGTTGTGCTCTTCGCCCTCTTCGCCCTCTTCACCCTCGTCGCCCGTGTGGGCGTGACCGTGCTCGATCTCCTCGTCGGAGGCGGCACGCACCTCGACGACGTTGACGTCGAAGTTCAGCGGCTGGCCGGCCAGCGGGTGGTTGGCGTCGACCGTGACCTGATCGTCCGCGACCTCGGTGACGGTCACGATCCGGCCCTGGCCGTTCTCGTCCGCCGCCTGGAAGCGCATGCCGGCCTCGACGTGGTCGACGCCCTCGAACGCGGACTTCGGCACCTGCTGGATGAGGTTCTCGTCGCGCTCGCCGAAGCCCTCGGACGGATCCACCGTGACGGACACGGAATCGCCTTGCGTGTTGCCCTCGAGGGCGGCCTCGAGCCCCGGCACAAGGTTGCCGCTGCCGTGCAGGTAGGTCAGGGGGTCGCGGCCCTCGGAGGTGTCGAGCACCTGGCCGTCGGAGTCCTTGAGCGTGTACTCGATCGAGGCCACGGTGTTCTGCGTAATCTGCATCGGACTGCTCCGCTCGCATTGGAGTTGGTAAGCCGGTCATCGTATCGCGCCCGCGGGTCGCTTGCGAGGGCCGGCATGGCTTTGCACGGGGGCCGGTTGCGCGCCGCCGCGCAGTTTGACGGGAGGTGCGGGCGATCGCCGGACGGATCAACCCCTCGCCGCGATGGCGACGGTGATTCCGGGGCCCGCGCAGATCCAGGGGTTGGCCGGCGGCAGGCGGCAGGCGGCAGGCGGCAGGCGGCAGGCGGCCAGGAGAATGCAGGTCGGCTTTCGCCGAACGCAACGGCGACCCCGGCGCCCATGCCTCGACGCAGCACGCCGACCGGCCTGTGTCCTTGTCGCATCCTGCAGGGCCGTCGCGCGCGTTTGCTTCGCCGAAACGCGCCCACGCCCGTTACCTGGCGCCTGCCGCCTGTCGCCCTTCGCTTCTTCGCGCCGCTGCGCGGCCCCGCCGTCTCGGGCTGTCCCCGGCGACTCGACGCCCGCCGTTCAGGGCACGACGGTGGCCACGCCGCCGCGGCGCGGGTCGCCCGCGCCGCTGAAGCCGCCGGGTCCCGCGGCGACGGCGTGGGCACCGCCGAAGAACAGGTTGCGCTCGGGCCAGGCATTGTGGTCCGGCCAGTGCTGGCGCAGGGCCTGCACCGTCGCCGCGTCGAAGCCGCCCTCGATCTCGAGGCGATCGCCTTCCAGGTGCAGGCGTGGGCGCTCGACGGCGGCTTCCAGCGCCAGCCCGTGATCGATATGGCCGCAAAGCACCTGAAGCAGGGCCGAGCGAATGCGGTTGGAGCCGCCCGAACCGAGGGCGATGCGTTCACCGGAGTCGGGGTCGAGCACGAGCGTCGGCGCCATCATCGAGGTCAGGCGGGTATCCGGCGGCCACCGGCCGAAGCCGCGCGGCTGCAGATCCGCCTCGCCGAGCATGTTGTTCAGCATGAACCCGGTGCCGGGGACGATCCAGCCGCAGCCCTCGCCGTTGGAAACCGTGAGCGCGGCGGCGTTGCCCTGGGCGTCGATCACGCTGATGTGGGTGGTACCGCGGCGGGCCGGCGCGTGACCGGCCAGCGTCGCGCGGTACTGCGCCAGCCGCTCGGAATCGAGCAGCGCACGCGCAATCGCGTCCGTGGCACCGCTGTCCAGACCGGTATCGAGCCGGGCCTGCTGGGTGGCGCCGAGCACGGCGGCGATGCGCAGCGCGTCCTCGGCGCCACCGGGCCCCTCGGGGACCGCCAGCCCGGCCAGCAGTTCGAGGCCGAACGCGATCAGCAGGCCGCCCGACGCCGGGGGCGCATTCGTCAGGACCCGACGCCCGCGGTAGTCGGCCTTGATCGGCTCGCGCCGCTCGACCCGGTAGCGCTCGAAGTCGCCGCGGCGCAGGTGGCCCCCGCCGGTGCGGCAGGCCGCATCGACCGTGGCCGCGACCTCGCCGCGATACACCAGGTCGGGGCCAGCGTGGGCCAGCGCATCGAGGAAATCGGCGAGCGCGGGCATCCGGTGGCACTCGCCCTCCGGGGTGGGCCCGCCCGCGGGCGCGAACACGGCGCGGGCCTCGGGCGTCGCCTCCAGGATCGGGCGCAGGACCCGGGCGATGTACGCCTGCAGGGCATTCATCGCCAGGCCTTCGCGCGCGGTGGCGATGCCGGGCGCGAGCACGTCCTTTGCCGGCATGCGCCCGAGCTCGCCATGGAACGCGAAGGCCCCGGCGACGACCCCGGGCGTCGCGGCCGCGCCGAGGCCGATGTGGAACTCCTGGCGCGTGGCGCCGAAGTCCGCCTCGATCGGGTGGAAGTGGGCCGCGTCGGGCGCCAGGCGCGTCCCCGGGGTGTGCGCGAAGAAGTCGTATACGCACGGGCGGCCGCCCGCGGGCTGGGCCAGGAGGAACCCGCCGCCGCCCGGCGACGCGAGCGCGGGCTCTGCCGAACAGGCGGTCCAGAGCGCCGCGGCGGCGGCATCGAAGGCATTGCCGCCGGCCTCGAGCATCGCGGCGGCCGCGTCGCGGGTCGCCGGATGGCCGCAGGCGATCGCCCCCCGCCCGCTCATGCCCGGGCGCGGGCCGGTCGCCCGGCCGCGTCGGCGCCCGCGACCGTCACAGGTACTGCGTCCAGTCGTGTCGGGCATCGCCGAACACGAGGAAATCCGGGTTGATCAGGGAATCCGTCCGATTGTAGCGCAGCGGCTGCAGCGCGGTGTCGGCGACGTGCCCACCGGCTGCCTCGACCACCGCCTGCGCGGCCGCCGTGTCCCACTCGGAGGTGGGGCCGAGGCGCGGATACAGGTCGGCGGCCCCCTCGGCGACCAGGCACGACTTGAGCGACGACCCCATCGGGCGCAGCTCGTGCTCGCCGAGGCGGTCGAGGTAGGCCTGCAGGCGCTCGTCCGAGTGCGAGCGGCTCCCGGCGACGCGCACCGGTCCGTCACCGAGGGCGCAGGCGGCGATCGGCTCGGCCTCGCCTGCGCCGACGCATTTCCAGGCACCGAGGCCACGGATACCGGCGTAACGCACGTCGATGACCGGCGCGTAGACGACCCCCAGCACCGGCACGCCGTCCTCGATCAGGGCGATGTTCACCGTGAACTCGCCGTTGCGCTTGATGAACTCCCGCGTGCCGTCGAGCGGATCGACCAGCCAGTAGCGCGACCATTCGCGGCGCTCGGCGAACGCCACCGCACAGGACTCCTCGGACAGGATCGGCCAGTCGGGATGCAGCGCGCCCAGGCCGGCGACAATCCGCTCGTGCGCCGCAATATCGGCGCTCGTCAGCGGCGAACGGTCCTCCTTGCTCTCGATGTCGTAGCCGCTGCTGTTGTAGATATCGAGGATCGCGTGGCCGGCGCGCACGGCCAGGTCGATCACGTCGGGCATCAGGGCGTCGAGTTCCGCGTTCGAGGTCATGCCCGGGTCTCCCGATCGAGCCGGTCGCTTGTGATGTACAGGGCCGCGAGGGTACGGGCCTCGCTGCAGTCGGCACGCTCGAGCAGCGCCGGCAGCTCGTCCAGCGACCATTCGACGACCCCGGGCGGCTCGGGCTCGTCGCCCGGCATCGGTGCGGGAAACAGGTCGCGGGCCAGGATGATGCGCGTGACGTGCCCGAGGTAGCCCGGCGCGACCGTGAGACCGGTCAGCTCCTCGAGGCGCCCGGCCCCGAAGCCGACCTCCTCGCGCAGCTCGCGATCGGCGGCGGCGAGCGGGTCCTCGCCCGGCTCCATGCGACCCTTCGGCAGCGAGAGCTCGTAGCGCTCGACCCCTGCGGCGTACTCGCGCACGAGATAGACGCTGCGCGGCCCCGCCATCGGCACGATGAGGACCGCGCCGAAGCCGTGGTTCATCAGGCGCTCGAAACGCACTTCGGTGCCGTTGCCGAAGCGCAGGTCCACCTCCTGGATCTCGAACAGCCGGCTGCGCGCCACTACGCGCGTCGCCAGGATCTCGGGCTCGTCCGCCATGCACCAGCGCCGCTGTCGGTCAAGCGCTTTAGCTTGGCACTTCGCGGGCGGCGCGACAAGCCTGCGCGGGCCGCGCTACGGGTGCACGAGACCGCAGAAACGCAGTACATTGCACCCATGTCACCGCCGCCTGCCCACCCCTGCTGGAAATCGATCGACACGGTCCTGCTCGACCTCGACGGGACGTTGCTCGACCTGCACTTCGACAACCACTTCTTCCTCGAGCACCTGCCGCGCCGCCTGGCCGAGCATCGCGGCCTCGCGATCGCCGCGGTGCGCCGCGAGCTCCGTGAGCGCTACCGCCACGTCCAGGGCACGCTGGACTGGTATTGCCTCGACTACTGGCAGCGCGAGCTCGGCCTGGACATCATCGCGCTCAAGGGCGAGGTCGGGCATCTCGTGGGCTGGCGCCCGCATGCGCCCCGGTTCCTCGATGCGTTGGCCGCCGCCGGCAAGCGACGGGTCCTCGCCACGAACGCGCACCCCGGCAGCATGGGGTTCAAGTTCGAGCGCCTGGCGCTCGGCGAGCGCTTCGACGCCTGCTACACGGCGCACGACCTGGGCGCACCCAAGGAGGACCGCGCCTTCTGGGACGCGTTGCACGCGCGCGAGCGGTTCGGACCGGACCGCACACTGTTCGTCGACGACAATCCCCGGGTGCTGGCGGCCGCGCGCGACTGGGGCATGGGCCACCTGCTCGGCATCCGGCGCCCGGACAGCCGGGCGCCGCCGAACACGCTCGCGGGATTCGACGCCGTCGATCACCTCGACGAGGTGATGCCGTCGGCCGACTGAACGGCCGGGCTCAGCCGCCCCCGCCGATCCGGGGCAGCCGCCCGCTGCGGCGCAAGCGGAAGGCGTCGCCGTCACGCCGGGCGAACATGCCGAGTGTTTCGCGCAGCCCGTCCGGCGCGCGCGCGGTCGGCTGCAACCGGATGTCGGCCCGGTAGCGACCGTCCGGCTGCAGCTCGACGCGGCCGTCGATCCCGAGGGCGCCGCCGTCGCCGGTGACGTCGAGCCGATGCCCCGGCTCGCCCTCCGCGGCGGCCATGTCCACCCGCACCTCGCCGAGCTCGAGCGGCAACGGGGCGGTGACGGCGGCATCGCTCCACTGCATGCGCCCGGCCAGGTCGGCAATGCGGCCATCGGCGAGGGCAGCGGCGTCGATGCGGGCAACGAGCCGGCCCTCGAGCGCAAGACCGGTACCGGGGAAGGCCCGCGCGATCCCCGCCACCGGCCCCCGCACGCTGGCCGCGGCCAGATGCAGGTCGCCGCCGGCACTGCTGGCGAGGGTGCCGCGCGCGTCGAGCCCGGCCCAGTCGAACGCGACGTCGGCGACCGCGCGGGCCGTGACCAGCCGCCAGGCGGACAGATCCCAGGTCAGCGACCGCACGGGCACGGGCTGGCCGAAGTCGACGCGCGCGGCGCGCCCCTCCCAGAGCGTGCCCGACGCGCCGCGGACCTCCACGCCCGCCGGGGCGAACCAAGCAAGGACGCGGTCGGCCGGCAACCGGGCCACGAGCCCGATCGCCCAGGCCAGCAGACCGATCCCGGCCAGCAGGAGGACCCGGCGCATCACGAGCCCGTGCGCTCGAAGGTCAGGCGGGCCGAGACGGCGCCCGGGGCGTCCGCGCGCTGGATCCGCGCGCGTGTCACGCGCAGGCCGCTCTCCGAGCGCAGCCGCGCGATGATGCGCACCAGCGGGTCGAACGGCACCTGCTC
Source organism: uncultured Ectothiorhodospiraceae bacterium (assembly GCA_964626335.1). Lineage (GTDB taxonomy): Bacteria > Pseudomonadota > Gammaproteobacteria > XJ16 > Halofilaceae > Halofilum. The sequence continues at coordinate 14,490 of CAZVFN010000022.1, forward strand.
GAACTCGAGCCGGGCGCCGTTGTCGCCCTCCGGTTCCAGGCGCTCGGGCTGCGGCAGGCCGGCGCCCCGAAGCGCCCGGTCGATCGCCAGGTACGGCGGGCGCTCGCTCGCACCGCCCTGCGCACGGGCGCCGTCGGCCCGCAGTCGGGCCACCTCGGCGGCGGCGTCGCGCATCCACTCGATCCGCTTCTCGAGCGACTCGATGCGCTGCTGGCGCTGCGCGAATGCCTGCGCCGCCGGTTCGACCAGCAGCAGGTAGAGCAGGACGAGCAGCGCGACCGCGCCGCCGCCCGCGACGCTGCGGCGCTCGCGCGGCGCCAGCGACTCGAGCCAGGCCTTCATTGGCTGCGCACCTCCACCGTGAGCCGGCCCTCGACGCGCTCGTCCCGGCGCTCGACGCCGGCCAGCTCGGTCGCCAGGCCGGTATCGCCGAGGCCGCGCTGGATCGCATCCAGCGTCTGCAGGTCGGGCGCCGCGACCGCGAGCTCGAGCGTACCGCTGCGCCAGGTCAGGCCGCGCAGCTCGCCCCGGTCGCCCCCGCTGACCACGTCGCCGACGCGCGCGACGACCTCGACGAACCCCGCCCCGGAGCCACCGCCCTCGCGCAGTGTGCGCAGGCGCGCCGCCATCTGGGCGCGCGGGTCGCTCACCTGCTGCACGTCCGGGAAGGTCTGCTGGAAGGTCGCCCGCAGGCGTTCGCGCAGCGCATCCTCGCGTCCCCCGAGGGCGGCGTACTCGAGACCGATCTGGACGCCGACCGCCGCCACCAGTGCCAGCGCGAGGGCCGCCGGCAGCCGCCAGCGCCGCAACCGGCGCCCGACCCGCTCGCGGCGGCTGTAATCGCCCTGCAGCAGGTCGATCCCGGGGGCACCGCTGAAGGCTGACGCGGGATCGGGCTGGGGCTCGGCCGGGGCGAGGCGATCGGCGAGCGCTTCCGGCCAGGCGGCCGAGCCGGGCCCGAGCCGGCGGATCCGCCCCGGGGGGTCAAGGTGGCCGGCGACGAGCGCGAGCATGTCGGGCTCGCAGGCGAAGCCCGCTTCGGTCCCCGTGCGCACCACCAGCTGTGCCGGGCCCTCCCAGCCGACCCACTCGTCCTCGGCGGGCAGCAGCAGCGCCAGCGTCTCCGGGACCGCGGCCGCGGGCTGGATGCCCGCCTCGCTGCAGGCGCCGAGCCAGCGATCCAGGTCGCGGCGAGCGACGACCGCCACCGTCCACTCGCCGCTGTCGGGATCGCGCTCGCCGAGGCAGAAGTGCAGCTGCTCGACATCCTCCGCGAGCCGGTCCTCGAGGGCCCACGGAATGGCCGCACGCGCGCGCCCGCGCCTGTTGGCGGGCACGGCGACGCGCGTCACGAGCACCCGGGTACCGGGCACGACGAGCCGCACGCGGCGCCCGGCGGCCGCCTCGGCCGCGGCCTGCAGCTCGCCGCGTCCGCCGACCTCGCCGTCGATGCCGCACCAGGCGCAATCGCTGCCGTCGTCGGCGAACAGGCGAACGATCAGGTCGGCGGCCATGCGCGCTCCTGGGTGTGCGCGGCGGGTGGATCGAGCCAGTGCCCCTGAACGGACGTTCACCGGCTTTTCGCCGGCCCTCGCGGCGGCTGGCGGCGTTGCGCCTCCTGGCAACAGGATGCGCTCATGCGTCGGCGCGCCTTGCCAGCGACACCGATGCCTCGACGGCAAGGCTCGGCGAACTCGCGTTCAAGGACACCCGGCGCCCGTCCGAGCCACCGTGTACCGACCGCGCGTTGCCGGCAGCCGCCATCCTGAGCGATCGTTCGACTCGCATGACAACCACCCTGCACGTCTCGCGAGTGCTCAACCTGCCTTGCTGTGCCACGCGCTCGCTACGGCGCAGGCTTCCCGGACCGGCTCCCCCACGCGCGGACCGGTTCAGTTCGGCGTGCGCCCCCGGCGCAGCACCCGGGAGGCGCCATTATCGTTGCGGGCCAGCCAACTATAAAGGGTGTACTCGATGTCGCCGATGCGCACGTCGGTGCGCACCCGGAAGTGCGACGATCCCACCGCCAGGCGCTCGTTGCCTCCGCCCGGCTCGCCGTCGTCCGCATCGTCGCCCTCGCCGGCCTGCGCGACGAGCGCGTTGTCGCGGAAGGCGTCGACGGAGAAGAACGGCTCCGCGTCGGCGAACTTCGCCAGCTCCTCCGCCGCCGCGGCCTCGAGGCCGGGCACCAGCGCGCGCAGCACCGCTGCGGTGGCCGTGTTCACGTTGATCGCCGTAGGCGCGGGCAGTGCCGCTACGTGGGGCGCGAGACGCCGCCACGCGGCGGGCGTCATGCCGCGCACGAGGCGCAGCTCGCTGGCGCCGGCGAGCGGGCGGTTGGCCGCCCGATAGGGGGCGTCGAGGGTGGCATAGAAATCGTCCTCGGCGCCGCCGGGAAAGCTCGTCTCGCCGTCCCGGTCGATCCAGTCGATCACCGCCTGCGCCACCGCCCGGTCGATGTCGAGCGCGGCCAGCAGGCGCTCGAAGCGCGCCAGCGCCAGCGCATCGACCTGGTCGCCGTCGACCAGGTTGTTGACGTTGAATCGCCCCTGCATGTCGTCGATGGCGCCGGCGACCTGCCCGCCCTCGATCGGGATGGGCGGCAGGTCGCGTGCCCAGTTCTCGTCGCCGGCATCGACCGCGTCCGGGCGCTCGGGATCGCCCTGTCCGGCGCTGCCGCGCGCCTCGCCGCGGCGGTCGCGCCACAGGATGCCGCGGGCCCAGGCCTCGCCGCCGAGCGCGATCTCGTGGGCCTGTGCCAGCGCGATGCGGTTGCCGGTGCGGCGGAGGTCGAGCTGGTGCTGGCCCGTCATCGAAGCGGCCGCAGTGGCCGCCAGGGCCACGACGAGCAGGACCGTGATCAGGGCGACCCCGGACTGGCGGCGGCACGTCGGCCGACGCCGGACCGTGTTCCGAGGCCCCATCAGTCGGCCCCCGTGTCGGGCTCGTCGCCACCGCCACCGCCGCCGCGGGCGAGCGCGACCAGGCGCGTGACCTCGCCCCAGTCGGCGAGCTCGAACGTGACCTCGACGGCCTCGGGCAGCCCGGTGTCGGGGCCCGCATTGAGCGGGGGCCAGCGCTCGTTCCACTCGTCATCCGTCGCGAGGATGCGGAACGTGACCGCGTCGACCCGATCGAGCAGCCGCCGGCGACGGACATCGCTCGTGACCGGGGCATCGGGGCGTGCCCGCACGCTGCGCTCGAGCGCGCCGTCGTCGAGGTGCCAGCGCACGCGCGCCAGCGTGCTGCGCGGCAGGTCGGCCGGGTTGGCCCGCCCGCCGCGCGTCACGGCGATCAGGGGGTCGCTGCGCTCGCCCGGGGCGTACAGCGGTGCGCGCCGTGCCGGACGGGTCGCCCGGATCGGCCGGTTCACCGCCTGGCGCAGGTCGTCGACCAGCGTGTCGACGGCGTACTGCACCGCCGCGAGGCGCTCGGACTGCTTCTGCGTGGCTGCGCGCGCATCGAGGACAGCGAACAGCGCGGTGTAGGCCCCGAGGCCGATCAGGGCGAAGATCGCGATGGCGACCAGCAGCTCCAGCAGTGTGAAACCGCGCGCGGGGCTCACCGGCGCTCGCCCCCGGACTCGCCCGCAACGACCTCGCCCACCGACAGGAAGCCGCTGACCCGCGCCAGCGGCTCAGCCTCCGCGTCGGCGCGCACGGCGACGTCGACCCGGCGCACGGTCTCCTCCGGGGTCTCGCTGATCTCCGCCCGCCAGTACCAGGTGCGCTCGGCCATCTCGACCTCGCCCTCGCGCTTGCCGGTGCTGACGCTCGTGCGCTCGAGGCGCAGCGCGGTGACGCGGTTGCCGGCGATCCAGGTCGCGAGGGTACGGTCGCGCAGGTACTCGAGGTTCTGCGCGCGCTGGCTCCCCGCCTGGACGAGCGCGGTGATCGCGATGGCGAAGACGAACAGCGCCACCAGCACCTCGAGCAGGGTGAAGCCGCGTCCGCGGCGCGGGGTGCAGCGGACCATCAGAACTCGTGCTCCGACAGCGCCAGCCAGCGCTCATCGCCGGGCGCGATGCGGAATTCGGTCAGCGTGTCCGCCGACAGGACATTGATCGTGAACGCGGGCACGATCTCGCCGCCCGGCAGGAAGAAGATCTGCGGGCGCACGGGCGGGCCGTTTCCGCCCTGCCCCGCCCGCGCTTCGCCGGCCCGCGTGCCGTCGCCATCCGCCTCGTCGCCGGTCAGCGACACTTCGAGGCCGTCGACCTCGACGTCGACGGAGACCGCGTCGGGCAGACTGCGCCGGGCGAGGACCCCGTCGCCGCCGAGCGGGCGCCACTGGTCGCGGCGCAGCTCGAAGAAGCGATAGCCATCATCGCTGAAACGGACGCCGAGCGAACGCGCCTGCAGCACGGCCTCCTCCCGCGCCAGGTCCATGCGCGCGTGCAGTCGCTGCGCCTCGCGCTTCTGGCGCTCGAGCGCGGAGTCGCCGCCGACGCTGATCACGGCGAAGCTGACGACCAGGCCCACGAGCAGGACCACCACCATCAGCTCGATCAGCGTAAAGCCGGCCGCGGCCGGCCGGGCGCGCCCCGCCGGCGGTTTCATTCAGTTCGTCTCTTCGATGTTCCAGTTGCCGATGTCGGCATTCTGATCCTGCCCACCGGGCGCCCCATCGGCCCCGAAGGAGTAGATGTCGATCTCGCCGTGCTCGCCGGGGTTGAGGTACTGGTACGAATTGCCCCACGGATCCTTTGGCACCTGCCGGAGGTAGCCGCCCTCCTTGTAATTCTTCGCTTCCGGGCCGCTGCTCGGCTTGCTCACCAGCGCCTGGATGCCCTGCTCGTTCGTGGGATAGCGGAAGTTGTCGAGCTTGTAGAGGTCCATCGCGCTCTCGATCGCGCGGATGTCCTGGCGCGCCTTGGCGCGCCGCGCCTTGGCCGGCTCGTCCATCACCCGGGGCACGACCACGGCGGCGAGGATGGCGAGGATGGCGACGACGACCATCACCTCGATCAGGGTGAAACCGCCGCGGCGCGCGGCGGGACGACGCTTGAACATGGCTCGGAACTCTCGTGGGGCCCCGGTCGGGGCGCTGTTCGGAGCGGCATACGCTCGTGGGAAGCAGGGCTCGGCGTCAAGTCCCGCGTGCATCGACCAGGGCCGGCAGGAAGAACTCGCTCACCAGCAGGGGCATGCCCCCGAGGTGGTAGACCGCCCGGCGGCCCCAGACCCGACCGCTGGCCGGGGGGCGCAGGACGCCGGCCTGGCGCAGCGTCAGGTACGCCAGCGCGTACGGCCCGCGCCGCGCGCTGCGGTCGGTGAACAGCAGCTGGCCCAGCGGTCTGCGGCCGAGCGCCGCCAATCGCCGCTGGCGCCCGCGCAGGCTCGTCAACGGGATGACCGTGCGTGCGACGACCAGCGGCTGCCCGCCGCAGCGCAGCGCGACTTCGCGCAGGAGGACACGCCGGCCCGGGCCCAGCCCGAGCGCGCGTGCCTCGTCCGCCCGGGGTACACCGACCCGCTGGCGCAACACCCGCAGATTGAAGGCCTGCGGGCAGCGCCCCCGCACCTGCGCCGTCAGCGAGCCGCGCGCGAGCACCCAGGGGCGCAGTGCCGCGGGCACGCGCTCGCGGTGGAGCCGGTCCGCGCCGTGCCACGCCGGGCTGCGCGCGGGCGCCCTCGGCGTCGTCGGAACGGGCGGGCCCCCCGGCTCAGGCATCGCCGTAGCGCTCCCCGTCCGCCAGCCAGCGGTCGATCAATGTATCGACCGCCGGTGACCCGGCCGCCAGCATGCGTTCGCCGCAGTCGCGTATCCGCGGCAGCAGGTCGCCGTCGCGCGCCGGTTCGGCGATGCGGAAGCCCACCGCACCGGTCTGGCGCGTGCCCAGGACCTCGCCCGGTCCGCGCAGCTGCAGGTCGCGCTCGGCGATGCGGAAGCCGTCGCTGGTCTCACGCAGCGTGCCCAGGCGCGAGCGCGCATTCGCCGACAGCGGTCCCGCGTAGAGCAGCACGCAGAGGCTCTGGTCGCTGCCCCGGCCGACGCGGCCGCGCAGCTGGTGCAGCTGCGACAGGCCGAGGCGCTCGGCGTTCTCGATCACCATCAGCGATGCATTGGGGACGTCGACGCCGACCTCGATGACGGTGGTTGCCACCAGCAGGTCCAGCTCACCGCGCTGGAACGCGCCCATCACGGCCTCCTTCTCGCTCGCCTTGAGACGGCCGTGGACCAGGCCGACACGCAATTGCGGCAGGGCCTCGGCGAGCGCCTCGCGGGTCTCGGCCGCCGCCTGCCCGGCCTGGGCTTCGGAGGCCTCGATCAGGGTGCAGACCCAGTACGCCTGCCGCCCCTCGCCGCAGGCGGCGCGCACGCGCGCGACCACCTCATCGCGCCGCGCGGCGCCGACCGCGATCGTCTCCACGGGCTGGCGCCCCGGGGGGAGCTCGTCGATCACCGAGGTATCCAGGTCGGCGTAGGCCGTCATCGCCAGTGTCCGCGGGATCGGCGTGGCGGTCATGATGAGCTGGTGCGGCACCCGCCCGTCCGCCTGTCCCTTCTCGCGCAGCGCCAGGCGCTGGTGGACCCCGAAGCGGTGCTGCTCGTCGATGACCGCCAGGCCCAGGCGCTCGAAGCCCACGTCCTGCTGGAACAGCGCGTGCGTACCGATCGCCACGCGCGTGCGCCCGTCGGCGAGGGCCTCGGCCGCGCGCCGGCGTGCGCCCGCCGCGAGCCGCCCCGTGAGCCAGCCGACCCGCAGGCCGAGCGGCTCCAGCCACGCGCAGAAGCTGCGGTAATGCTGTTCGGCCAGCACCTCCGTCGGCGCCATCACCGCCGCCTGGCAGCCGGCCTCGAGGCACTGCAGGGCCGCGAGGGCGGCGACCACGGTCTTGCCGGAGCCGACGTCGCCCTGCACCAGGCGCAGCATCGGCCGGGGCCGCTGGAGGTCGGCGGCGACCTCGCCCAGGACGCGCTCCTGCGCCCCCGTCAGCGCGAACGGGAGCGCGCCGCGCAGGGCGCCGGTGAGCTCGCCGCTGCCCGCGAGCGCCGGGGCCCCGTGCGAGCGCGCCCGCCGGCGCAACCGGCGCAGGCTGAGGTGATGCGCCAGCAGTTCCTCGAAGGCCAGGCGCTGGCTGCACGGGTGCGTGCCCGCGACCAGCGCGGCCGTATCGACATCGGGCGGCGGCCGGTGAACGGTGACCAGCGCCGTGTGCAGATCGGGCAGCCCGGGCGGGGCGAATTCGGCCAGCGGGTCCGCCAGCAGCGCCTCCCGCTGCAGGCGGTCGAGGGCCGTGGCGACGATCCGCCGCAGCGTCGCCTGGCCCAGGCCCTCGGTGGTCGGGTAGACCGGCGTCAGTGCGTCCTCGGTGGCCGGGACCGAGCGCTCGTCGAGCACGCGATATTCCGGGTGGATGATCTCCGGGCCCGCCGGGCCGTGGCGCACCTCGCCATAGATCCCGAGGCGAGCGCCCTGCACCAGCTTGTCGCGCTGGCGCGCCGCGAAGTGGAACCAGCGCAGCGTCAGGCTGCCGGTGCCGTCGTGCACCCGCGCCACCAGCGACCGCCGCCGACCGTGCACCAGCCCGGCATGCTCCACGGTCGCGTCGACGACCGCCTCGTCACCGCCGCGCAGCTCGCCGATGCGGCGGACCCGGGTGCGGTCCTGGTAGCGCAGCGGCAGGTGGAACAGGACGTCGGCGAGCGTCGCGAGGCCGAGCCGCTGCAGGCGCTCGGCCATGCGCTCGCCGACGCCCGGGAGCGCGGTGACCGGGGTCGTCTCGGCCGGGGCCACGCCGCGGGCCGGACCCGCTTCAGTCGGCCAGAGAGACGATCGCGTCGACCTCGACCGGCACCCCCTTGGGCAGTGCCCGGACGCCGACGACCGCGCGCGCCGGGTAGGGCTCGTCGAAGTACTCGCCGAGGACCTCGTTGACCACGGGAAAATTGTCGAGGTCGGTGAGGTAGACGTTGAGCTTGATCACCTGCTCGAGCCGCGCGCCGGCCGCTTCGGTCACCGCCTGCACGTTGGCGAATACGCGCCGGATCTTCGCGCCGATGTCCCCGGCATCGATCTCCATGGTCGCCGGCACCAGCGGGATCTGGCCGGAGACGTAGACGGTGTCGCCGCTGACGACGGCCTGGGAATACGCGCCGATCGCGGCGGGCGCGGTGTCGGTCTGGATCACGCGTCGGGTCATGTCGGGCTCCGGGATGATGCGCTGGCGATGCGCGAGTGTACAAAGCACGCGCCTTTCTGGCGAGCGGGGCGGGTCCCGGGGCTTTCGCAGAACCACGAATGGGCACGCATGAACAGGGACAGCGTCCGGGTCCGGACCACTCCCGGCGCCTCGCTGATCGCGCCAGCGGGCTCCGGGGTCGGGTTGAACCACGAATGCACACGAATGGACACGCATCTCTGGAGGGATGCCGATACCGCCGGGCGCAGAGCGGGAGTCGTCGTGGCGCGCAAGTCCACTGGCGAACCACGGACTGAGCACCAATCGGACACGGAATGGTCAACGCGAATCGATCGTCGGAGCACCCCGTCCACCGCAGCGCGTGACGCCGACCAGTTCGTATTCCGCGCGTGTTCATTTTGTGATTCTCGCCACCGGCAGGCGCGCCTGCACGGCAACAGCGAATCTCCACGAAGCCTTCCTCTCCTCGCAAGACATTCGTGTCCATTCGTGGTCCCGGGACCGGAATCGGCGGGCACTGCCCAGCGGCGCAGCGCCACGGAACGCCCGTGCACCCCGCACGCACCTCCGTGTTCGTCCCTGTCCCCCGTGGTTCCTCTCGATGCCCGAACCGGGGGCGAAGGGGATCAGCGCGTCTCGCGGCGAACGCGCATGACAGCGGGGAGTTGGCGCAGGGTGCGGATGATGCGGGCGAGGTGGCTGCGGTCGGTGACCGCGATGATGATGCGCAGCACCGAGGTCATGCGGTCGCGGTCCTCGAATTCGAGGTGCTCGATGTTCGATCCCTGGTCGGCGATCAGCGTCGCCACGCGCGCGAGCACGCCGCGGCGGTCGATGACTTCGACCGTGATGCCGGCGGAGAACTCGCCGTCGACGTCGGGCGCCCATTCCACGGGCAGCCACTTGTCGGGTCGGCGTCGGTAGTCGGCGACGTTGGAGCACTCGACCCGGTGGATGACGACCCCCTTGCCCGAGGACAGGAACCCCTGGATGTTGTCCCCCGGGATCGGCCGGCAGCAGCGCGCGAACGACACGACCACGCTTTCGCCGCCCTCGAGCAGCACCGGCTCGACGCGCGGGGTCTGCGGCTCGGCACGAGCATCCTCGACGCGGTCATCGGGCACGAGGCGCTTGACCACCTGGCTCGGCAGGCGGTTGCCGAGGCCGATCTCGATCCACAGCTGTTCGGCGCTGGCGTAGCCGAATTCCGCGAGCGCGCGTTCCAGGCGGCTCGGGTCGATGTCGTCGAGCCCGATGCCGTAGCGATCGAGGTGGCGGCGCAGCAACCGGCGCCCGAATTCGGTCGCCTCCTCGGTCGCCTGGTGCTTGAGATAGTGGCGGATCGCACTGCGCGCCTTCGCCGTGACCACGAAGTTCAGCCACAACGGGCTCGGCTTGGAACCGGGGGCGGTCACCACCTCGACCGTCTGCCCCGAGCGCAGCGGCGTCGACAGCGGCGACAGCCGGCGGTCGATCTTCGCCGCGACACAGGTGTGGCCGATCTCCGAGTGCACGGCATAGGCGAAATCGATCACGGTCGCCTGCGCCGGGAGCTTGAAGATGTCCCCCCGTGGCGAGAACACGTACATCTCCTCGGGGAACAGATCCATCTTCACGTGCTCGAGGAATTCCACCGAGCTGCTCACGGACCGCTGCATGTCGAGCAGGCTGCGGAGCCACTCGCGCGCCGGGCCGTGCGTCTTCAGCGGATGTTCGCCCTCGTCGCCCCGGTTCTTGTAGAGCCAGTGGGCGGCGATCCCGGAGGCCGCGAAGCGATCCATGTCGGCGGTGCGGATCTGGACCTCGATCGGGATGCTGTGCGGGCCGAACAGGGCGGTGTGCAGCGACTGGTAGCCGTTCGCCTTCGGGATCGCGATGTAGTCCTTGAAGCGCCCGGGCACCGGCTTGTACAGGTTGTGCAGGACACCGAGCGTGCGGTAGCAGGTATCGACGCTGTCAACGATGACGCGGATCGCGAACTTGTCGAACACCTCGTTGAACGACAGGTGCTTCTCGCGCATCTTGCGGTACATGCTGTAAAGCGGTTTCTCGCGCCCCGTGACACGCGCGTCGATCCCCTCGCCGTAGAGGCGCTCGGCCATCAGGACCTCGATCTTCTGCATCAGCTCCTTGCGGTTGCCGCGGGCGCGCCGCACGGACTCGGCGAGCACGCGGTAGCGCAACGGGTAGAGCGCGGCGAAGGCGAGATCCTCGAGCTCGTGCTTGAGCGTGTTGATGCCGAGGCGGTTGGCGATGGGCGCGTAGATGTCGATGGTCTCGCGCGCGATCCGGTGACGCTTGTCGACCGGCATGACGCCGAGCGTGCGCATGTTGTGCAGGCGATCGGCCAGCTTGATCAGCACGACGCGGATATCGTCGACCATCGCCAGCATCATCTTCTGGAAGTTGGCCGCCTGCTGCTCGGCGCGCGAGTTGAAGTGCAGATGGGTGAGCTTGCTCAGCCCGTCGACGATGCTCGCGACCGTCTCGCCGAACGCCGCGACGATCTGGTTGCGCTCGACGCTGGTGTCCTCGAGCACGTCGTGGAGCAGGGCGGCGACGATGCTGTCGGCATCGAGTGACAGCTCGGAGACGGTGCGAGCCACGGACAGCGGGTGGGTGATGTAGGCCTCGCCGGTGAGGCGCTGCTGGCCCTCGTGTGCGCGGGCACCGAAGTCGTAGGCGCGCCGGACACGCTCGAGCGCCTCGGCGTCGAGCCGCGGCTCGAGCTCGGCGCAGAGATCCTCGATCGTGTAGCGCTCGCTCGCGCCCGGCGCATCGCGCGCGGTCGGGGCGATCTGCTCGGCCGTGTTGCGGGCGGACGGCGTCATATCGGGGATACCCGTCCCGCTCGCTCCCGCTGAGGCGTCCGTATTCAGGTGTCTTCGGCGGAGCCCGATCCCGGATCCGCGTCCTCGCCGGCGGCCGACGCCGCGCCGGCCTGCTCGTCGTCCGCGGCGTCCTCGGGCCCGGCCTCGGCCTCGGCTTCCGCCTCGGACGCGGCGCCCGGGCCGGCGGTTGCATCCGCTGCCTCGAGGAGGCCGGCCGACTCGGTCGCCGGCGCCTCGCTCTCGATCGCCTCTGCCGGGGTATCGGACTCGGGCTCGTCGAGCACCTCCCGCCCGACCAGGGCGGCGGCGATCTCGCGCAGCGCGATCACCGTCGGCTTGTCGTTCTCGCGCGGCAGGCGCGGCTCGGCGCCGAGCGAGACCTGGCGCGCGCGCTGCGCCGCCGAGAGCACGAGTTCAAAACGATTGTCGACCTGCTCGAGGCAGTCCTGAACGGTGATACGGGCCATCTGCCCTCCTCTGGAATCCGGTTCGCACGTCCCTGGACGCAGCGAAGTGCCTGCCGTGCGTAGAGTTTTGATTCTACCGAAACGCTTCCGGTGGCGCCAGCAGTGCGTCGATCAGCCCGGCGCAGCGCGCCGCCTGGCGGGCGCGGCGCACCCGCCCCGCCCGCACGATCGCCCGCAGGTCGGCCAGCGCCTCGTCGAAAGCGTCGTTGACGACCAGGTAATCCGCCTCGGTGTAGTGCGCCATCTCGTCGATCGCGGCGGCCATGCGCCGCTCGATCACGCTGTCGGTATCCTGGCCGCGGCCGCGCAGGCGCGCGGCGAGGGCCGCGCGCGACGGCGGCAGCACGAAGATCGACACCGAGTCGGCGACGCGCTCGCGCACCTGGCGCGCGCCCTGCCAGTCGATCTCCAGCAGCACGTCGCGACCGGCGGCCAGCGTCTCCTCCACCGCCTGCCGCGAGGTGCCGTAGCGGTGATCGAACACCTGGGCGTACTCGAGGAACTCGCCGTCGGCGACCATGCGATCGAACTCGGCGTCGTCGACGAAATGGTAGTCGACCCCGTCGACCTCGCCGCCGCGGCGCGTGCGGGTGGTGTGCGACACCGACAGGCCCAGCCACTCATCGGCATCGAGGAGAGACCGCACCAGGCTGGTCTTGCCCGCGCCCGAGGGCGCGGACAGGGTGTAGAGACAACCGCCGGTCACGCGAGCTCCGCTGGGTCGAGGTCCGCTGGGTCGAGGTCCGCTGGGTCGAGGTCCGCAGGCAGACGGAAGCATAGCAAAGCGGCGCGAGCGCTGCGCCCGCCACGCGGTGCGCCCGACCTCGATGGCGGCCGCGCGCAGACCTGTGCTAGCGTCATCCGCGCGTCATCGTCATGCGGCCCTGGAAGCACTGCCGGGATGATCGGTCGCCGGCGGATCGCCACCCGCGCGGCAGCGAAACACCGGGCGGGAAGAAGATGGTCGGGGTGACAGGATTTGAACCTGTGGCCCCTGCCTCCCGAAGGCAGTGCTCTACCAAGCTGAGCTACACCCCGACGATCGGCGCGGCAGGGCGGTCCCGCAGCGCCGGGCCGCGGAGTTTAGCGCATCGCACGTGGCGCTTCAAATCATACCGCCCGCCCGCGTGGGCACTGGGGGAACAATGACACCAACGACGATCCGGCGAACGGGCCTCGCCCTCGCCGTGCTGACCGCCTTGCCGGCCACGGCCCTCGCCTCGTCCTTCCAGATCCTCGAGCAGAGTCCTTCGCGCCTGGGTACCGCCTTCTCCGGCACCGCGTCCGCCGCCGAGGACGCCACCACGGTGTTCTTCAACCCGGCCGGCATGGCCCGTTTCGACGACACGCGCCTGACGCTGGGCGCCAACCTGATCGTGGTCGACTCCGCGTTCGACAACGCGGGCTCGACCGCGGGCGACGGGACAGCGCTCGAGCGCCCGCTCGCCGGGACCGAGGACGAGACGGACGAGGTCGGGCTCGTACCGAACCTGTACTACGTGCGCCCGCTCAACGACCGCTGGACGTTCGGTTTCGGCGTGAACGCGCCCTTCGGCCTCGCCAGCGAATACGACGACGACTGGCAGGGCCGATACCATGCCACCGAGAGCGAGCTGCAGACCCTCAACATCAACACGACGTTCGCCTACGCGGTCAACGACGCCCTGTCGCTCGGCTTCGGCCTCAACTACCAGCGCGCGGACACCACGCTCGAGAACGAGGTCGATTCATTCAACCTCTGCAGCCGCGCGGGCGGCTCCACCGCCCAGTGCGCCGCCGCCCACGGCGGCCCCGGGAACCGCTCCGCCGACAGCAGCGCGACCATCGAGGGCGACGACGACGACGTGTTGGTCGACCTGAGCCTCCACTGGCAGGCCACGGACCGCACGGCGTTCGGCGTCGCCTACCGCCAGGGCGGCGACTTCACGCTCGAGGGCGACGCCGACTTCGATACGTCGACCTCGTGCGCCCAGGACCCGTTCTGCAGCGGTGCCGTCGCGGCGCTCGACGGCGACATCGAGGCCAGCGCGGAATTCCCCGACACGATCACCTTCAGTGCCTCGCACGAGTATCCCAACGGCCTCACCGCCCACGCCGACATCGCGTGGACCGACTGGAGCGTGCTGCAGTCGATCCCGATCGACAACACCGACAGCGGCCAGACCGTCAACACGCTCGAGCTCGAGTACGACGACACCGTGCGCGTGGCACTGGGCGCGACCTATGCCCCCGGCGGGCCGTGGACTTGGCGCGGCGGCATCGCCGTCGACAAGGCACCGCAGGAGGACGCGGAGTTCGTGACCCCGCGCATCCCGGACGCCGACCGCACCTGGCTCAGCGGCGGCGGCTCATATGCCTTTGGCAACGACTTCACGGTCGATTTCGGCTACACCCACCTGTTCGTCGATGACGTCTCGATCGACAAGGTCGAGCAGGGCAACCGCCTGCGCGGCGACTTCGAGGCCACCGTCGACATCTTCGCTGTGCAGGCCAACTGGCGCTTCTGAGCGCGGCCCCGCGAACCCGAACGAACCAGGGATTTCTCCTATGCACTCCAAACACGCATGGCAACTCTCGGCCGCCGCGGCGGCCCTGCTCGCGCTGAGCGCGTGCGGCGGTGGCAGCGCGAACGGCAAGACCGAGGGCCCGGACGGCGAGCTGCAGTACAACACCGACCTCGCGCTCCTGCCCTCGCCCAATGACCTCGCCTTCGCCGGCTCGACCGACGGCACGCTGAACGGCACCGGCAACGCGGCGCTCGACGCCACCGACGGCTTCTCGACGACGGCCACGGCGACCGCGACCGCGTCCGTCCCGATCGAACCGGGCTCGGTCGAGGGTGGGAGCTCGGTCCGTGTGTTCGAGGTAACGACGGTCGACGGCACGGGCACGCCGGCGCAGCCGAACGACGCCGCCAATCCCGGGCCCAAGGGCGTCGGCGCCGTCAACCGCGAGCTGACGGCGGGCACCGAGTACACGGCCTCGTTATCGGCAGCCGACCGCAACAACCGCACCGTGGCCGCCACACCGCTGGCGCCACTGGCACCGGACACGACCTACATGGTCGTGCTGACCAACGGCCTGCAGGACACCGACGGCGACCCGCTCGAGCCCAGCGACGCCTACGCCGAGGCGAAGACCTCGGATCCGCTCGTGCAGAGCCATCTCGCCGCCGCGGGCGGCGAGGGCGTGAACACCGACGACGTAATCGCCTCCTGGACCTTCACGACGCAGACCATCGGCCGGTCGCTGGACATGGTCCGGGACAGCGTCCAGGGGAATCCCGTCGGTTTTGCCGATACGCAGGGCGATGCAAACCAGCTCACGCCGATTCCGGGGAGCGCCCTGCCGGTCGAGATCCCCGCGGGCGACATCTACGCCGGCGTGATCGCCGGCCTGCCCTACTACCTCGAGCCGGGCTCCAGCGATCCGCAGAACGTCCTCACCGGGTCGTGGAAGACCGCCGGCGGTGACAACCTCAATCCGACGGATCGCATGCCGCAGGCCAACACCACGATCAAAGCACCGGTCCTGGTCGCTCTGCCTGCGAATGACGACGGAACAGCGCGGGATGTCGTCATCTTCCAGCACGGGATCACCAGCAACCGCACGGCCATGCTGGGCATCGCCAACGCGCTGACCAAAGCGGGGCTCGCGGTGGTGGCCATCGATCTGCCGCTGCACGGCATCACGGATAAGAGCAGCGGCCTGTACGCGGGCGACGCCGAGCGCACGTTCAATGTCGACCTGATCGACAACGACACCGGCGCGTCGGGCGCAGACGGGGAGATCGATCCCTCGGGCGAGCATTTCATCAACCTCGCGAGCCTTCTGACCTCGCGCGACAACCTGCGCCAGGCATCGGTCGATCTGTTCAGCGTGACGCGGGCAGTTCTCGTCGCCGCGGGCGGCGGCGTGGATTTCGACGACAGCGACGGCGACACCGCCGTGGATTTCTCGACCAACGTTCGCTTCCTGGGCCACTCGCTCGGCGGCATCGTCGGCGGGCCATTCGTCGCCACCGAGCCGAACGTCGGCGCGAGCGTCTTCGGCATGTCGGGCGGGCACATCGCCAAGGTGCTGGATGGTTCGCCCGAGATCGGCCCCGAGATCGCCGCCGGGCTGGAGGCGCAGGGCCTGAGCAAGGGCTCGCCGCGCTACGAGCAATTCCTGGGGGCGGCGCAGACGGCGATCGACAAGGGCGATCCGGTCAATTACACCACCCGCACCAATGCGGGCGGATCCACTCCCGCCACCGGGACGACGATCCCGGACCGCAACGTCCTCGCCATCGAGGTGGTGGGCGGCAACAGTTCGGAGCCCGATCAGGTGGTGCCGAACGTGGTCAGCCCGGACTACCCGGGCGCGCCCGCCAACACGGTGCCGTCGCCGACGGCCGGCAGTACTCCGCTGTATGGGGATGGGGCTATGGGCCTAACGCCGATCGACGAGGACAGTTCACTCACGACGCCGCGTGACTACCTGATCCAATACGTGGCGGGCGGCCACGCGTCGCTTCTCCTGCAGGATTCCAGTCCGGCAGCGACCAAGGAGATGCAGACCAATGTGGCGTCGTTCCTCCGATCAGGGGGCACGGTCGTGCAAACGGTTGGTACCGGGACGATCGCGCAGCAGTAACGTGTCTTTCCGCCAAAGCAGCGCGACACGAACGGGCCGCCTCCGGGCGGCCCGTCTCTTTTTGTGACGTGTGCGCTTGACGGGGCGCGGGCGCGTGCAAGAATAGCGCGATCCAATCATCGGGAGGGACACAAATGCACGCACTCACCCGCACCAAGCGCCTCGTCGCGCA
>CAZVFN010000023.1:0-20311 GCA_964626335.1 uncultured Ectothiorhodospiraceae bacterium
CCGCCACCACTTTGGCGTACAACCCACGCAACTGCCCCGTCGAGAGGGGCTGGATAATCTCGCCCCGTCCGTCGCGCCAGCCCGTGAGCGTGCGCATGTCGACGCCGCCGAGCGCCGCCGCCGCCTCGGGCAGGGCCAGCGCCCACGAGGCGAACAGGAGGTGGAGCACCGCGCGCAGCGCTGCCGCGTCGCCCCGGGTCGGGCCGGTCGCGTTTGGCGGTGGCGCGGCGCGCGGGCTCATCGCGGCGATCCTCAGTCGCGGTAGATCATGCGCCGCGTCATGCCGCCATCGACCGTCCATTCCTGGCCGGTGACGAAACCGGCGGCGTCGGACAGCAGCCACGCAACCAGTTCGGCCACGTCCTCGGGCCGCCCGACACGCCCGGCCGGATGCTGCTCGTGGTCGGCCGGGCGCAGCGTTTGCCGCTCATTCGCGGTGGCGATCCAGCCCGGGCTGACCGCGTTCACCCGGACGTCCGGACCGAGGCTGACGGCGAGCGCATGGGTGAGGGCGACGAGACCGCCCTTGCTCGCGGCGTAGGCCTCCGTGTGCGCCTCCGACTGGTGGGCACGGCTCGAGGTGATGTTGACGATGGCGCCGCCCGCCGAACGCAGGTACGGCACACAGGCACGGACGCAGTGGAATGCCCCGCTGAGGTTGGTGCGCAGGCGATGATCCCACTCGGCCGGGTCGAGCTGCTCCACGGGGCCGTTTTCCGGCGCGGCGATCGCGGCATTGTTCACCAGGCCGTGCAGCGCCCGGTCGGGCGCGCTCGCTTCGGCCACCGTGTGCGCCACCGCCTGGGCATCCGTGACGTCCATCGTGGCGATCTCGAGCGCATCGGTGCCGAGCTCGTGGTGCAGGCGCTCCAGTCCGACCTGGTCGATATCGCTCGCCAGTACCCGCATGCCGTGATCGACCAGCGAGGCGACGATGGCGGCGCCGATGCCGTGCGCGGCGCCGGTGACCAGGACCCGGCGTCCGGCCAGTTCGGCGGCGGGGCCGCGCCGCTTGCGCGTGGCTTGCGGGGTGGGGCTCATCGGGGTCTCCCTGCGGCAGGCGAAGGCGTCGCGGTGGCGTCCGGCAGTCCGGGGTGACGGCGCGGCGCCGGCGCCGCGGACGCTGGCCCGGGGGCTTCAGGGCCGCGCACGGATGCCCTGCCAGCCCGCGACGGCGAGGGCCACCCAGCCCGCCATCAGGGCGATGCCACCCACCGGCGTGATCGCGCCGAGCCAGGTGGCCCCCGTGAGTGCGAGGGCGTAGAGCGAGCCGCTGAAGACGACCACGCCGGCCAGCCAGGCACCGCAGGCGACCGCGAGCGGGCGCACCGGGCAACCCGCCGCGGGGGCCAGCCCGCCGATCGCGAGCGCCAGGGTGTGCACGAAGTGGTAACGCGTGGCCGTATCGAACGCGCCCCGGGCATCCGCGTCGAGCACCGAGGCCAGCGCGTGCGCGCCGAAGGCACCCAGCGCCACCGCCAGCACTCCCGACACGCCGGCAACGACGAGGACCCAGCGGATCACGACCGCGCGGGCCCGCTCACCGGTTCACCCGCGCGACGACCAGGCGGGGCACGTCGCCGCGCCGGGAATACGTGTGCTCGCGCTGCAGCTCCCTGAGCGCCTGGTCCCGCTCGCGCTCGGTTTCGTACCACTCGAACGCCTCCCAGTCGTCGCCGAGCAGATGCGACTGGCGGCGCGGATGGTCCGGCGCGAGCGTCTTGCGGATGCCGTATCGCTTCATCGAACCGTTCCGTCGCGTGGCGTCGACTCGAGCCGACGCGGATCGCGTATCATTGTAGGGAATGTGAGCGCCTGCCGCGATCACGCGTGCGCCCGCGCGCTGCGTCGACAGGCCCTGCCATCGGGCGGCGATGATCCATGGCTACGGTGCTGCGCGAGCGTCGATCGCAGCGCGTGGCGAGGGCTTCGGGCCGCCCGTCGGTTTGCAACGGAGACGCCCGATGAGCCAGTCGGAACGCTGGATGCTGTTCGCCGGCATCGTCGCCGCCGCCGTACTGGTGTATCTCCTCAAGCCGATCCTCATGCCGTTCCTGGTGGGTGGCCTGCTGGCCTACCTCGGCGACCCGGTCGTCGACCGCCTCGAGGCGCGCCGCCTGCCGCGCACGGGCGCCGTGCTGGTGGTCTTCGCGGTCCTGGTGCTGGTCCTGCTGGGCCTGGTGCTGCTGGTCGTGCCGATGATCGGCAGCCAGATCGAGATGCTGCGCAACACGCTGCCGGCGATGCTCCAATGGGGCCAGCAGACCGCGATCCCGTGGATCGAGCGGGAATTCGAGCTCGACGTCAGCCGCTACCTCCGGCTCGACCGCGTCGGCAGCGCGCTGGCGGCGCACTGGCGCGAGACGGGCGACATCGCGACCCTGGTGCTGCAGCGGGTCTCCAGCTCCGGCCTCGCCCTGGTCGGCTGGGCCGCGAACCTCGCCCTGATCCCCGTGGTGACGTTCTACCTCTTGCGCGACTGGGACAAGCTCGTGGCCCGGGTGAACGACCTGCTGCCACGGCGCATCGAGCCGGTGGCGAGTCGCCTGACGAAGGAGTGCGACGAGGTCCTGGGTGCGTTCCTGCGCGGCCAGTTCCTGGTGATGCTCGGCCTGGGCGCGATCTATTCCGTCGGCCTCTGGTTGCTCGGTCTCAACCTGGGCCTGCTGATCGGCATGGTCGCCGGCATCGCCAGCATCGTGCCCTATCTCGGCACCGTCGTCGGCGTCGGTGCCGCCCTCATCGCCGGCCTGTTCCAGTTCGGCGACCTCTGGCCGCTGCTCGGCGTCGCCGCCGTGTTCGCCGTCGGCCAGATGCTCGAGGGGATGGTCCTCACGCCCCTGCTGGTCGGCGACCGCATCGGCATGCACCCGGTGGCGGTCATCTTCGCGGTACTCGCCGGCGGCCAGCTGTTCGGCTTCGTCGGCGTGCTGCTCGGCCTGCCCGTCGCGGCCGTGGTCATGGTCCTGTTGCGCCACGCGCACGACCGCTACAAGGACAGCCAAATGTACGGTTCGCAGCGGGACGAGGAAGCAGAGGGTTGAGCAGGGGCTTGCGCCCGGGCGCGGCGCATCCGCTCTTCGATCGTTGAGGGGCCATTGCCGTGGGTGGGGAGTCGACGCGGGCCGGCCCGGTGTCGAGTTGCTGCCTTTCACACCCGCGGCGGTTGGCGAATATCACCGCGGTGCGTGTCGGCGGGGCCCGGCTTCGCGCGCCCGGACGGCGCGCGGGTTCCCTTCTTTTGCGTGTGTACAGGCCCGGAACACGGATAACACCTGTGCCGGCAAAGGGTTGCACCCGAGCGCGACCGCTCCCCCTGTGCTTCCCGGGTCCGGCGGGGCGAGGAGTCATTGCCGCGTACGGATCCAGCGGCCGTGAGTACCGCCGGCGTTGCCCGGCGCGCGGATCGCGGTGCGCAATCAATGCCGCGGAGCGCGCCGCGCAAGGCCGGCCCACGAACGGATCCGTAGCCGACGCAGCCGGCTATCGACCGCGGGCCCCGTTACGACGCGTTGCACGCCACCCGGCAGGAGATGGCCGCCGGAGCGCGCGATCGATGGCCCCGACCGCCCGGAATGGCACGAACGCGTGTCGCCCCCGTCCCCCCCGGGCAGCGCGCGGACCTCGGCCACCCCTTACTGGTTCGTCTTGCCCTGCTTGCTGACGGCCTCCATCGCCTTTTTCACGTCCTCGGGATCGCCGAGATACTGCCGATCGGTCGGATTGAGGTCGTCGTCGAGCGTGTAGACCAGGGGCATGCCGGTCGGGATATTCACGCCCGTGATCGCGTCGTCGCTCATGCCGTCGAGGTGCTTGACCAGGGCGCGCAGCGAGTTGCCGTGGGCGACCACGAGCACGCGCTCGCCGCGCTGCATCGCCGGGGCGATGGTGGCATCCCAGTACGGCATGAAACGCTCGACCGTGTCGGCCAGGCACTCGGTGAGCGGGATCTGCTCCGCCCCGAGATCCCGGTAGCGCGGGTCGTGGGCCGGGCTGCGCGCGTCGTCGGGCGCGAGTTCCGGCGGGCGCGTGGCGTAGCTGCGACGCCAGGTGTGGACCTGCTCCTCGCCGTACTTCTCCGCGATCTCGCCCTTGTTCAGCCCCTGCAGCGCGCCGTAGTGGCGCTCGTTCAGGCGCCAGTGACGCTCGACCGGCAGCCACATGCGGTCGATGCCGTCGAGCGTGATCCAGAGCGTGCGGATGGCGCGCTTGAGCACGGAGGTGTAGCAGCGATCGAAGTCGTAGCCTTCCTCGAGAAGCGCCCTGGCGCCGCGCTCGGCCTCGGACCGGCCGGTGTCGGTCAGGTCGACGTCGGCCCACCCGGTGAAGCGGTTGGCGCGGTTCCATTCGCTCTCGCCGTGGCGCAGCAGAACAAGGGTATGCATGGTCACTCGTCTCCGGTGTCCTGTCGGGAATCGGGATCGTCGCCCGCCGCCGCTTGCTGGCGGCGGCGCATCGCGCGCGCCAGCCACACGCCGACCTCGAACAGCAGCCACATGGGCAGCGCGAGCAGCGTCTGCGAGATGATGTCGGGTGGCGTCAGGAACATGCCGATGAAGAACGCGCCGACGATGAAATACGGGCGCTTGGCGGCCAGGTTCTCGGGCGTGGTCACGCCGGCCATCACGAGCAGGATGGTCGCGACCGGCACCTCGAATGCGAAACCGAACGCAAAGAACATCGTGATGACGAAATCGAGGTAGCGCGCGATGTCCGTCATCACGTTCACGCCGGCGGGTGCGACGCTGGTGAAGAAGCCGAACACGAGCGGGAACACGGCGAAATAGGCGAAGGCGACGCCGGCGTAGAACAGCAGCGTGCTCGACAGCAGCAGTGGCCGCACGAGGCTGCGCTCGTGCAGGTAGAGCCCCGGCGCAATGAACGACCAGATCTCGTACAACAGATACGGGATGGCCAGGAATATCGCCAGCATGAGCGTGAGCTTGAACGGGATCAGGAACGGCGAGGCGACGTCGATCGCGATCATGCTCGTGCCTTGCGGCAGGTGCACGAGCAGCGGGCCGGCCAGCCAGTTGTAGAGCGTCTCGGAGAACGGGAACAGCACGAGCAGCAGCGCGGCGACGACGACGACGATGCGCAGCAGCCGCGTGCGCAGCTCGACCAGGTGCGACAGAAAGCCCGGCCCGTCCTCGCCCTGGCCCTGCTCGCCGGATTCGCCGTCCGCCGTGGTCATCCCTCGTTGTCCTGTCGGCGGCCGCCGGGTTCTTCGTCCGCCCGCGTCGCGCGGGCGTCGTCATCCGAGGCTCCGGTGTCGTCGCGCTCGGGGTGCGTTTCGCTGTGGGTGGCGTGATTTTCGCCGCGCGCGCCCTGGGTGTCGTCGCGCGCGACCGCCTCGAGGTCGGCGTCGCGCCGGACCTCGTCGACATTACGGCGCAGCTCGTCGATCTCGCGGTTCTGCTCCGCGAGCAGCTGCTTCAGGTGCTCGGCCTCCAGCTCCTCGCTGATCTCGTCGCGCATGTTGTTGGCGACCCGGCGCAGCCGGCCGATCCAGTGCCCCGCGAACACCGCGATGCCGGGCAGGCGCTCGGGGCCGACCACGAGCAGCGTGACGACGCCGATGAGCAGGATTTCCCAGAAGCCGATATCGAACATGCGCGATCAGGGAGCCGGGTCGGGATCAGGGCAATGGCCGGTCACGGCGACAAGCCGAAACGATGGCCTGCGAAGCGTCGGGCGTTGCGCGGCGGGCGATGCATCGCCGGGTGGTGCGCCACCGGCCCGACCGCGGGCCCGCCCGCCGCCGTCAGCCCCGGCGATCCTCGCTCTCGCGTTCGCCCTCGAAGCGGTGATCGCCCGAGCCGTCGTCGCCGCCGCCGAGGCGCCCGGACTCGCCTTCGCCTCGGTCGCGCCGCTGGGCGTCGTCTTGCTCGCCCTCGCCCTCGCTCTCACCCTCGCGCATCGCGCTCTTGAAGCCCTTGATCGCGCCACCGAGGTCGGTGCCGAGGTGGCGCAGGCGCTTCGCGCCGAACAGCACCAGCACGATGGCGAGCACGATCAGCAGTTGCCAGATACTCGGGGACATTGCAGAGGCCTCCCGGCCGTTCAGTCGTCGCGGCCTCGGCGGGCCGCCTTCTCGTCGTGGCCGGACACGCCGCTGCGCCGCTCGAGCTCGCCGAGGACATCCTGCGGGCCGAGGCCGCGCGCCGCAAGCAGAACCAGCGTGTGATACCAGAGGTCGGCGACCTCGTGCACCACCCGGGCATCGTCGTCACCGGTGCCGGCGAGCACCACCTCGGTTGCTTCCTCGCCCACCTTCTTCAGGATCCGCTCGGCACCCCCCTGGACGAGTGCCGCCGTGTACGACGCATCGGCGTCGGCGCCGCGGCGCGCCGCCAGCGTCTCGCCCAGTCGTTGCAGCGTGTCCTCGCTCATGGCGACGACTCTAGCACAGCCGCCGGCAACGGCCGGACCGCGATCCCGTCGGCCGCCATCGCCGCCTTGGCCTCGGCGATACTGTGTTCGGCGAAGTGGAAGATGCTCGCCGCGAGGACGGCGTCGCCATGCCCCTGGGTCACGCCGTCACAGAGATGCTGCAGGCTGCCCACGCCGCCCGATGCGATCACCGGCACGGAGACGGCATCGCTGATCGCGCGCGTCAGCGCCGTGTCGAAGCCGGTCTTCGTGCCGTCGCGATCCATGCTCGTCACCAGCAACTCGCCGGCGCCGAGCCCCACCATGCGCTGCGCCCACTCGATCGCGTCGAGGCCGGTCGCGCGCCGCCCGCCGTGGGTGAATACTTGCCAGCGCGGCGGGTCGTGCGCAACCTGCTTGGCGTCGATGGCGACAACGATCGCCTGCGAGCCGACCCACTCGGCGGCCCGCCGCACGAGGTCGGGATCCTTCACCGCCGCGGTGTTGATCGAGACCTTGTCCGCGCCGGCGTTGAGCATGCGCCGCACGTCGTCGACGCTGCGGATGCCGCCGCCCACGGTCAGCGGGATGAACACCTCCGCGGCGACCTGCTCGACCACGTGCACCAATGTTGCGCGCTCATCCGACGAAGCGGTGATGTCGAGAAAGCAGAGCTCGTCGGCCCCGGCGGTGTCGTAGCGCCGCGCGATCTCCACGGGGTCGCCGGCATCGCGGATCGACTCGAACTGGACGCCCTTCACGACCCGCCCGGCGTCGATGTCCATGCAGGGAATGATGCGCTTGGCAAGGGCCATTACTCGGCACCTCCTGGGACAGGTAGGACGAACCACGAATGAACACGAGTGAATACGAATGGTTCCGCGGGAAGACTGGAGCGAGGTGGCGCTTCGACGGCATCCGGCCGGATCCGGAAGCGGTCACTCGGACCCCGGAATGGAGGCAGCATGAACACCGGGGGATGCGTGCAGCGCGCCGCCCGACTCGACACCCCCACCGATCTCGTGGCCGTTGCGTGGACGTTCTGCGGATGACAGCCGACCCGGATGCAGCCGGGCCGTGTCCGCGAAGCGCCGCGAACAGCCGGCGGCCGCGAGACCCATTCGTGTGCATTCGTGTGCATCCGTGGTTACAGCCCGTTTATCCCCGCTTTGATCAGGAATCCGCCACGCCGGCCAGCGAGTCCGCGAGGCGCTGGGCCTCGGCGAGGTCGATGGTGCCCTCGTAGAGCGAACGCCCGAGGATGGCCCCGGCGATGTGGCGCTCGCCCGCGCCGGCCAGCGCGCGCACGTCGTCGAGGCCCTGCATGCCGCCGGAGGCGATCACCGGCCGCCGCGCCGCGCGGGCGACGCGCGCGGTGGCGTCGACGTTGACGCCCTCGAGCATGCCGTCGCGGCCGATGTCGGTGTAGATGATCGCGGCCACGCCGGCGTCGGCGAAGCGCCGGGCGAATTCGACCGCGTCCAGCTCGGACGACTCGGCCCAGCCCTCGACCGCCACGCGGCCGTCGCGCGCGTCGAGGCCGACGATGATGCGCCCGGGATGGCGTGCGCAGGCCGCGCGCACGAAATCGGGGTCGCGCACGGCCTGCGTGCCGATGATCGCCCAGCTGACCCCCGTTTCGAGATAGGCATCGGCGATGTCGAGGTTGCGGATGCCGCCACCGACCTCCAGGGGGAGATCCGGGCAGGCCCCGGCGATCGCGGCGATGGTCGCGGCGTGGCGCGGTTCTCCGGCGAAGGCGCCGTCGAGGTCAACCAGGTGCAGCCGGCGCGCGCCGGCCTGCTGCCAGCCGCGGGCGACGGCGACCGGGTCGTCGGAGAACACCGTGTCGTCGTCCAGCCGGCCCTGGCGCAGGCGCACGCAGCGGCCTTCCTTCAGGTCGATCGCGGGGATCATCAGCATGGGCATGCACATCCGTGCGGGCCGGGCGGTGTCACGGCGACCACTCGACGAAGTTCTGCAGCAGCCGCAGGCCGTCCGTGGAGCTCTTCTCCGGGTGGAACTGGCAGGCGAACACGTTCTCCAAGGCCAGTACCGAGCAGAAGCGCCGGCCGTGGTCGGTGGTGCCGGCGACCGTGTCGGGCTCGGCGGGCGCGGCGTAGTAGCTGTGCACGAAATAGAAGCACGCGTCCTCGGGGATGCCGCTCCACAGCGGGTGCGAGCGCGTGCGGTGGACCGTGTTCCAGCCCATGTGCGGGATCTTCAGGCGCTGCCCGTGGCCGTCATGCAGATCGGCCGGGAAGCCGCGCACGGTGCCGGCGAAGAGGCCGAGGCACTCGGTGCCGTCGTTCTCCTCGCTCGAGGCGAGCAGCACCTGCAGGCCCATGCACATGCCGAAGAAGGGCCGGCTGCGCGCGGCGTCCTGCAGCGGCTCGCGCAGCGCGTGCGCGTCGATCGCCCGCATGCAGTCGCGCGCCGCGCCCTGCCCGGGGAAGACGACCCGATCGGCGCGCCGGATGGCGTCGGCGCGATCGGTGACGAGCACGCGCGAGCCACGCGGCGCGACGTGCTCGAGCGCCTTCGACACCGAGCGCAGGTTGCCCATGCCGTAGTCGATGATCGCGATGGTGCTCATGCCGGCGACTGCTCCGCTGGAACGCCCGGCGGCCCGGACCGGGTCGGGGGGCTCAGAGACTGCCCTTGGTCGACGGCGCCGCGTCGCCCAGGCGCGGATCGGTCTCGGCGGCGCTGCGCAGTGCGCGACCGAACGCCTTGAAGATCGTCTCGATCATGTGGTGCACGTTGTCGCCGCGCAGGTTGTCGACGTGCAGGGTGCAGCGCGCGTGATTGACGAAGCCCTGGAAGAACTCGCGCACCAGGTCGACGTCGAAGTCGCCGACGCGCGGGCGGTGGAACGTCGCGTGGAAGAACAGCCCCGGCCGCCCCGAGAAATCGAGGACGACGCGCGACAGCGCCTCGTCGAGCGGCACGTAGGCGTGGCCGTAGCGCGCGATGCCGCGGCGCTCGCCGAGGGCCTGCGCGACGGCCTGGCCGAGCACGATGCCGACGTCCTCGACCGTGTGATGCGCGTCGATCTCGAGGTCGCCGTCGGCCTCCACGACGAGGTCGACCAGGCCATGGCGCGCGACCTGCGCGAGCATGTGCTCGAGGAACGGCACCCCGATGCGCAGGTCGTGCTCGCCCGTGCCGTCGAGAGCGACGCGCGCACGGATGCGGGTCTCGAGGGTGTCGCGGCGGATGTCGGCGGTGCGGTCGGCCATGGCGCGGTTCCGGCGTCGGGAGGCGCAATGATACTGCGGCGGGACCGCCGGAGGCCACACGCGGCGCCCGCCGGCGCCGCGTGCGCATGCAGCGGACTCACGCCGCCTCGCGCCAGGCGAGGCCTTCCAGCTCCGCGTTCAGCGGGGTGCCGGTGATGTGGTTGATGTAGTTCGACAGCGTCTTGATCGACACGCCGAGCACCACCTCGAGCACCTGCTGCTGCTCGAAGCCCGCGTCCAGGAACGCCTGGATCGTGTCGTCGCCGACCCAACCGCGCTCGGCCACGAGCGCGCGCGTGAACTTCGCGAGCGCGTCGAGCCGGGCGTCGGGGAGATCGCTTCCCGCGCGCAGGGCATTGAGCACCTCGGTGTCCATGCCGGCCTGCTGGGCCCGGCCGGAATGCGCGGCCACGCAGAAGTGGCACCGGTTCGCGACGCTGACGGCGAGCAGGACGACCTCGCGCTCGACCGGCGACAGCGACGTCCTGCCGAAGAGGCCGTCGAGGGTCTGGTAGGCCTCGAGCGTGGTCGGCGCCTCGGCCATCTTGGCGAAGATGTTGGGGATGAAGCCCATCGCGTTCTGCGCCCCCTCGAGGCGCTTGCGGGCGTCGGCGGGCGCGCTGTCGAGATCGTGCAGCGGGAAATCGGCCATGATCGACCTCCTTCGAATGCGTGGATGGGAAATGCCGAGTGCGAGCGTGCAGCGTAGGCGCTACGGTGGGCCCCGGCCATGCCCGGATGTCCGCGTTTTCTGTCCAGCCGGCCGGAGCGACGATGGACGCGATCACGCCCGTTCTCGACAGCTTCCACCTGCACGCCAGCCTGTTCGAGCGGGCCCGCTTCTGCGGGCACTGGGCACTCACCCATGCCGGCGGCGAGCACGCCAGCTTCCACCTGGTCAGCCAGGGCCGCTGCTGGCTCGACCGCATGGACGGCAGCGAGCCGTTCGCGCTCGACCCCGGTGACCTGCTCGTCATGCCCCGCGACGCCCCGCACCGCCTCGGGCCCGAGGCGCAGATCGGCGACGAGCGCGAGCCCGAGCGCCGGCCGCTGGGCGCTCACGGGCCCGGCACCGGCCTGGTGTGCGGCTACTTCGCCTTCGAGGAGGGGCTGCACAACCCGATCCTCGACGCCCTGCCCGACTACCTGCTCATCCGCGCCGAGGCGATGACCACCGACACCGGCCTGCGGCGCCTGGTGGAGCTGATGATCCTGGAGGCCGGGCACCAGGCCACCGGCAGCGAGGCGATGGTCAACCACCTCGCCGACGCCCTGTTCGTCGGCGTCGTCCGCCACTACCTCGCAACGGCGCAACAGCCGTCCGGGCTGCTGGCGGCGCTCGCCGACCCCGCCCTGCACCGGGCGCTGCAGGCACTGCACAGCGAGCCCGGCGCCCACTGGACGGTCGACGGCATCGCCCGGGTCGCGGCCGTGTCGCGCACCACGCTGAACGCGCGCTTCGCCGACGTCCTCGGGGTCGCCCCGATGACCTACCTGTTCCGCTGGCGCATGCAGCGCGCCCGCAGCCGCCTGCGTGCAGGGGCGTCGGTCGCGCGGGTCGCCGAGCGCAGCGGCTACGCCACCGAGTCGGGCTTCGCCAAGGCGTTCGCCCGCCATTTCGACTACGGACCCGGCGTCGCGCGCCGCTCGGCGCGGCGCTAGTTGTCCTTTAACGGCAGTTCACCGAGGTTGCTCGGCGAGGCATCGCGGTGGCGGGCAGGGCGCGCCGACGAGGCATGGCGCACCCCATGGTGGGGCGGCGCAACGCCGCCAGGCGCCGCGAGGGCCGGCGAACTTTCATTCAAGGGCACGAGTGCGCTTCAACGCCAGTTCGCCGCGGATTCTCGGCGAACTGCCGCTAAACGACACCAGGCAGGGTCAGTCGGCCCCCGGGATGCGCGACCTCGGCGCCAGCGCCCGCCCCTGCCCCGGGCGGTTGCCCGGTCGGGCGACTAGGTGCCCGGTGCCACCCGCAGCCGGAGCGTCACGGGGCCGTCGTTGACCAGGGCGACGCGCATGTCGGCACCGAACACGCCCGTCTCGACGGGGATGCCGCGCGCCCGCACGGCTTCCACCAGCCGGGCGAACAGGCGTTCGGCCTCGGCCGGCTCGGCGGCCGCGCCGAAGCCGGGTCGCATGCCCCTGGTCGTGTCCGCGGCGAGCGTGAACTGCGGCACCAGCAGCATCGCGCCACCCGCATCGGCGACCCCGAGATTCATGCGCCCGTCGGCGTCGGCAAACACGCGGTAGCCGGCGAGCCGCTCGCCCAGGCGCCGGGCCTGGGCATCCGCGTCGCCGCGCTCGACGCCCACGAGCACGAGCAGGCCCGCGCCGATCGCGGCGAGGCGCTCATCGGCCACCGTCACCGATGCCTGGGTCACCCGCTGCAACAGTCCGATCATGCGCGGCCCTCCCGTCGAGCCGGTCGTCGATCCGCGAGCACGAGCCCGGCCGCCATTGCCGCCGCTGCGGCCACCCCGGCCGCTCCGCCCGTGCGCCTCGGCGCGCGCCGCCGCGCGGCGACACCCCTTGTCGGCATGCACGCGGTCGCAAGTACACTCTCGGCCAGCCACCTGCAGTCCCGCAATACCCGCACGGGCCACCGGTACTCCGCAAGGGCAATCCCGGGGCGCAGCGCGCGCGTGGGACAGCGAGCCGACGTCGCCGATCGTCGAGCGGCCATGGTGGTGACCCCGTGAGGCGAGCGCTCGGGGAGACGGCCCGGTGTGGCACGCGCGCAGCGGTGCATGGATCCCTCGGACAGGCTCGCAGCGACAGCCCGGAGCGAAGCGATGGCGAGCGACGACCCGATTGCACCGCCGCCGCCCCGGAGCCACGGCGCGAGCGTCGTCGGCCGGCGGCTGCTCGCGCCGCGCGTGCTCTCGGTCGAGCTGCGCGTGGCGACGGCGTCGGTGTTCCGCTACCGCGCGGGCCAGTACATCCGGGTCCACCTGGCGGATGGCCGGCGGCGCGACCTGTCGATCGCCAATCCGTGCGCGGACAACAACGTCGTCGAGACCTGGGCCCGGGATGTTGGGGGCGACTTCAGCCGCTACCTGTTCGACCGGCTCGAGGTCGGCGAGACGTGGACCCTCGACGGCCCCCTGGGCGATGCCTGGGTCCGCCCGGGCGATGGCCCGCTGCTGCTCGTGTCGGGCGGGACCGGCCTCGGGCCCGCCCGCGCGATCGTGCGCGCCGAGCTGACCCGCGACCCGGCGCGCCCCATCGAGCTCATCCACGGCGACACGCAGCGGCTCGACCTGTTCGCCGAGGAAGAGCTGGAGCACTGGGCGCGGGCACATGCGTCGTTCTCCTACCTGCCCACCCTCCACGATGCCGAGGCCGAGTGGACGGGCCATCGCGGCACACCCGACCGGCTCGTGCGCGAGCGCCACAGCGATCTGCGGGGCTGGACGGCCCACCTGTTCGGCCCGCCACCGATGGTCGAGGCCGTAACGCCGTTGCTGGAGGAGCGCGGGATCGAGCGCGACGCCATCCACGCCGACGCGTTCACGCCCGGTGCCAGCGATCTCGATCGCGACTACCCGCCGGCGCGCTGAAGCCGCGCACCGGCCCGGAAACGCCGCCTGGAACCGGCGCTTGCGCCTGCGCACGCGCCCGAGGCCCGGCCCTGCGCGCTGCCGCGTGTCCCCGGGCACCCGCCCCTTGTAGGACATGTCCTACAAGGGATGTCCGCAATGCCGACGGGCAATTGTCTGGCTGCGCGACGCGACCCGCCGCCGGGCCTGTGCGAACGTGAACCCCGTCACAGGGAGGGGCCGGCAGGACGCACGCGCCGGGCAGGAAGCCCGCGCAGGGAAGCCCGCTACAGGCGCATGGAGACCGCGGCCCGGACGGCCGCCGGCAGGGATCCGGTCGGGACGACCGGCGGGGCAGGGATGTCCCCGGGGGGAGGGTCACCGCGGGCACGGAGCCCGTCTTCGAGTCTTCACCTCGCGCCAGCGGAAGGCGCTGGCCCGGCCCCGTGGCCGGGCCTTTTTTCTTCGCGCCTGGTGGCGGAATTGCGGTTCTCGCGGCTTGCCCGGGCGGGCGCGATGAGCCTTCCCGATCCATGACCGGTGCATGTTGCCGCGCCGCGCCCCGGCGGCTACCGTAGCGCCCCATGCTGTCGTGCCCCCGCATCCGCTGCGCCACCCGCCGATGAAGGCCGCGCTCGCGCGCGCGCTGCTGTGGTGCATCGGTGTCCTGCCGTTCGGGCTGTCGCAGCGCGCCGGTGCCGCCATCGGCTGGCTCCACTGGGCCCTGCCGAACCGCTCGCGCGAGCACGCCCGCGCCAACATCGAGGCCGGCTACGCCGACCGCTGCCCCGCCTGGCGCCGGCGCCTTCTGCGCGACAGCCTGACCGCGATGGGCCGTGCGTTCGCCGAGTCGGCCTGGCTGTGGCACCACTCGGGGGCGCGCGCCACCCGCCTGGTTCGCGAGGTGAGGGGCCAGGAGCACGTCGAGCGCGCGCGCCGCGCCGGTCGCGGGATCATCTTCGCCACGCCCCACATCGGCGCCTGGGAGCTCGCCGGCGCCTGGGTCGCCGCCGGCGCCCCGCTGACCGTGCTCTACCGCCCGCCGCGGATCGCCGCGCTCGACCGGGTGATCCGACGGGGCCGCGAGCGACTGGGCTCGAAACCGGTGCCCACCGACGGCAGCGGCATCCGCGCGCTGCACCGCGCGCTGCGCAACGGCGAGGCGATCGGCCTGCTGCCGGACCAGCAGCCGCGCAGCGGCCAGGGCGTGGATGCGCCGTTCATGGGCCGGGCGGCGCCGACGATGACGCTGCTTTCGCGCATGGCCGCGCGCAGCGGTGCGCCCGTACTCTTCGCCGCCATGCTGCGACGCCGCGACGGCCCCGGCTTCGCGATGTACTTCTGGCCCGCGGACCCGGCGATCGCCGATCCCGACCCCGGCGCCGCCGCGCGCCAGATCAATCGCGAGGTCGAGCGCGCCATCCGCCTCGCGCCGGAGCAGTACATGTGGAACTACCAGCGCTTCCGCCGGCGGCGGCAGCGCCGCGGCGAGGCCCAGTGAGCGCGGGGGCTGACCGGGTCGCCGGCCGTCAGTCGCGGTGCTTCGGGTAGGCCATGCGGCTGCCGTCCGGGCGGCTGTGGAACAGGCGCTGATTCCACAGGTACTGCTCCGGCGCGCGGCGGATGCTCGTCTCCAGGGCCCGGTTCATCGCCGTGGCGTCCGCACGCTCGTCGCCGCTCGGGAAATCCGCCAGCGGCGCACGCAGCTCGACCTCGTAGCGGCGCCCGCCGTCGTCGTACCAGGCCATCATCGGCACCACCCGTGCCTGCGACAGGCGGGCAAGGCGGCCCAGGGAGGTCAGCGTGGCCTTCTGCATGCCGAAGAACGGCGCGAACACGCTATTGCGCGGGCCGAGGTCTTCGTCGGGCATGTAGTAGAACACCGTCCCCGCGCGCAGCGCGCGCACCACCGGGCGGATGCCGTGCTCGCGCAGGAACACGGGGCCGTGGCGGGCGCGCGCGAGGTGCACCACCCACTGCAGCACGGGGTCGCGGAGGCGATTCGCCATGGTCGACATCGACGCGTGCAGCGTCAGCGCGAGGCCGCCGAACTCGACCGCGGTGACGTGCGGGCACAGCAGAATCACGGCGCGCCCCTCGGCCCGCGCCGCCTGCAGGTGCTCGAGCCCGGCGACTCGGCACAGGCGTGCGGGCACGCGCCCGCGCCGGTCCCACCAGGCCGCCGGCTGGTCGGCCATCGCCCGGGCCCAGGCGCGGAAATGCGCGCGCGCGACGTGCCCGCGTTCGGCGCGCGACCAGTCGGGGAAACAGCAGTCGAGGTTGAGCTCGACGGTCTCGCGCCGGCGCCGGTTGCGGCGGTACTGGCGATCGCCGACGCGGCGGGCGATGGCGTCGCGCACGCCCCGGGGCAGCAGCAGGCCGAGGCTGAGCAGCCCCAGCGCGAGCCAGCTCGGCCAGTGGCGGGGGTGCAGCAGCGCGCGCGGCGGCGCGCCGGCCCCCGCGCTCATGAGCCGCGCTTTTCCAGGCGCCGGTGATATACGCGCATCTCCTTCGCCGCCTGCTTGTCGCCGCGCGCCTCCGCGGCCTCGACGCCACGCGCGTAGGCCTCCATGGCCGCGGCCACGTCCCCGGCGCGCTCACAGGCGGTACCGAGCGCCTTCCAGGCCGCGGAATAGGCCGGGTCGTGCGCCACGGCGGCGCGCAGGTGCGTCACCGCCTGCTCGGGGTCGGCCGCGGCGAGATACTCGTTGCCGAGGGAGAAACGCAGCAGCGGCGTGTCGGTGCCCCCGGCGAGCATCTTCTCGAACTGTTCGATCCGGCTCATGTCCTGTCCTCCGCGGCGATCGGGTGCTCGCTCCGCTGCGCCCGGGCGGCGCGACCGCCGCCGCGCTGGTCCCAGGCGCTCGCCGAATACAACGCGAGACCCGCCCAGATGCAAGCGAAGGTCACGCCGTGACCGGCCGTGAACGGCTCGCCGAAGGCGAAGACGGCGAGCAGCATCTGCATGGTCGGCACGGTGTACTGGAACAATCCCACCGAGGCAAGCCGCAGCCGGCGCGTGGCCTGGCCGAACAGGATCAGCGGCGTGGCGGTGACGAGCCCGGCCGCGACCAGCAGCAGGTCGAAGCCCGCGCTGCCCGCGCCGAAGGCGCCGGAGCCGTCGACACCGAGCCACGCCAGCCAGGCCAGCGCCGGCGGCATGACGATCAGCGTCTCGACGAACAGGCCCGGCATCGCCGCCACGTCGGCGATCTTGCGCACGAGGCCGTAGCTGCCGAAGCTGGCGGCGAGGCCCAGCGCCACCCACGGCATCACGCCGACCCCGAGCAGCATCCAGGTCACCCCGGCAGCGGCCAGTGCGATCGCGACCCACTGCATCGGGCTCAGGCGTTCGCCCAGCACGAGCCGGCCGAGCAGCACACTGACCAGCGGGGTGATGAAGTACCCCAGGCTCGCCTCCAGGGCACGCGCATGGGCGATGGCCCAGATGAAGATCAGCCAGTTGGCCGAGATCAGCAGCGAGGACACCACCAGTCGGCGGCGCGTGCGCGGATCGCGCAGGGCCGCGCCCACCGCGCGCCACTGGCGGAACACGACGAGCAGGACGCCGACGAACACGACCGACCAGACCACGCGGTGCGCCAGCACCTCGGGCGCGGGCACGCTCGCCACCGCCTTGAAGTACAGCGGGAACAGGCCCCAGAGGCCGAACGCCGACAGCGCATAGGCGATGCCGGTCGGCGACGCCGGCGAGCGGGCCGGTCGGGCACTCACGCGCCCCCCTGACGGGGGCGATTGCGTGTCGCGCCGCTCACCGCCGCCAGAAATCCGGTGTCAGCAGGACCAGGAAGGTGAAAATCTCCAGGCGCCCGAGCAGCATCGCAGCGCTGAGCACCCACTTGGAGAACGCATCGAGCGACTGGAAGTTCGCGGCGACCTCGCCCAGCCCGGGACCGAGGTTGTTGATGCAGGCGGCCATTGCGGAGAACGCTGTGACCTGGTCGTGGCCGGCGGCCATGAGCAGCAGCATGCCGACGGAGAAGCAAAGCACGTAGGTGGCAAAGAATCCCCACACGCCCTGGATCACCTGGTCGTCGATCGCCTTGTTGCCGATCTTCACCGCCACGCGGGCGCTCGGGTGGACCAGGCGCGTCAGCTCGCGCCTGCCCTGCTTGAACAACAGCAGCACGCGGATCACCTTGAGGCCGCCGCCGGTGGAGCTGGCGCAACCGCCGACGAAACTGGCGAAGATGAGGAGCACCGGCAGGAAGTCGGGCCACTGCGCGAACGAGGCGGTGGTGAAGCCGGTCGTGGTCGCGATCGACACCACCTGGAAGATGCCGTGGTGCAGGGCATCCGGGATCGAGTCGAAGGTCTCCTGGAACACGAGGTAGCCGACCGTGATCACGGCCACGGCGAACAGCAGCCGCAGATAGGTCAGGAACTCGGAATCCACCAGGTACGGCTTCAGGCTGCGGCGGCGCATGGCCCCGAAGTGCAGCGCGAAGTTGGTGCCGCCGACGACCATGAACACGACTGCGACCATCTCGATCAGGGCGCTGTCGAAGTAGCCCATGCTCGCGTCGTGGGGCGAGAAACCGCCGATCGCGACCGTCGAGAAGCTGTGGCAGATGGCGTCGAAGACGCTCATCCCGGCAAGCCAGTAGGCGACCGCGCACACCGCCGTCAGCCCGAAGTAGATGTTCCACAGCGCCTTCGCCGTCTCGGCGATGCGCGGGGTGAGCTTGCTGTCCTTGACCGGCCCGGGCAGCTCCGCGCGGTAGAGCTGCATGCCGCCGATACCGAGCATCGGCAGGATGGCGACGGCGAGCACGATGATGCCCATGCCGCCCAGCCACTGGAGTTCCTGGCGGTAGAACAGGATCGAGCGCGGCAGCGCGTCCAGGCCCGTTATGACCGTGGAGCCGGTCGTGGTCAGACCGGAGATCGCCTCGAACGACGCGTCCGTGAACGACATGTCGGTCGCGCTCGACAGGATGAGCGGCAGCGAGCCGGCGATGCCGAGCACCGTCCAGAACAGGGCCACCGTGAGGAACCCCTCGCGCAGGCGCAGGCCCTGGCGGGCGCGGCAGGCGGGCAGCCACACCAGGAAACCGGCGGCCAGCAGGATCCCGGCGGACTCGAGGAAGGGCAGCCAGGCGGTCTCGCCGTAGACCCACGCCACGACCACCGGCGGCAGCATCGTGATGCTGAACAGCATCAGCAGGTAGCCGAGGATCTTCTGGGCGACGGCGAGATGCATGCAGTGCGGGCCCGGCGCGGCTCAGACGAAGGTCACGCTGACCTGGAACAGCCGCTCCACGTCCGGGATGCGGGACTTGTCGACCAGGAACAGGACCACGTGGTCCTCGGTGTGGATGATGACGTCGTCGTGGGCGATCAGCACCTCTTCGCCGCGCACCAGTGCCCCGATCGTGGCCCCCTTCGGCAGCGGTACCTCGCAGATGCGCCGCCCGACCACCCTGGAGGTGTGGCGGTCGCCGTGCGCGATCGCCTCGATCGCCTCCGCCGCTCCGCGGCGCAGCGAGTGCACCGCGACCACGTCGCCGCGGCGCACGTGCGCCAGCAGCGAGCCGATCGTGACCTGCTGCGGCGAGATCGCGATGTCGATGATGCCGGACTCGACGAGATCGACGTAGGCCGGGCGGTTGATGAGCGACATCACCTTGGTGGCCCCCATGCGCTTGGCCAGCATCGCCGAGAGGATGTTCGCCTCGTCGTCATTGGTGAGCGCGCAGAACACGTCCATGTCGTCGATGTTCTCCTCGGCCAGCAGCTCGCGGTCGGCCGCGTCGCCGTGGAGCACGATGGTGCGCTCCAGGATCTCCGACAGCATGCGGGCGCGATCCCCGTTCGACTCGACCAGCTTGACGCGGTAGTCGCGCTCGAGCCGCGAGGCGAGGTTGCGGCCGATGTTGCCGCCCCCGGCGAGCAGCACGCGCTTGACCGGCTTGTCCAGGCGCCGCAGTTCGCTCATCACGGCGCGGATGTTCTGGCGGGCGGCGACGAAGAACACCTCGTCGTCCGCCTCGATCACCGTATCGCCGTCGGGGATGATCGCCCTGCCCTGGCGATAGATCGCGGCCACCCGGTTATCCGCCTTCGGCATGTGCTCCTTGAGCGTGCGCAGCTCGTGGCCCACCAGCGGGCCGCCGTAGAACGCCTTGACGCCGACGAGGCGCACGCGGCCATCGGCGAAGTCGAGCACCTGGAGCGCACCCGGGTACTCGATCAGGCGACGCACGTAGTCGGTCACCAGCAGCTCCGGGGTGATCCGCACGTCGATCGGGATCGCCTCCTGCGCGAACAGCGTCGGCTCCTTCTGGTACTCCGCTCCGCGCAGGCGCGCGATCTTCGTCGGCGTGTGGAAGAGCGTGTAGGCGACCTGGCAGGCCACCATGTTGACCTCGTCGCTGTTGGTCACCGCCAGCACCAGGTCGGCATCGTCGCCGCCGGCGCGGCGCAGCACGTCCGGGTGGGAGGCGATGCCGGTGACGGTGCGCAGGTCGAGCTTGTCTTGCAGCCGCTGCAGCACCTGCGGGTTGATGTCCACCAGGGTGATGTCGTTGTCCTCGCCGGCGAGGTTGTGCGCCACCGAGGCCCCGACCTGGCCCGCACCGAGGATGATGATCTTCATGGAGACTTCCGGGCTGCGCCCGCCGTCGCGGTGTGTGGCGCGCGATTGTAACCGGTCCGGGGCGCTTCGACGTCACTCCCGGTGGCCAACGGTCGCGTTCCCCGGATCGCCGGTGCCGCGGGGCGGCGGCCTTGCGGGGCGATCGCGCGGGTGTTGCGGGGCCTGGATCGGGGTATCGCTCGGACGTGGATGCGGGGCCTGCGGGCCTGCCTCCGGCTCGGTGGTCCGTATCGATCACCGTTTTCGGTGGACATGCGGTCGGGTTCCGCTCGCCTACCCGGCGAGCGCATGACTTTCCTTGCGTGCAAGAAAGTCACCCGCGAAACCCGCCCGGGCGACGTCGAACGGGGAACCCGGGGCGATACGCGTTCGCGGCATTGCGGGTCGGGACCATCGATGCCGTGCTCCGCCGGCAATCGTCTGCCCCGTCGCTTGCAGCCCCTCGCAGCGGTGCCTGCGGACGATCACCGGCCTACGTCGGCGTCTGCAATCGTGTCCGCCCGTACGGCGGGCATGGGCGGCCGATGCGCATTCGCATC
>CAZVFN010000023.1:20411-30458 GCA_964626335.1 uncultured Ectothiorhodospiraceae bacterium
TTCCGGATCGTCGTGGCAATCGATTGCGCGCTCCGCCGGCAATCTCCCGCCCCGTCGCTTGCAGCTGCTCGCAGCGGTGCCCGCGGTCGATCACCGGCCTACGTCGGCCTCCGGGGTCGCGTAGGCCGGCCTTGCCCGGCGCGCACCAACCGATGGCCTTGCAACCGCCCATCCGCGCCGGGCAACGCCGGCGGAACCCAAGGCGACGATCGGCTCGCGACGTTCTGGGCCACCACGCTCTCGGGAGCGGTTCCCCGCCCGCCTGGCTCGCCGAGCATCGCAGGGGCCGGCTGGATCAGGGCGCTTCGGTGATCCGTCAAGGCGACGCGGAACGTGGCATCCACTCCGCGCCGCGAGCAGGCCGAGCCGGCCCGGGGCGCGCTTTCCTTGGTTCCTTCCTTGTCACGCAAGAGAAAGGCACTCGCTCGCCGCACGGGCGAGCGAAACCGGAGCACGCCTCCACAAGACGCCTCGAAGAAGAACAGCGACGGCACCGGGGGCAGAAAACCATGTACGGAACGACAAAAACCCCGGATTACGGCTGCGCCTCCATCCGCGTTACGCCCGAACTGGCGCGCGAACGCCGCCGCACACCCGGGCGTCAGCCGCGATCGCGCGTGCCGTACTCGATCCCCAGGCTGCGCAGCTTGCGGTAGAGGTGGGTGCGCTCCATGCCCACGCGCTGGGCGAGATCCCCGATGCGCCCGCCCACGGCCCGCAGCTGGTGGCGCAGGTAGGCGCGCTCGAACTGCTCGCGCGCCTCCCGCAGGGGCAGCTCCAGCGGCAGGCGCATGGCGGTGGCCGGCACTTCGATCCGGGAGCGCATCTGCGCGAGGCCGGTCTCGACATCCTCGGCGCGGATCTCGTTGGCCTCACCGAAGACCATCAGGTGGCGCACCAGGCCCTCGAGCTCGGCGACATTGCCGGGCCAGCCGTAGTGGCGCAGGCGGTTCTGGGCGGAAACGGTGAACTGGCAGTAGTCGAGCCCCTCCTGCGTTACCGCCCGATCGACGCAATGGGCCAGCAGCTCCGGCAGGTCCTCGACGTGATCGCGCAGGG
Source organism: uncultured Ectothiorhodospiraceae bacterium (assembly GCA_964626335.1). Taxonomy (GTDB): domain Bacteria; phylum Pseudomonadota; class Gammaproteobacteria; order XJ16; family Halofilaceae; genus Halofilum. The sequence goes on from CAZVFN010000023.1 coordinate 21,471, forward strand.
GCGGCACGTCGATCGCGGTCGCAGTCAGCCGGTAGTAGAGGTCGGCGCGCAGGCGGCCTTCCTCGACCATCGCCGCCAGGTCTTCGGCACTGAGCGCGACCAGTCGCGGGGGGTCCCCGCCCGGGTCCTGCTCGAGCCGCTCGAACAGGGCCGCCTGGCTGGCCGCGTCCAGCTCGGCCACGTCATCGATCACGAGCGTGCTGCCGGCGGCGCGCTCCCACGCCCCGCCCGCGCCGAACAACGCGTCGGCCGTGGCCCCGGTCGCGATGCCCCCGAGGTCGACGTCGACCATGTCCCCGCCGCCGCGCGCGCCATGCTCGTGCAGCAGGCCCGCGACCGTGCGCTTGCCCGTGCCGGGCTCGCCGCGCACGAGGACCGGGGTATCCATGCGGGCGAGGCGCGTCACGCGGTCACGCAGTTCCATGAGCGCGCGGCTCGTGCCGACCAGCTCGGGGCGCTGGCGGCGCGCGCGGTGCGTCTCCCCGCCGCGCTGCGCGCTGCCGAGCGCGTTGCGCACGGTCAGCAGGAGCTTGGAGAGCGACAGCGGCTTCTCGACGAAATCGTAGGCCCCGAGACGCGTGGCCTCGACCGCCGTCTCGATGGTGCCGTGGCCCGACATCATGATCACGGGCAAGTCGGGGGCGTCGCCGGCGTGCCACTCGTTGAGCAGCGTGATGCCGTCGACATCCGGCATCCAGATGTCGAGCAGCGCGAGGTCGGGCCCCGCGTCGCGGCGTGCGCGGCGCGCGTGTTCGGCATCGGCGGCCACGGTGACCGCGTAGCCCTCGTCCTCGAGAATCTCGCGCAGCAGGTCGCGGATGTCGGGTTCGTCATCGACGACGAGAACGTGCGGGGCCGGACTCATGCGCTCGCTCCACTGGTCGCTCGCTGGATCGCCGCGGGCAGGCGGACGCGGATGGTGGCGCCACCACTCGACCGGTTCTCGGCCTCGATCGCGCCGCCGTGCTCCTCGACGATGCGGCGCACGATCGACAGGCCGAGGCCGCTGCCGCGCGGTTTCTCGGTCATGTAGGGCTCGAACAGCCGATCGATCATGCGCTCGGGGATGCCCGGGCCGCTGTCGGATACGGCCAGTTCGGCCACCGTGTCGTCCTGCGTGGCCCCCTCGCGCAGGCGCGTCATCACCTCGATGGGGGCCGTCGCGGCGTCGCTCTGCGCCTCGAGCGCGTTCTTGATGAGATTATGCAGCACTTGGCGCAGGCGGGCCCGGTCGGCATCGATCGCCGGCAGTTCACGGTCGAGGTCGAGGCGGATCGTGTCGCCTTCGCCGCTGCCGTACAGGTCGGTCACCTCGCGCACCAGGTCGTTGAGGTCCACCGCGGTGAAGTCGGCCGTGGGTGTAGTGGCGTAGTCGGCGAACGCGCGCACCATCGCCTTCAGCGCCTCGACCTGCTGGACGATGGTCCACGTCGATCGGTCGAGCACCTCGGCGTCTCTCGCCGGCAGCGTGTCGAGGAACTTGTGCCGCAGGCGCTCGGCCGACAGCTGGATCGGCGTGAGCGGGTTCTTGATCTCGTGCGCCAGGCGCCGCGCCACCTCGCTCCAGGCGGCCTCGCGCTGGGCCTGCACGAGCGCGGTGATGTCGTCGAAGACGACCACCCAGCCGCCCGCCAGGTCCTGCCGATCGGGCAGGCGCGTGCCGCGACAGACGATGATCTTGCGCCCGCGGGCCGCGGGCAGCTCGAACTCCTCGCGCCACTCGCCGCCGCCCTGCTCGACGTGCGGCATCACCACCTTGAGGAACTGCCCGAGGCCGGCATGATCCTGCGCGATCTCGGCCATCGGGCGGCCCGCCGCGGGCGCCAGATCGATGCCGAGGATGCGGGCCGAAGCCGGGTTCGCCGTGTGCAGCGTGCCGGCGCTGTCGAGCGTGAGGACGCCCGTCGAGATGCGCTCGAGCACCGCCTCGAGGTAGGCGCGCTGGCTCTCGACCTGGAGGCGGCTGAGACGCGTCTGGTCGCGCGCGTCCGACAGGCGTCGAGTCATCTCGTTGAACGACTGCACCAGGAATCCCAGCTCGTCGCGCCCCGATGGCGGCAGCCGGGTCGCGTAGTTGCCCTCGGCGACCGCGCGCGTGCCCTCCGCAAGGTTGTGGATCGGCAGCATGAGGCGGCGCGCGGAGTAGAAGGCCGCCCAGATCGCGGTCAGCACCGACAGCCCGAGCGCCAGCGCCAGCGTGCCGATGTAGCTGGTCTTGAGCGGCTCGCGCAGGTACGTGAGCTGGCGATACTTGCCGACCGCCGCCTGCACGTCCGCCGCGAGCTGCTCGAGCTGCCCCGCCACGGGATAGAGCGCCTGCAGCACGCGCCCGGGTCCGCCCGCCTGCGCCGGTTCGACGGGCATGACGACGCGTACCTGCAGTCCCGCCTCCGACTCCGGGTCGAGACCGACGTAGGACTCGCCCTGGCGGACCTGGGCCATGATGCCGTCGCTCGGGCGCTGCGGCACGAGGCTGGCCGGATCGTCGCTGCTGCTCGCGATGACGCGATTGTTCTCGCTCAGCAGCGTGAGATGCGCTGCCGCCGAGCCGGCGTGAATCTCCGATAGCAGGGTCACCGCACTGGAATCGGAGGCGTCGTCGAGGCGCCGCGTCATCTGCCGGGTCGCGCGCTGCCGCGTGCGCATCTGCAGCGCCAGCGAATCCTTCGACAGGGCCAGGGCGTCGTTGAGCGCCTCCTCGACCTCGACGTCGAACCACGAGTCGATGCCCGAGGTGAGGAAGCGCAGCGAGAACGAGAACACGATCGTCACCGGCACGAGCGCGAGCACGATGAAGATGGTCACGAGCTTGGCCGTCAGGCGTGCGCCGGCTGCGCGCTCGCGGAACTGGCGGACCAGGTTCCAGATGTTGACGGCCACGAGCAGGCTGATGAACGCCAGCCCGATGATATTGATGAACAGCAACAGGACGTAGTAACGCCCGAAGCGCTCGTAGCTCTGGGCGAAATCGCCGAGCACGTAGAGCGAGAACAGCAACAGCACGAACAGCCCGACCATCGGCCAGAACCCCGTGGCGAGGCGCTGGATCACTCGAATGACCATGTCTTCCAGTCCGAGCCCAGATACCAGTCCGGGTTGAACAGGATCTGGGGGCGCAACGGCAGCGGCAGCCTGTTGTGCACCAGGTGCAGGCGCGCGTGTCCGGTGTGGCGCGCCGGTTCGTCGATCAGCACGGTATCGACCAGCGGCAGGCCGATCAGCGTGCCGATGGAGTCGAGCGCGACCCGCAGGCGCGTGTAGCTGCGACGCTGACCGGTGTTGCGGTTGGTCACGACGTACTGGAGGCTGAGCGCGTGGTACTCGAGGGTGTAGCGCTGCGTCAGCGAGGCCGCGGTCGCGTCGGGCAGCCAGCTGCGCGACCGGGTGATCGACATCTCCCAGGCAAACGTCAGGGTGACACCGTTTTCGAGCGCGCGCCGCACGGGGTCGGTGAGGCGGATGTCCGCGACGGCGTCGAGGACGTAGACCTTCTCGGCCTCGCGTACCGTGGCGCCGCGCAGATCGATGCCGCCGGCGTCGTCGGCGACCGCGACCAGCGGCCCGCCCACGAGCAGCACCAGGGCGGCCGTGCGACACAGCCGGCGAAACGGGGCCTTCATGGGTTCAGCCGCTTGCGCTGGGACACGCCCGGACCGGCGCCGCAGGGCCCTCGGGTAGCGATCGCCGATGACACGGATCGCGCTCACTCGACCGCCGCGGGACGTTTCGATACACACGCATAGAAGAACCCGTCCATCCCGTCATCCCCGGGAAGGATCTGACGGCCCGGCCCATCCTCGCGCCCCCAGCCGGCGGCAATCGGAGTGGCCTCTGCATCGGCGTGCCGGGCGAGGAATGACTCGGCCCGTACTGCGTTCTCCCGGCGCAGCACCGAGCACGTGGCGTAGAGGAGCATACCGCCCGGAGCGAGCAACGGCCACAAGGCGGTCAGCAGGCGCCCCTGCAGCGCCACGAGCCGGTCGATGTCATCGGCCCGTCGCAGCAGCTTGATGTCGGGATGGCGCCGAACCACGCCCGTGCCGGAGCAGGGCGCGTCCAGCAGGATGCGCTCGAAGGGCCGCCCGTCCCACCAGGCGTCCGGCGTCGTCGCGTCCGCCACCACCACGCGCGCTGTCCCGCCGATGCGCGCGACGGATGCGCGCAGGCGCTCGGCGCGGGCGGGATCCGACTCGACGGCAACGATCTCGGCGGGGGGCGGGCGCTGTTCCAGCAGGTGGCCCGTCTTGCCGCCGGGTGCCGCGCAGGCATCCAGCACGCGGGCGCCGTCGGGCACATCGAGCAGCGGGGCAGCCCACTGGGCGGCCGCATCCTGCACCGACGCGAGGCCGTCGCCGAACCCGGGCAGCTCGTCCACCGGCACCGGGCGCTCGAGCGTCAGCGCGGTCGGTGCACCGTCGGCATGCGCCTCGATCCCGGCCTCCGCGAGGCGCCCCCGATAGGCCTCGCGGGTCGTGCGGGCCGCGTTCACCCGCAGCGTCATGGGGGGCCGCGCCGTGCCGCTGGCCGCGATCGCCGGCCAGTCGTGCGGCCAATCCGCCGCGATCGCCCGGGCCAGCCAGAGCGGCCAGCCGTGGGCCTCGCCGGGATCGGGCGGCGCGACCAGCGCCGCTCGATCGCGCATCACCGCGCGCAGGACGCCGTTGACCAGGCCGCGGGCCCAGCCCTTGTCGAGCGCGTCGGCGGCATCGACCGCCGCATTCACCGCGGCGTGCGTCGGCGTGCGCATGAGCGCGAGCTCGTAGAGCGCGACCAGCAGCAGGGCCTCGAGGTCGCGGTCACGGGGCTTGAACGGCTTGCGCAGGCGGGCCGCGAGGACCGGCTCGAAGCGCAGCCGGTGGCGCACGCCCCCGTAGACGAGTTCCTGCAACAGCGGCTGCTCGTCGGCAGCCACCCGGTCACGCACGCCTCCGAGCGCCGCGTCGAGCGAGCGCCCGTCGCCGACCGCCGCCAGCACGCGCGCGGCCCCGGCGCGGGCCGGCATCAGGCCGCGTCGAGCCGGCATCCGGGGAGATGGCGCGCATTGGCGAAATCGGCTGCCGCCATCGCCCGGCCTCCCGCCGGCTGGACCCGCAGCAGGCGCAGAACGCCCTCGCCGGTGGCCACGTCGACGCCTTCGCGGCCCGCCGAGAGGACAGTGGCGGGATCGCCGCCCGCCGCGTCGTCGGCCACGGCCTCGGCCTCGAGGACGCGCAGCGGCTCGCCGTCGAGCGGCGTCCATGCACACGGCCAGGGCTGGAGGGCGCGCACGCGGCGCGCAATCTCGGACGCCGGGCGCCGCCAGTCGATCCGGCCTTCGGCGCGGCTGAGCTTGGGTGCGAACGTCGCCGCGGCGGGATCCTGCGGCCGCGCGGTCGCAATATGGCCGACGGGATCGCGCAGCACGGTGGTGAGGGCGTCCGCACCGAGCACGGCGAGGCGATCGTGCAGGCTGCGCGCGGTCTCGTCCGCGGCGACCCGATAGCGGCTTTCCATGAGGATGGGCCCGGCGTCCATGGCCTCGGTCATGCGGATCACGCTGACCCCGGTCTCGGTGTCGCCGGCGAGCAGGGCGCGGGCGATGGGCGCTGCCCCGCGCCAGCGCGGCAGCAGCGAGGCGTGCACGTTGATCGCGCCGAGGCGCGGCGCGGCAAGCACTGCCGCGGGCAGGATCTGGCCGAAGGCCACGACCACCAGCAGGTCCAGCCCGGGCGGGCCGGCCGCCATGTCGAGATCGCGGCGCGCGAGCCGCTCGGGCTGGTACACGGGCACGCCGGCCTCGCGCGCCACGCGCTTGACCGCGGGCGGTTGCGGTTTTCGGCCCCGGCCCGCCGGCCGGTCCGGCTGGGTGAACACCGCGGACGTGTCGTGGCCGGCGTCGAGCACTGCGCGCAGGCAGGGCGTGGCGAACTCCGGGGTGCCGGCGAAGGCGATCCGCAAGGCTTGATCGTCCACGCGGGGCGTCACCCCGCCGCGCGACGCGTGCCGCCTTCGCGCCGCCGCTGCTTGAGCAGGCGCTTCTCGATGCGCTGGCGCTTGAGCAACGACAGGTGATCGATGAACAGGCGGCCGTCGAGGTGATCGACCTCGTGCTGGATGGCCACTGCGAGCAGGCCCTCGGCGCCGAGCGAATACGCCCGGCCCTCGCGGTCGAGCGCGTGCAGCGTCACGCGGGCGGAGCGCGTGACCTTCTCGAACACGCCGGGGATCGACAGGCAGCCCTCCTCGGACGTATCGCTGCCCTGCTGCTCGTCGAGCTCGGGGTTGATCAGCACCAGCGGCTGGTTCTTCGATTCGGACACGTCGATCACCGACAGGCGGGCATCGATGCCGACCTGCGTCGCGGCCAGCCCGATCCCCGGCGCCGCGTACATGGTCTCGAGCATGGCGTCGACGACCCCCCGCAGGCGCTCGTCCACCGCCTCGACCGCCGCGGCCCGATGCCGCAGGAAGGGATCCGGATACTGCAAAATGTCCAGTGTGGCCATGGGTTCCGAGCCGAATTTGATGTAAATTTACAGACCAAGGGGCGTGGGGGGATCCGCCACCGGGCGCGCCATCCGCGACGCGATCGTGGTCGGCGCCGCGTCAGCGGCGCTCGAGCGACCGGTACCGAAGGCTCGATGTCCCCCGAGCCGGACCCGAAACGCCCCACAGACTAGCTGTTAGGATAGCGCAGAGGCTCGCTGCGAGCGAAGCACGGCCTGCCCGAATCGAGCACCCGGCGCGGGTGCCGGCGAACAACATGCGCACGATCATGGCGCGAGGGAGAGACCGGTGACCGATCGACCGTCCATCCACCCGTGGCGCACCGTCCTTGGGGGTTTGGCACTGGCCGCCCTCGTCGGTTGTGCTTCCCAGCCGAGCGAGCCCGATCCGCAGCAGGCCGACGCGGCGGAGCCGGAGCAGCAGGCCGAGCCGCAGCAGAAGGAGACCCGGGTGACGCGCGAGGACGTCAAGCCTTCGCACCCGGTGCGCTACACGGTCAGGAAGGGCGACACCCTCTGGGACATCGCGGCGATGTTCCTCAAGGACCCCTGGGTATGGCCCGAGATCTGGGCGGTCAACCCCCAGATCGACAACCCGCACCTGATCTACCCGGGTGACGTCATCACGCTGATGTATTCCGGGGACGAGCCGCGCCTCGTGGTCGAGCGCCCGCGCACGGGCGCCACGGGCGACGCATACGTCAAGCTCGAGCCCAAGGTGCGCGAACGCCCGGTCAGCGAGGCCGTGGACGCGATCCCGGCCGACGCCATCCGCCAGTTCCTGACACGCCCGCGCGTGGTCACGAAGCAACAGCTCGATGATGCGCCCTACATCGTCGGCAACTACCAGGGGCGCCTGATCAGTGGTGCCGGCAGCAACGTCTTCGCGCGCGGCTTCCCCGGCGGCGGGCCCGATGCCGAGCGCTACAACGTCTACCGCCCGGGCGACGCGCTGCGCGACCCGAAGACCAACGCGATCCTCGGCTACCAGGCGATCTACTCCGGCAAGGCGGCGCTCGAGCAGCGCAGCGACCCGGCCCAACTGCGCCTCACGGAAACGACCCGCGAGGTCCTGCGCGGCGACCGCCTGATGTCGGCCGATCGCCAGATCACGCGCGCTCGATACATCCCCGAGGTACCGGACAACGACGTCCAGGCGCAGATCATCCACCTGTTCGACGCGATCTCGCAGGTCGGCACGAACCAGGTGGTCGTGGTCAACTACGGCGCGGACCGCGGTGCGAGCGTGTCGCAGGTGCTCGAGATCCGCCAGAGCGGCGGCTCCGTGAGCGACCCCTATGGCGGGGCCGGCTCCGAGCGCGTGCAGCTGCCGTCGCAGCGGGTCGGGGCACTCATGCTCTTCCGGGTCTTCGACCGGGTGAGCTACGGGCTCGTCCTCGACGCCACGCAGTCGATCCAGCGCCTCGATACCGTTTCCACGCCGTAAGCCCCATCGATCGGCCATGGAAGGCATCGAGGGCTGGCTGCGCCTGGTGCATGCCCCGGGCATCGGCCCGACCCGCGCGCATCGCCTGATCACCCGCTTCGGCGGCCCGGCGGCCATCGCCGCCGCGCAGCGCGAGGCGCTGCGCTCCGCCGGGGCGCCACCGGCGGCCATCGACGTATTGCAGGGACGCGACGCCCGGGCCGCCATCGACACCGACCGCGAATGGGCCGACGCCGCGCCCGGGCGCCATCTCGTCGCCCGCGATGATCCGCGCTACCCGGCCGCCCTCGCGGCGATCGCCGATCCGCCCCCGGTGCTCTACGTGCAGGGCGATCCCGAGGTGCTCGCGACGCCCGCGCTGGCGATCGTCGGCACGCGTCATCCCACCCCGGCGGGGCGCAGCACCGGGCGCGAGTTCGCCTGCCACCTCGCCGGCGCCGGGCTGACGATCGCGAGCGGCCTGGCGCTCGGCATCGACGGCGAGGCCCACGCCGGCGCGCTCGACGCCGGCGGCCTCACGTTCGCGGTGGTCGCGACCGGACTCGACCGGGTGTATCCGGCGCGCCACGCCGAGCTCGCACGGCGCATCGCCGAGGAGGGCACGCTGGTCTCCGAGCTGCCGATCGGTACGCGACCGACGCGCGCGGGCTTTCCGCGGCGCAACCGCATGCTCGCGGGGCTGGGCATCGGCACGCTGGTCGTCGAGGCGGCCGTGCAGAGCGGCTCGCTGATCACCGCACGCCTGTCGCTTGAGCAGGGGCGCGAGGTCTTCGCCATCCCGGGCTCCATCCACAACCCGGTCGCGCGCGGCTGCCACCGCCTGATCCGCCAGGGGGCCAAACTGGTGGAGACCGGCGACGACGTGCTCGAGGAGCTGGCCCCGGTGATCGGTGACTGGCGGCCACCCGAGGCGCCCGCGGGCCCGGGCGGCGAGGCAACGCGGGCCGGGGGCGGCGGCGACGGTCCCGGCCCGGGGCGCGAGCCGGAGTACGCCCGCCTGCTCGCCTGCATCGACTGGGAGCCGCGCGGTATCGACGAGCTGGCGAGCGCCAGCGG
>CAZVFN010000024.1:0-30004 GCA_964626335.1 uncultured Ectothiorhodospiraceae bacterium
TACCGACCCTGAGGTTTCGAACCGAGGTCGGATCCCTCCGTGACGGACGGGTCGCTGTCGGCGAGCACGGCGTTGCCGGCCGTGTGCTGGCCGGGCACGGCCATCGCCGTGCGCACGTGCCACCCCGGACCGGCCGCGGTCAGCCGGCCGCCGCTCGTGTGCCAGCGGATCCCGTTGCACGGGTCGACCGGCGCGGGCGCCTCGGTCTGCGGGCGGGCGCGCAGGAATTCGACCCCGGCGGCGGCCGCCGCCGCGGACAGCACGGCGTCGATCGGTGCCGGCAGCGCCGGCGCGATCAATGGGGCTCCCGGCTTGACGATGCCCGCCTTCTCGCGCGCGATCTGGCGGGGGTCGCTGCCGAGGCGGTCCACGTGCTCGCGCTCGATCCCCGTGATGACCGTGGCCGCCGGCGCCACCACGTTGGTGGCGTCGGCGCGCCCGCCTACGCCGCACTCGATCACGGCGCAGTCCGCGCGGGCGTCGGCCGCGAGCCACAGCCCGGCCGCGGTCAGCGCCTCGAAGAAGCCGGGGACGATCCCGGCACGCGCCGCGGCGCCGCGCACCGCCTCCAGGGCCGCCAGCCCGGTCTGGGCCGACACCTCGCGCCCGCCGAGGCGCATGCGCTCGGTCCAGCGCTCGAGGTGGGGGGAAGTGAACGTGAACGGGTGCTGGTCCAGGCCCTGCAACAGGCGCTCCGCGAACAGCGCTGTCGATCCCTTGCCCTTGGAGCCGGCGATGTGCAGCACCCGCAGCCGGCGCTGGGGTTCGCCGAGCTCGCGCAAAACGGCCCGGATCGCGGCCAGCGGATCGACGCCACGCTCCGCGTGCGCCGTGCCGGCGCGGGGCAGGCTGGCGAGCCAGCGCCAGCCCGCCTCGTAGGCACCCCTCGCACCGCTCGGCTCGGGCACTCCGGCGGGCGCCGTCAGCCCTCGGGGACCTCGACGCCCCGCTGCATGCACGTCGCCTCGACCGTGTTGTTCAGCAGGCAGGCGATGGTCATCGGGCCGACGCCGCCGGGCACCGGTGTGATCGCGCCGGCGACCTCGGAGGCCGAGTCGAAATGGACGTCGCCGACGAGTTTCGTCTTGCCCTCGTCGGTCGGGATGCGATTGATGCCGACGTCGATCACGGTTGCCCCGGGCTTGATCCAGTCGCCATGGACCATCTCCTTTTTCCCGACCGCGGCGAGGACGATGTCGGCGCGCCCGACCTCCCCGGCGAGGTCCTGGGTGCGCGAGTGGGTGATCTCGACCGTGCAGTGCTCGTGCAGCAGCAGGGCGGCCATCGGCTTGCCGACGATGTTCGAGCGCCCGACGATGACCGCGTGCTTGCCCGACAGGTCGCCGAGGCGGTCCTTGAGCAGCAGCTTGCAGCCAAGCGGGGTGCACGGCACGAGGCCGGGCACCCCGGTCCAGAGGCGGCCCACGTTGACGGTGTGGAAGCCGTCCACGTCCTTGTCGGGATCGATGGCGGCCAGGACCTTCTCGTCGTCGATGTGATCCGGCAGCGGCAGCTGGACCAGGATGCCGTTGACGCTGGCGTCGCCGTTGAGCTCGGCGACGAGGTCCAGCAGCGCCTGCTCGCCGATCGAGGCATCGCGGCGGTACTCGTAGGACTCCATGCCGGCCTCGCGGGTCTGCTTGCCCTTGTTGCGCACGTAGACCTCGCTCGCCGGGTTCTCGCCGACCAGCACGACCGCGAGACCGGGGGTGATGCCGCGGTGTTCGCGCAGCGTCGCGACCTGCCGGCCGACCCGTTCGCGCAGATTCGCCGCGAACGCCTTGCCGTCGATGATATCCGCCATGTTGCCCCCTTGTGTGTCCGTCCGCGCGGACGCCGCGACGCCCCCGCCCAAACGCACGAGTATAACGCCGCGCTCGCCTGGCGCTTGCCCGCGCGCGACGATCACGTTGCCGGCCACGACCGGCGACGGGGCGTGGCCGCCGGCGTTGCACCCGCGCCGCCCGCGCTCTAGTGTGCGGAGCCCGTCCCCGGTGTCCGGAGAACCCATGGAGAGCGGCAGCCACGCGCACGCGCCCGATCCCCGCAACGAGAACGTCGGCATCTACGTCAACGGGCGCATCGTACCCCGGCCCGAGGCGGTCGTGTCCGTGTTCGATTCCGGCTTCCTGCTCGGCGATGGCGTCTGGGAAGGCATCCGCCTGCACAATGGCCACCTGGTGCACATCGATGCGCACATGGCGCGCCTGTACGAGGGCGCGCGGGCGATCGACCTCGACATCGGCCTGACCCGGGCCGAGCTGATCGAGGCGATCCGGGCGACGTGCCGGGCCAACGACATGCACACGGGGGTGCACATCCGCCTCGTGGTCTCGCGGGGCGAGAAGCTCACGCCGTACCAGAGCCCCGCCGCGAACGTCGGCGGCCCCACGGTGGTCATCATCCCCGAGTGGAAGGAACCGGATCCCGGCGTGCTCGAGCGCGGGCTGCGCCTGTTCACGGTGCACGTCCGCCGCGGCGCGCCCGACGTGCAGGATCCGATGTGGAACTCGCTGTCCAAGCTCAACTGCATCGCCGCGTGCATCCAGGCGAACAAGGCCGGCGCCGACGAGGCCCTCATGCTCGACCTGCACGGCTTCGTGTCCACGTGCAACTCGACCCATTTCTTCATCGTGCGCGGTGACGAGCTCTGGACATCCACCGGGCGCTACTGCCTGCACGGCATCACGCGCGCGACGGTGATCGAGCAGGCGCGGGCGCACGGCTACACGGTGCGCGAAAAGGACTTTTCGCTGACCGAGGTCTACGGCGCGGACGAGGCCTTCGTAACGGGCACCTTCGCGGGTCTCATCCCGGTCGCATCGGTCGACGGGCGCACGCTCGGCGACGGCGCGCGGGGGGCGGTGACGCGCACGCTCCAGGGGATCTATCACGACGAGCTCGAGCGGCGCTTTCCGGCCGCCGACACGGCATGAGCACGCCGGTGCGCATCGCCATGTGGTCGGGACCGCGCAACATCTCGACCGCCATGCTGCGCTCGTTCGGCAACCGCCCCGACTGCTTCGTCACCGACGAGCCGCTGTACGCCTACTACCTGCAGGCGAGCGGCGCGCCGCACCCGATGCGCGACGCGGTGATCGCCTCGCAGTCGACCGACTGGCGCGAGGTCACGGCCTGGCTGACCGGGCCGGTGCCGGAAGGCCGCCGCGTCTGGTATCAGAAGCACATGACCCACCACCTGCTGGACGCGGTCGGCCGCGACTGGCTCGACCGGGTGACGAATTGCTTCCTGCTGCGTGACCCGCGCGCCGTCTTGGCGTCGTACGCGAAAAAGCGTGAGGGCCAGGTGCGGATCGAGGACGTCGGCATGGTCCAGCAGGCAGCGATCTTCGACGAGGTCGTCGCGCGCAACGCCGGGGCGATCCCGCCGGTGATCGATGCCGCCGATGTCCTCAGCGATGCGGCGGCCACGTTGCAGCGGCTGTGCACGGCCGTCGGCATCGGGTTCGACGAGCGCATGCTTGCCTGGCCTCCCGGCCCGCGGGCGACGGACGGGGTGTGGGCCCAACACTGGTACGAAGCGGTCGAGGCATCGACCGGTTTCCAGGCTTGGCGACGCGCGCCGGACGCATTGCCGCAAGCCCTCGAGGACATTGCCGCCGCGTGCCGGCCCGCCTACGAGCGTCTGCGTGAGCATGCCCTGAAGCCGAACTAGTGCCCTTTAACGGAAGTTCTTCGATCTTTCTCGGCGAGGCATCGTGGTGACTGGCAAGGCGCGCCGACGAGCCATGGCGCACCCCATGGTGAGGAGGCGCAACGCCGCCAGGCGCCGCGAGGGCCGGCAAAAAGACGGCGAACTTTCGTTAAAGGCCACTAGGACGGGGCGAGGCGGAATCGCCGCCCGTCCGCCGATGCCCGGCCCGGTGGGCGCGCGTCACGCCGGGCCCGTTGTTGCGATCGCGCCACGATCATGGCAGCGACCGTTCAGCGTCGGCGGTTGCGGGCCCCCGCGGCGGGGCCGGCCGGGCATCGACCGGTTGCCGGTGCGTCGGCCGGGGACGCCTCGGCCGCTGCCGGGCCCGCGCCCCGAGCGGTCATTCGCACTCGTCGATGCCGAGCGGGGCACCGCCAAACTCCTGCATCGCGTCGAGCAGGGCGTCCCAGAACCAGATCGCCGACGCACTGTCGGCCAGCAAATGGAACATCGGCGTGGTGCTGCCCGGATCCCTGCAGACCACGGCGGTGATCCGGGCGACCGACGTCTGGGCGATCGCGCCGGGCTCGAATGACCGCTCGCGCAGGTCCACGCCGCAGAGCTTGGCGAGGCAGTCGACGGCATCGGCCCCGCGGAGGGCGAACCACGCGTGGCTGTCGCGGCGCGGCACGTGCCAGGCGCCCGCCCCGGGGATGGCGGCGTCGAGCCCCCGAATGTCCGCGTCGCCCCCGCCGATGGGGGGCAGGACGAGCGCCTCGCGATCGCCCAGGCGCAGCACCAGGCCCCCGGCGCTCGTCGGGCTCGCGGCATTGTTGCGTGCCGGTACGGGCCAGCCCTGTTCCTCGAGGCATGCGAGCGCGTTCGGGCCCTTGACGCCGGTCCGCGCCAGCGGTGACAGGTCCATCAGGCCCAGTGCCGGTGCATCCGTGTGGGGATAGCGCACCGCGACCGCCGCGTCGCTGCGCTCGGTGAATTCAGCCCCCGCCGCGACGAGGCGCGGGTAGACGAAGCTCCGCCGATCGAGCTGTTCCGGTGTGATACTCATGGTGCGCCCCTTACAGCTGCTGGCGTTCGTTGTCGGGATCGTAGAACGGGGCCGGGCAGACCTCGGCCTCGATCGGCGTGCCGCCCGGACCCTTGATCGTGAACGGGGTGCCCGGCTCGGTCCGGTCCGGATCGACGAAGGCGAGCCCGATGGGATGACCGAGCGTCGGTGACGGGGCGATCGACGTCACGCGCCCGACGATGCGCTCGCCGTCGATGACGAGGTGGCACTCCGAGGGCAGCGGGTCGGCGTCCGCGGGCAGCCGGAAGCCGACCAGGCGCCGCGTCAGCTTGTGCGCCTCGCGCTCCTGGAGCGCGGGGAAGCCGACGAAAAACGGCTTGCGGCGCTGCACGGCCCAGCCCATCGACACCTCCTCGGGATGCGTCAGGTTGTCCGTGTCCTGGCCGACGATCAGGTGTCCCTTTTCGAGGCGCAGCACGCGCTGCGCCTCGACGCCGAACGGCCGGATGCCCCAGGGTGCGCCCGCCTCGGAAAGCCGGTCCCAGAGCGCCTCTCCGCAACCGATGGGGCAGTGGAACTCGTAGCCGAGCTCACCGACGAAGCCGATGCGCAGCGCGCGTACCGGGATTCCCGCGACGTGACCCCGGCGTGCCTCGAGGTAGGGGAAGGCCTCGGTCGAGAAATCGATGTCGGTCTCGAGCTTTTCCAGCACCTTGCGGGCGTTGGGGCCGGCAAGGTTGATGCCGGCGTACGCGCCGGTCACGTTGGCCACATCGACGTCGAGACGCCACTGCGCGTTCCACCACAGCATTCGGCGGTAGACGCTGTCCACGCCGCCCGAGGTCGCCGTGACATAGAAGTGGTCGTCGGCCCAGCGCGCGGTTACGCCGTCGTCCACGATCGAGCCGGTGTCATCCGTCATCAGCAGGTAGCGCGTGCGATTCGTGGACTGCTTGCGATAGGCGAACGTGTACATGCGGTTCATGAACTCGGCGGCGTCGGAGCCTCGCACCTCGAGACCGCCCAGCGTGGTCACGTCAATCAGTCCGACATTGTCACGCACCGCCCGTACTTCCTCGTGGATCGACTGCGCGGACTCGCGCCCGTAGTACGCCGGACGCATCCACGCGCCGGCCACCATCATGCGCGCGCCCGCGTCGAGGTGGCGCTGGTGCATGGGCGTGTAGCGCACCGGATCGAATGCGCGGCCGGCGAGGTGCCCGAACCGCTCCGGTGTCGCCGGCGGCCGGTTGGTCGAGGCGCGTGCCCCTTCGACGCGCTGGCCGAGCTCGTCCGCGGTGATGCGAACCGCGTTCACCGCGGCCGTGCGCCCCTGGCTCGGGCCCATGCCGACCGTCGAGAAGCGCTTGACGAGCTCGATCGACTCGAAGCCTTCGCGGACCGCGTTGCGCAGGTCCGCGATCGTCAGGTCCTCGTCGAAGTCGACGAATTCCTTGCCCTTGGGATGCTTGAAGATCGGCCAGGGATCGTTGGCCGGTCCATCGCGCCGGGTCGCGTCCGGAATCGTGGCCGCTTCGCCCTGAGCGGCGGCACGACCGGCGGCCGCGCCCTCGGCGCGGGCGCTGGCGAGGCTGCAAGGGCCGGCGAGCGAGCCGGCCACGTGCATGCCGGGTGGCAGCGTGTGCACCGTCAGTCCGTGCGTGGTCTCGCTGTACTGGATGTCCGCGCCGCCATGGGCAACCAGCGAGACGGCCGGCGTCGAGCCGACATCCATGGTCACCAGGTCACAGTCGAATTCCGCCCCGGCTGTAGTCGCACTCAGGTCCTGGGCGCGGCGCGCGATCCGCAGGCCGGATACATGCTGATCGCGCTCGAACGCCTCCACGATCCCGCTGTCGGTGTGGACCCCGATACCGCGCTCGTGCACGGCCTTCTCGCGCGGGTCGTCGCCCGACCGCGGGCGCAGGTCGACCACCGCCGCAACCTCGACGCCGGCATCCGCCAGGGCGAGGGCGGTGCCGTAACCGTCCCCATTCGCGGTGATGCAGACCGCTCGTCGCGCCGGCTTGACCCCGTAGTGGGCCATCAGGCGCTGGACACCGGGGCCCGCGGCGATGCCGGGCAGGTCGTTGTAATGGAAAATCGCCGGCTGCGGGATTTCGCCGGTGGCCACCACGACGCGGTCGGCACGCAGCTTCGTCAGCCGGTTGTCATGCACGAGTGCCAGCAGGTTGTCGCCGAACCGGCCGGTGCACAGCGTTGCCGTGCGCACCCGGATGTTCGGGTGCGACTCGACGCGCCCGACCAGGTCGCTGCGCGCGGCCCCCCCGGCCTCGCCGGTGTCATCGAACCGGTGATAGGCGAGCGCGCCACCGAGCACGGGCTCGCGTTCGATCAGGATCGTGTCGGCGCCCGCCTCGGCGGCCGCCAGCGCGGCCTCGAGGCCGGCTGCACCACTGCCGACGACAGCCACGTCGCAGAAGGCGTACTGCTTGTCCCGGTAGGGCGCTGTCGACTGCTGGTTTACCCCGCCGAGGCCGGCCGCGCGCCGAATCAGGCGCTCCCAGCGGTTCCAGATCCCCTTTGGCCGGAAGAAAGCCCGGTAGTAGAAGCCGACGAAGAAGAAGCGCGAGAAACGCTCCGTGATTCGGCCGCGATCATTGCGCAGGCTGCCGGAGTAGTGCTGCCCCTGGACGCGCAGGCCGTCTGTGGCCGCGACGTGCTCGGCCGGGCAGTTGGGCTCCTCGGGCAGCTGGACCATGCAGTTGGCGTCATCGCCAACAACCGTGAAGGGGCCGCGTGGCCGGTGATACTTGAGCGAGCGCCCCTGCAGCCATGTGCCGCGGGCGAGCAGGGCGGAACTGACGGTGTCGCCCGGGTGTCCCGTGACCGACTCGCCCTCGAAGGTGAAGGTGACCGTTCGCTCGCGGTCGAGCAGACGGCCCCATGGTGCGGGCAGGCGTTCATTCATCGCGACGACGTCTCCTTGGTGTACTCGACCCGCTCGGTGAAGATCTCCCCGGGCGGATAGGTCTTGTGGATGGTGTCGTTGACCGTGTCACGCTCGACGATGAACCAGTAGCTCGACGGCGAATGGAACCACCATTCACGCACGACACCCGCCTCGTTGTCTTCCATGAAGACCCAGTCGGCCCACGCCTTCGTCCCCGCGTCCTGGGCTGGAGCGGGATTGACCTCGCCGCCGTAAACGAACTCGCCGACGTTGCGCCAGCCGTTGAGCGGACAGTGCATCAGTTTCATTGGACTGCTCCCGTGGTTCCGTCGCGATTCAATGCCCCACCGACGCCGCGCCGCGTTCGCCGACCTGGTCGAAGGTGTCGAAGCGGTCGTAGCGGAAGGGCTTGAGGATATCGGGCGTCGTGCCCCGAGCGACGGTCTCCGCCATGCGCTTGCCGCTGACCGGGGTGGCCTTGAAGCCCCAGGTGCCCCATCCGGCGTCGATGTAGTAATTCGACAGCGGGGTTTCCCCCATCACCGGCGAGAAGTCGGGCGTCATGTCCGTCATGCCGCCCCACTGGCGGTTGAGGCGCACGTTGCCGAGGAACGGAAACAGCTCCATGACGTGCGCCATCAGCCCTTCCTTGAAGTCGAGGGTCGAGCGGGTCATGTACCCGGGCACGGGATCGCTCGATCCCCCCATCACGAGCTCGCCGCGGGCGGTCTGCCAGATGTAGGTGTGCAGCGTGCCCGACACGATGATCGGGTCGAGGAACGGCATCATCGGGATCGACACGCAGGCCTGCAACGGCATGGTCCGGATCGGCAGCCTGAGACCCGCCATCGCGCCGACCTGGCTCGAGGCCCCGGCAACGGCCTGCAGCACGCGCCCACAGCGGATGTTGCCGCGCGAGGTCTGTACCTCCGTCACGCGGTCGCCCTCGGTGCGGAACCCGGTCACCTCGGTGTGCTGATGGATCTCGACGCCGCGCTTGGATGCGCCGTGTGCATAGCCCCAGGCGATCGCGTCATGGCGCGCCGTCGACCCGGGTGGATGGTAGAGGGCGCCCAGAATCGGCCAGCGTGCCTCCTCGGACAGGTCGAGCTGCGGGCAGAGCCGGCGCACGTCTTCCGGGCCGATCAACTCGGAATCGACCCCCTTGTGCTTGTTGACCTCGGCGCGCCAGCGCATGGTGCGCAACGTCGAATCCGCGTGGGCGAGGGTGATGTGGCCGCGCGTCGAGAACTGGATGTTGAAGTCGAGCTCGTTCGACAACCCGTCCCACATCTTCATCGACTCGTCGTAGAAGTCCACGCCCTCCGGGGTGAGGTAGTTCGAGCGGATGATCGCGGTATTGCGTGCCGTGTTGCCGCCCGCGAGATAGCCCTTGTCGAGCACCGCGACGTTCGTGATGCCGTGCTCGCGGGCCAGGTAATAGGCAGCGGCGAGACCATGACCGCCGGCGCCGATGATGACGACGTCGTAGCTCGACTTGAGCTCGGGCGTCGGCGGGAGTACCGGCTGCGGCTTGTAGCCGCGGCGCAGTCCCTGTTTCAGCAGGCCCAGTGCCATGTAGGACTCCTTGAATCGATTGATGCAGGCGGGGCAGCGCGGCCCGCTGCCGCGGACCGCGCGTGCAGCCCCTCAGTGTACTTCACCGTGCAAGGGTGTACCTGGCCACCGCAGGACGAGCCACCGGCTCGCCCCCCGTGGCGATCCACTCAGCTCCACGGGAACGGGCTGTTCGACGTCGGGTGCAACTCGCCCTTGGCGTAGCGTCCGAAGCGGAACGGCTCCAGGAGGCGACTCGTCTCCCCCATGATCTCGTGCGCGACGAGGGCGCCGACACCGATCATCTTGTAGCCATGGTTCGCATCCGCGATGAAATAGGCGTTCTGCCGAAACACGTCGAAGATGGGGAAGTTGTCCGGCGAGAAGCAGCCGATGCCGCCCGAGGGCTCGCGCTTGTATTGCTCGAGCGTGCCCGAGAAGCGCCCCTGGCAGAAGGCGAGGGCGGAGACCCACATGTGCGCGAACTCCGGCCCCATCACGAAGTCCGGTGATTCCGTCCCGTAGGGGTCGACGCGCACCTCGTCCGGATCCTCGTCGATCTGGACGGGCGCGGCCCCGCCCTGGACGCCGCCGAAGTTGAAATCGGGCTTGTAGTAGATGCCCCACATCTGGTCCGTGATCACCGAGCCATCCACGTCCGAATAGAGTGGCTGATCGCTGTCGACGTGGATGACCGGGGGCATGCCGCCCGAATTCGTCTTGAGTGTGTCCGGATCCACGCCGAGCGTGCCCTCCTGGAGGCTCCAGTACGTCCACATGCGCACATTCTCGTGATCCTGCCCGTCCCTGCCGCGGATCGTGATGTGCGTGGGCAGCTCGAGCATGTCCCAGAAATGCTTCACCCACGGCCCGGTGCCGACCACCACGTAGTCGGTCTCGATCGTGCCCTTGTCCGTCTCGACGGCCGTGATCGCCTCGCTGTCCGTGCGGAAGCCGGTGACCTGGACACCCGTGATGATGCGCACGCCCTCGGCCTCGGCCTTGCCGGCGAGGCCGTGAACCGAGCCCACGTTGTTCGCGTACCCGCCCTTCTTTTCGTGCAGGACCGAGGTCGTCCCCGGGGCCCGCCAGTCGTCGAACAGGCCGCGCATGTAATCGTGCGACGCCTTCTCGCCCTCGATGAATTCCGACGTATAGCCGATCTCGCGCTGCTGCTCCGCGATCGAGGCCACGTCCCCGCGCATGCACTCGGGACTGACCTGCATGTAGCCCACGGGGTGGTAGCGGAACGCCTCGGGATCACTCTCCCAGACCTCGACGCTCTGCGCCATCAGTTCGCGCATCGCGGGCTGGAAGTAGTTGTTGCGGATCACCCCGCAGGCGATCCCGGAAGCGCCTGCGGCGATCGCCGACTTGTCGATGACGACGACGTCGCTGCCGTCGCCGCGGCCCCGGGCGCGCAGCTCCTGTGCCAGGTGCCAGGCCGTGCTGAGGCCGTGGATGCCGGCGCCGATGATCACGTAGGGCGAATGGTTGGGAAGGCTCATGGCGGTTGGTCCTCTTGACGGCTGTTGAGCAACACGATGCGTTGTCACCGGAGGCCTCTCAAGCGATATAATTTCCTCACCGGGTGAAGGAAATTCATCCCTGGCAACCTCGGCCGTGCCGCCCATGTACCGCAAACTTCCACCGATCCCGGCCCTGCGCGCCTTCGAGGCCGCGGCCCAGTTCCTGAGCTTCAAGGCCGCCGCCGCGCAGCTCCATCGTACGCCATCGGCGATCAGTCACCAGATCCGGGGGCTGGAAGATGACCTCGGCATCCCGCTGTTCCACCGCGATCCGCGCGGCCTGCGGCTCACGGACGAGGGGCGGGACTACTTCCGGGCCGTCCACGATGCCCTGGACGCCCTTGGCGAGGCCACGGCTCGCGCCCGCGGCGGCCCGGGCGGGGGCCCCGTGACCGTCAGTCTCTTTCCGAGTTTCGCCGTTCGCTGGCTGATCCCGAGGCTGCACGCCTTCCGCGAGGCCCATCCCGATGTCGAGCTCGAGCTGGTGAGCTCGTTGCGCCAGGTCGACTTCGAGGGCGGTGCGATCGATGCCGCGATCCGCTTCGGCGACGGCGACTGGCCCGGCCTGCGCTGCGATCCGCTGATGGTCGAGGAGCTGTTCCCGGTGTGCGCGCCCGCGCTCGCCGACGGACCGCCGCCCCTGCGCCGGCCGAGCGACCTCGCCGCCGCCACCCTGCTGCACAACGGTGCCCACCCGGGGGAATGGGGCGGCTGGCTGCGGCGGGCCGGCGCGGACCCGGACGCGGCCGAGCGCGGTCCCGTGCTGGATGCGTCCAACGAGGTGCTCGCCGCGGCGGCCAACGGGCTGGGCGTGGCGCTTGGGCGTACGCCGCTCGTGGAGACGGATCTCGAGGCGGGCCGCCTGGTGGCACCGCTGGACGAGTGCGTGCGCACGCCGGGCCGCTACTGGCTGGTGACGCCTGCGGCAAGCGCGGACCGCCCGGGATTGACCGCCCTGCGGCAATGGCTCCTCGCGTGTGTCGATGACGACGTCGACAACGACCGCGCCACGGCCCGCTGAGGCAGGCACCCGGGGGAAGTGGGCGGCGCCGATGGTGCCAATGCCCGCGACGACGCGGGCTGCGACCGGGGGCGGCGAAACGGTGTGGGCGCGAGCCGGTCGAAGCCGGGCCGGTTCCGGCCAGCGATTCGGCCACGTCCGTCGCGCTACTGCCGGGGCGACGATCCGATCCGTGACGTTCGTCACGCGGCGCGCGCATGGGGCGCGCGGGCGCGCGATCGCGGCGCCCGGCGCGCTCTGACAGCGTGTCGTCGTCGGGCAACAGCGTGTCGCGGCGACGTCAGCAGGCGGCGTGCCCCCCGCATACGCTGGATCCTTGACAGAGTCATGACGCCTTGCCCCGGCAGCAAGTGCCCACCAGGATCCGGAGGAGTACCCGATGACCGACGCCCAAGACGACGAAATCGATCTCCGGTCGCTGTCGGATGACGAGCTGGTCGAGCAGATGCACGACGACCTCTATGATGGCCTCAAGGAGGAAGTCGTCGAGGCCACGAACATCCTCCTGGAGCGTGGCTGGGGGCCATCGAAGGTACTCAACGACGCGCTTGTCGGCGGCATGCAGATCGTGGGCGTCGACTTCCGCGACGGCATCCTGTTCGTGCCCGAGGTTCTCATGGCGGCGAACGCGATGAAGGGCGGCATGGAAGTGCTGCGGCCGCTGCTCGCCGAGACCGGGGCACCGCCACTGGGCAAGGCGGTCATCGGCACGGTCAAGGGCGATATCCACGACATCGGCAAGAACCTGGTCGCCATGATGTGGGAAGGCGCCGGCTTCGAGGTCGTCGACATCGGCATCAACAAACCGGTCGACGAGTTCCTCGACGCCCTCGACAAGCACAGGCCCGACATCCTGGGCATGTCGGCGCTGCTGACCACGACGATGCCCTACATGAAGGTGGTCATCGACGAGATGGTCGAGCGCGGCATCCGCAACGATTACATCGTGCTGGTCGGCGGTGCACCGCTCAACGAGGAGTTCGGCGAGGCCATCGGGGCCGATGCCTACTGCCGCGATGCCGCCGTGGCCGTCGAGACGGCGAAGGCGAAGATCCAGGAGCGCCGCACGGCGGCCGGCTGAACGCCGGCGATCGTCGGGCTCCGATGCCGCGGGCGCCGCAAACGCTGATCATCGCCTGCGGCGCGCTCTCGCACGAGATCGTCGCGCTCGTGCGCCTGCATGGCTGGGACAACGTGCGGGTGCAGTGCCTGCCGGCCGAGCTGCACAACCGGCCCGGCGAGATCCCGGGGGCCGTGCAGGCCCGGATCCGCGAGCTGGCGGGCTTCCACGATCACGTGTTCGTCGCCTACGCCGACTGCGGGACCGGCGGCAAGCTCGATCGCGTGCTGGCCGAGGAGGGCGCGGAGCGCCTCCCGGGGGCCCACTGCTACGAATTCTTCGCGGGCCGCACGACGTTCGCGGCCCTGTCGGAGGCGGAGCCCGGGACCTTCTACCTCACCGACTTCCTGGCGCGCCATTTCGACCGGCTGGTCATGCGCGGGATGGGACTGGATCGGCATCCGGAGCTCATGCCGATGCTGTTCGGCAATTACCGTCGCCTGGTCTATCTGGCACAGCGCGTCGACCCGGGGCTCCAGGCCCGGGCGCGCAGTGCGGCGCAGCGCCTGGGGCTGGCATACGAGTACCGCTACACCGGCTATGGCGATCTCGAGCGCGCGCTCGCGGATCACCGAGCGCGCACCGTGACCGAAGAGGAAGTGCAATGGCGGCCAAGCTGACCACCGTGTACTGGCGCGACATCCCCGCCCAGGTCATCGCGAAGAAGGGCCGCCAGTCGGCCAAGGCCATGCTTTCGGATCGCTTCCAGGAGGCGATCGACCGGGCGGCCATGCGGGCCGGCAAGGGCGGCTCCGACGCGTACATGGAGGAGTGGCGTCGCGAGTCCGTGGACTGCGGCGATGACCTGCAGTCGGAGGTCGCTGGCGCCACCGAGCGACTCGAGGCGGGCCATTCCGACGCCGACCTGGCCGCGCTGGCGCGCGCCAAGGGGATTGCCGCCGCAGACGGGTGAAATCCGCCGCCCGCGAGGCGGCGACAGAGCAACGCCGGGTCGTGTCGACCCGGGCCGAAGGCAACCGGAGGCAGGCAATGTACGCAATGCGTCGCTGGGCCGTTCGCCACGCACGCGGACTCGAGGCCTTCTACAACGGCTTCGAGAGCGCGCTGGTCTCGCTCGAACCGGTGTTCCGGCGAATCGGGTACCATCGGCTCGAGCGCCCTATGGCGTGGTTCGAGGAGAAAGTCAAGGGGTTCCTGTTCGATTGCCAGATGTGCGGTCAGTGCGCGCTGTCGCAGACCGGGATGGCGTGTCCGATGAACTGTCCGAAGCAGTTGCGCAACGGTCCCTGTGGGGGCGTGCGCGCGAACGGCAACTGCGAGGTCAAGCCGGACATGAAGTGCGTCTGGGTCGAGGCCTGGAACGGCGCACAGAAGATGAAGTACGGCGCCGACATCCGCAAGGTCGACATCGCCGTCGACCGCCAGCTCGAGGGCAAGTCTTCGTGGTTGCGCGTTGTGCGGCTCCGATCCGACGCGAAGCGGCAGGCGGCCGAGAACGAGGAGCGTGCGGCATGAGATTCGAAGACGAGCCCGTCCCGGGCTTCCAGCTGCCCATCCTGCCGGGACACACCTCGCCCGGGCGCCTCGAGCGCGTGCTGCGTGCGGGGCAGTTCGCAGTGACGGCGGAGATCGCCCCGCCGGATTCCGCCGATCCGAACGAGGTCTACCTGAGGGCCCGCATCTTCGACGGCTACGTCGATGCGATCAATGCCACCGACGGCTCGGGTGCCAACTGCCACATGTCCTCGGTCGGCGTGTGCTCGCTGCTCACGCGCGAGGGCTACGCAACGATCATGCAGGCGTCGTGTCGCGACAAGAATCGGATCGGCATGCAGGGGGACATCCTCGGGGCGGCCGCCATGGGCGTGGCCAACGTGCTCTGCCTGACCGGCGACGGGGTGCAGGCGGGCGACCAGCCCGAGGCGAGGCCCGTGTTCGACCTCGACTGCATGTCCCTGATCGAGACCGTGCGGACCATGCGCGACGAGAGCCGGCTGCGAAGCGGGCGGCGACTCTCGCAGTCTCCGAAGCTGTTCATCGGCGGGGCGGCCAACCCGTTCGTACCGCCCTATGACTTCCGCCCGGAGCGTCTGGCCAAGAAGATCGCTGCCGGTGCGCAGTTCGTGCAGACCCAGTACTGCTACGACATCGATCTGCTCAAGCGCTTCATGGAGCGGGTGCGCGAAATGGGTCTGCACGAGGAATGTTTCATCATCGTCGGTGTCGGCCCTCTCGCGTCGGCCAACGCGGCGCGCTGGATCCGCGCGCATGTGCCCGGCGTACACATCCCCGACGAGATCATCGACCGGCTCGCCGGCGCCCAGAAGCCGAAACTCGAG
Organism: uncultured Ectothiorhodospiraceae bacterium; assembly: GCA_964626335.1. GTDB lineage: Bacteria > Pseudomonadota > Gammaproteobacteria > XJ16 > Halofilaceae > Halofilum. Next base: position 15,124 of record CAZVFN010000024.1, read on the forward strand.
GGTCGCAAGATCTGCGTGGAGTTGATCCAGCAGATCCGCGAGATCGAGGGCGTGCACGGGGTGCATGTCATGGCCTATCGCCAGGAAGAGGCCGTGGCGGAGATCATCGATGCATCGGGCGTGCTCCAGGGGCGCGTTCCCTGGCACCCGCACCGCGATTCCCGGACCGAACAACAGAGGGCCGCATCATGACCGAGACCGTTATCAGCTCCGCCAAGAAGGAATGGGTGATTGGATTCGAGCGTCCGTTCACGGTCATCGGCGAGCGCATCAACCCCACGGGCCGCAAACTCCTGGCGCAGGAAATGGCCGCGGGCGACTATTCGCGCATCAAGCACGATACCCTCGACCAGGTCAACGCCGGGGCCCACGTCCTCGATGTGAACGCCGGCATCCCGCTTGCGGACGAGCCGGCCATCCTGGCCGAGACGATCCAGCTGGTGCAGTCATTGACCGACGTCCCGCTGTGCATCGACTCCTCGATCATCAAGGCCCTGGAGCGGGGGCTCGAGGTCTATCGCGGCAAGCCGTTGGTCAACTCCGTGACCGGCGAGGACGAGAACATGGAGGCGGTCCTGCCGCTGATCAAGAAGTACGGGGCGGCCGTGGTCGCGATCTCCAATGACGAGACGGGGATTTCCTCGGATCCCGACGTGCGCTACGCCGTGGCGAAGAAGATCGTCGAGCGCGCCGCCGATCACGGCATCCCGAAGGACGATATCGTGGTCGATCCGCTGGTCATGCCGGTCGGCGCGGTGAATACCGCCGGGCGCCAGGTCCAGCAGCTCGTCGAGCGACTGCGCCGCGAGCTCGAGGTCAACACGAGCTGCGGTGCCTCGAACGTGAGCTTCGGGCTGCCGAACCGTCACGGCCTGACCGCTTCGTTCATCAGCATGGCGATTGCCTCCGGCATGACGTCGGCGATCATGAGCCCGCTGCACACCGAGGTGATGCAGGCGGTGCGGGGCGCCGACGTGATGATGGGGCACGACCCGGACTGCATGCGCTGGATGCGGGCGTACCGCGACCCGGCGCAGGTCGCCGCCGAGGCCGAGAGCAGTGCCGGCCGCCGCCGCGGCGGTCGTCGCCGGCGTGGCTGAGGAAGACGCCCTCGTCGTATTCAGTCCCTCCGGGCGGCGGGGGCGATTCCCGATCGGCACCCCGGTGCTGCAAGCGGCGCGCACACTGGGCGTGGACATCGACTCCGTGTGTGGCGGACGGGGTCTGTGCGGTCGCTGCCAGGTGCTCGTATCCGAGGGCGAATTCCCCAAGTACGGGCTCGAATCGCGGGCCGACCACCTGACGCGTTTCTCGCAAACGGAGGACGATTACGCGGCCCAGGTCGGCAAGCTCGACGCCGGCCGTCGCCTGTCCTGCTCGACCCGCGTGCTCGGCGATGTCGTCATCGACGTGCCGCCGGACAGCCAGGTGCACAAGCAGATCGTGCGCAAGGATCCCGGATCCTACGATATCGAGGTCGATCCCGCCGTGCGCGTGTACTACACGGAGGTCCAGGAGCCCTCGATGCACGATCCGTCGGGGGATCTGCGGCGACTCCTCGAGGCGCTGGACTTCGAGTGGCGGCTCGAGCACATCCGGCGCTGCGATCTGCGTGTGCTGCAGGATATCCAGCCTGCACTGCGCAAGGGCGACTGGGCGGTGTCCGTGGCGGTGCACAACGAAAACGAGATCACCGCCGTCTGGCCCGGCTTCTTCGACAGGATTTACGGTCTCGCCGTCGATATCGGCTCGACGACGGTGGCCGCCCATCTGGTCGAAATGGCCTCCGGCGAGGTGGTTGCCTCCGCCGGCGTCATGAACCCCCAGATCCGCTTCGGCGAGGACCTGATGAGCCGGGTCTCGTACATCATGATGAACCCGGGTGGCGAGGTCGATCTCACGCGGGCGGTTCGCGAGGCCCTCGACGGGCTCACGCGCGACGTCTGCGCCGATGCCGGTGTCGATCCGCAAGCGGTGATGGAGGTCACGTTCGTCGGCAACCCGGTGATGCACCACCTGCTGCTCGGCATCAACCCGATCGAGCTCGGTGGCGCCCCGTTCGCCCTGGCGACCGACGCGGGCACGACCGTCTGGGCCTCCGAGCTGGACATCCGCGTCCACAAGAATGCGCGCGCCTACACGCTGCCCTGCATCGCCGGGCACGTCGGCGCCGACACGGCGGGCGTGGTGCTGTCGGAGAAGCCGTACATGCGCGACGAGATGACGCTGCTGGTCGACGTCGGCACCAATGCGGAGATCGTGCTGGGCAACCGCAAGCAGCTCATGGCCTGCTCCAGCCCGACCGGCCCGGCGTTCGAGGGCGCCCAGATCGCCTCCGGGCAACGCGCGGCCAACGGGGCCATCGAGCGCGTGCGCATCGATCCCGAGACCAAGGAGGCCCGCTTCAAGGTGATTGGTTGCGACCTCTGGTCGAACGACGACGGCTTCGAGGAGGCGGTCGCGGAGGTCGGTGTCAACGGCATCTGTGGCTCGGGCATCATCGAGGTCATCGCCGAGATGTACCTCGCGCGCATCATCAACCAGGACGGCGTGGTTGACGGCCGTCTGGCCGAGCGTAGCGACCGGGTCGTTGCCGAAGGCCGAACGTGGTCGTACATCCTCTGGCGCGGGTGGAACACGATCAAGATCACGCAGAACGATGTCCGCGCGATCCAGCTGGGCAAGGCCGCCCTCTACGCGGGCGTTCGCCTGCTCATGGATCGCATGCGCGTGGAACGGATCGAGCGCATACGGCTGGCCGGCGCTTTCGGCAACCACATCGACGTCAAGTACGCCATGATCCTCGGCCTCATCCCGGACTGCGACCTGCAACAGGTCTCATCGGCCGGCAATGCGGCCGGTGTCGGGGCGCGCATCGCGTTGCTGGACCGCAAGGGCCGCCGCGAGATCGAGTCCGTCGTTCGCCAGATCGAGAAGGTCGAGACCGCGATCGAGCCGAAGTTCCAGGAGCATTTCGTCGAGGCGATGGCAATCCCGCACAAGACGGCCGCCTTCAGCAACCTGCGCGCGGCGGTGAGCCTGCCGGAAGTGGACCACAGCGCACAGGCCGAGGTGTCGAGCGGCTCGGGTGGGCCCGGCACGCGCCGGCGTCGCCGCCGGCGCTGACGCCCGTGGCGCGGTCAGCGCCCGGCGTCGGAGCCGGAGGCGGCATCGAGGTCGGTCGAGCTCTCCGCGTCATCGGGCTCGGTCGCCGCGCGCGACTCTTCCCGTGCCTTGCGCATGAAGGCCTTGGCGCCTTCCGCGGGCAGCGTCGCCTCGACGTCGTCGCTCGCTTCCGGATGCTCCTGGCCCGCCGGGCTGCGGGTACCCCGCAGGCGGCGTTCCTCGCGCGGCGGGATGCCGTAATGATCGCGATAACACTTCGAGAAGTGCGGGGCCGAGACGAATCCGCAGGCGAACGCCACGTCGACAATGGAGATCGAGGTCTGCAGCAGCAGCTGGCGCGCGCGCGAGAGACGCAGCTCGAGGTAGTAGCGCGTCGGCACACAGTTGAGATGCTTCTGGAACAGGCGTTCGAGCTGGCGGCGCGAGACCCCGACGTGGCGCGCCAGCTCATCGAGGCTGATCGGCTCCTCGATGTTGGACTCCATGATCGACACGGTCTCGATCAGCTTGGGCTGGCTGGTGCCGAGGCGTAGCTGCAGCGGGATCCGCTGACGGTCGTGGCGGCCGCGGATGCGCTCGCAGGCGAATGCCTCGGAGATCGCCCTGGCGATGTCGGGATCGATCTGCAGCGTGATGAGGTTGAGCATCATGTCGAGCGGCGCAGTGCCGCCCGCGCTGGTGAAACGATCGCGGTCCACCTCGAACAGCTCGTAGGACACCACGACACGCGGGAACGCCTCGCGCATCGAGGCGATGTTCTCCCAGTGGAGGGTGCAGCGGTAGCCGTCGAGCAGTCCGGCGCGGGCGAGCACGTGGGCCCCGGTGCAAAGCGCCCCGAAATTCATCCGCTGCTGGCCCATTTTCTTGAGCCAGGCGAGCGTGTTGCGGTCGCAGGCTCGCTCGACCTCGAGGCCCGAACAGACGAACAGCGTGTCGAGATGGGATGCCCGGGCGATCGCGGCATCGGGGCGAACCTCCAGGCCGTTGCTCGCCGGCACGGGCTCGCCGTCGAGCGTGTACGTGGTCCACTGGTAGATCCTGCGATCGGTCAGGCGGTTCGCCATCCGCAGCGGCTCGATGGCGGATGCGAAGGCGATCATCGAATACTCCGGCGTCAGCAGAAAGCCGAGCCGAATGGGCTTGCCGGAGTCCTCGGGTGTTGTCATCGTCGCTGGATCCCGCCGCTGTTGCAGGGTTGCCCGGTGGCCATCCCGGGCGGAGCGAAGATTATGCCGCAAAGTCGCCCATTAGCAAATTCCATGTCTGCCTGCGGCGTTCGCACCCGGTGATCCGGCGCCTCGGCCGCACCCCCGCAGGCACACTCGCCGCGTTCGGCTCGGCCGCGGCCTTCGCCGGCGTGTCCATCCTTGCCGGCTTCGCCTATGCCGGCCAGGCCACCCCGGACGCCGTGGTGGCCGCCCGCCTGCTGTTCGGCTTCGCGGCGACGCTCGGGGTGGTCGCCGCCCTGCGACGCCCCTGGACGATCGCCCGCCACGCGTGGCTGCCCACGCTGGCCGTCACCGTGGCGTGGCTCGTGGTCAACGTCTGCTACATGGCGTCGTTCTACTACATCCCGGTCAGCCTCGCGGTCCTCATCTTCTTCACGTTCCCCGTGCAGACGGCCCTCGTGGGCCCGCTGCTTGGCGGCCACCGCCCCGATGGTGCAACGGTGCTGGCCGCGCTCGTCGCGTTCGCGGGGCTGGCCCTCGCGCTCGGTCCCGACCTCGGCGGGCTCGACTGGCGCGGCTGCGCACTCGCCTTCGCGGCGGCCGTCGGGCTGATGTCCACCTTCCTGCTGAGCCGGCGCCTGGTGGTCGACCAGGACATGTTCACGTTCAGCTTCAATCTGCATCTGGCCTGCGCCGTTGCGGTGCTGGCCTACCTGCTTGCGGCCGGCGGCCTTGCACTGCCCGCCGGCGGCCCGGCCCTGGCAGCGCTGTTCGGTGTCGGCCTGTGCTATGTCGCCGCGGTGCTGCTGCAGTTCCTGGCCATCCGCGTCACCGGTCCGGCGCGGGCCTCGATCGTGTTCAACGCCGAGCCCGTGCTGACCGTCCTCGCCGCAGCGCTGGTGCTGGGCGAGTCGCTGGGCGTTGCCCAGGGGGCGGGGGCCGCGCTCGTGGTGGCCGGGGTCTACCTCTCGGCCCGCGGCGAGCGCTGAGGCACCCGCCGGCACCCGTTTTCGTGCTACGTTCCCGAGCGCGTGCCTGCAAGCGCGAAGCGAGCCCCGCGATGGCGATCCATTTCACCCGTGAAGAGCTCGAGCAGCGCCAGGCCGCGGTCGGGCGCGCGCTCGCTGCGGCGGGGCTGGACGGCCTGCTGTGTTTCCGCCAGGAGTCGATGTACTGGCTGTCCGGTTACGACACCTTCGGCTACTGCTTTTTCCAGTGCCTGGTCATCGACACCGATGGGCGCATGAGCCTGCTCACGCGCGAGCCGGATCGTCGCCAGGCAGCGCATACCTCGGTCGTCGAGGACCTGCGGATCTGGGTCGACCAGGAGGGCAGGAATCCGGCCGAGGACCTGCGGGACCTGCTCGAGGACCGTGCGCTGGGCGGCAAACGGCTCGGGGTGGAGTACGAGGCCTATGGCCTGACCGGGCGCAACGCCCACCGACTCGACCGAACCCTCGCGGCGTTCTGCGAGCTCGAGGACCGCTCGGAGCTGGTCAGCCGGCTGCGGGCCGTCAAGAGCCCGACGGAGATGGCCTGCATCCGGCGTGCCGCCGGTCTCGCCGACGACGCCCTCGATGCCGCGATCGCGGGGGCCGAGGCGGGGGCCTGGGAGGGCGACATCCTGGCCGACATGCAGGGCGCGGTATTCCGCGGCGGTGGTGACTACCCCGGCAACGAGTTCATCATCGGCTCGGGCCGTGATGCGCTGTTGTGCCGGTACTTCAGCGGTCGGCGTTCGCTCGATGCATGCGACCAGCTCACGCTCGAGTGGGCCGGCGTGTACCGGCGCTACCATGCCGCGATGATGCGCACCCTGCTCGTCGGCGGCGGCGACGACGAGCACCGGCGGATGCATGCGGCCGCGGCCGACGCGATGGCCGCGTGCATCGATGCATGCGCCCCCGGCGGCACGCTCGGGGACGTGTTCGACGCCCATGCGCGCGTGGTCGACGCGGCGGGTCTGCGCGCGCACCGGCTCAATGCCTGCGGCTACTCGATGGGCGCGACCTTCGCGCCGATGTGGATGGATTGGCCCATGTTCTATTCGGGCAACCCCGTCGTGATCGAGACCGGCATGGCCTTCTTCATCCACATCATCCTGATGAACTCGGACACGGGCCACGCCATGACGCTCGGCCAGACCGTCGAGGTCACCGAGGCGGGTGCGATCCCGCTCCACCGCCACGGGCTCGACCGGATCACCGTTTGACGCGCGCGGCGATGGTTCCCGCACGGCGCCCGATCACTCCGCCGGCACGTCGGCCGGGCACTCGTCGTCCGGGACACCGCCCGGGGGCTGCACCCCGGCCAGCACCGGCCCCGGCAGCAGGCCGCGGGCGATCCAGCCGCGGTCGCGCGGGCGCAGGCGGGGTCGGGCGTGGGGCCGGCCCGGCTTGTCGGTGCGCAGGCGCTCGATGGTGCGCCAGCCGCCGCGCAGGATCAGGCGGATCTCGGCGCGGAAGCGCCCGTGCAGGCTGCGCGGCAGTTCGCGCCCCGCGTGCAGCCAGGCCGCGGCCCGCTCGATCTGGTGGGCCATCAGCGCGTCGATGGTCGGGTCGGCGATACCCGAGCTCAGGGCCCGCGCGGTGACGCCGTAGTGCTCGAGGTCCGTGCGCGGGATGTAGAGGCGTCCGCGCTCGGCCCAGTCCTGATGCAGATCCTGGAGAAAGTTGACCAGCTGCAGGCCGGTGCAGATCCGGTCGGATGCCGCGACCTGGGCGCTCGTGGGGCGGCCGTGCAGGTAGAGCAGGAGGTGGCCCACCGGATCGGCCGAGCGGCGGCAGTAATCGCGCAGCGCGGCGAAGTCTGCATAGCCGTGCACCGTCACATCCTGGCGGAAGGCCGCGAGCAGGTCGTGGAACGGCGTCAGCGGCAGCTCGAAGCGTGTCAGCGTGTCGGCGAGCGCGCGCCACAAGGGGTCGGCCGGCGGGCGGCCGGCGGCCGTGGCTTCGAGCGCGCTCGCCATCGTGTCGAGCACGGCCAGGCGTTCCTCCGGCTCGCGGCGGCCCTCGTCGGCGACATCATCGGCGCGGCGCGCGAAGACGTAGATGGCCGCCACGGGGCCGCGCAGCCGGCGCGGGAGCAGCCACGACGCGACGGGAAAGTTCTCGTAGTGAGCGCGCGCAATCGCGCCGCAGCGCCGGTAGGCGTCCGGGACGTCAGTGGCCATGTGCTAGCATCGCCGCAGGCGGGCGCTCGGGGAGGGAGACGGCATGGGCAAGCTGTTGCGCGGTTTCGCCGCGGGGCTGCTGATCGGCGGCCTGATCGGCCTCTGGTTCGGCATGAATATCGGCAAGGGCCAGCCGCTGCTGTCGAATCCCTTCGAAGAGGTGTCGTTGTCCGAGCGCGTCGAGCGCACGGCCGGGGATGCAGCCGAGGCGGCGGGCGATACCGCGGAGCAGGCGGGCGACGCGGGGGCGGAGTCGCTCGACTCCGAGTAGAGGCGGGCGGCCCTTCGCCCTGCACGGCCGCGTCACGGTCGTCACTCGCGCCCGTTTTCCGCGCCGGCGCCGGTGTCCGTCGGTGTCTCGTCCCGGTCTGATTCGTCCGTCCCCTCGGTCCCTTCCCGCGCCCGGGTGACGATGCGCGTGGTGACGTCGATCTGCTCGATGTCCTCGAGCGTCTTCTTCGGCTGGATCCCCATCTCGGTGAACCGCCGGGTCGCCGGCAGGAGATTGTGCTCGAGCGAGCCGACCGCGCGGTTGTAGCTGTCCACGCTCTGGCGCAGGTTCTTGCCCATCCGGGCGAGATGGTCGGTGAAGTTGACGACACGCTCGTACAGGCGCGTGCCCTCCTGGCGCATCTTCTCCGCGTTCTCCGCGACGGCCTGCTGGCGCCAGCCGAAGGCAATCGTCTTCAACAGGGCGACGAGGTTGTTGGGCGTGGCCAGGATGACCTTCTGGCGCAGCGCTTCCTCCTGCAGATCGGGGTCGACGTCCAGTGCCGCCCCGAGGAACTGCTCGCCCGGGATGAACAGGACGACGAACTCGGGCGAGTGCCGGAACTGCGACCAGTAGGCCTTGCCGGCCAGCTCGCGCACCTTGTCGCGCACGTGGCGTGCGAAGCGTTGCATGTGGCGGCGGCGCTCCTCGGTGTCGGCCGACTGGGTGCCCGAGATGTAGGCGTCGAGCGGCGTCTTGGCGTCGACGACGATCTCGCGCGATTCGGGCATGCGCACGACCATGTCCGGGCGGGTCGTCGCGCCCTCTGTCGTGCTCGATTCCTGTTCGTAGAAATCGCAGTGATCCACCATGCCGGCGAGCTCGACGACGCGGCGCAGGGTCAGCTCGCCCCACTGACCGCGGACCTCGGGGCGGCGCAGTGCCTGGACCAGGTTGCTGGTCTCCGCCTGCAGATGGCTCTGCGTCTCCGCCATGGAGTGCAGCTGGCTCGTGAGCGAGCCGAACGCCTCCTTGCGGTCCTTCTCCAGCTGCTGGATCTGCTGCTCGGTGCGCTGCAGCGCTTCGCGGATGGGACGCACCATCGACTCCACCGCCTGCTCGCGCTTCGACAACTCGGCCGTGGTGCCCTCCTGGTATTGCTTCAGGTTCTGCTGCGCGAGCTGGAGGAACTGCTGGCTGTTGCGCTCGAGGGCCTGGCCCGCGAGGTGCGAGAACTGCTCCGCGAACTGCCGGCGCATCTCCTCCTTTTCCTGCCAGACGTTGAGGCGGACCTCGATCTCGCCCTGAAGCCGGCTGTTCTCGCGCTCGAGCTCCTGCACGCGCCGGCGCAGCCGGAAGTAGGTGATGCTCCACACGATCACGGCCGTCACCACGACCGCGAGCGTGAACTGCAGCATCAGGTCGACGCTCACGGCGTCTCCGCACGCGCGTTGGTGCCTTCGAGGTAGGGCCAGAGCTCGCCGGGGTGCTCGATGTGCGCGGTCGCGCCCCAGGCCTCGGGTCGGTCGTCGCCGCCGAGGTAGCCGTACAGGGCCACGAAGGTGTGCATGCCGGCGGCGCGCCCGGCGGCCACGTCGCGCTCGGCGTCGCCGACGTAGACCGTGTGCACGGGCCGCGTGTGCGAGCGGCTGCAGGCGAACAGCAGGGGGGCCGGGTCGGGCTTGCGCTGCTGAAGGGTGTCGCCGGAGACGATCACCGCGGCGCGCCGCTCCAGGGCCAGCAGGCGCAACAGCGGCTCGGTCAGCCAGCCCGGCTTGTTCGTCACCACGCCCCAGCGCAGCCCGGCCGCCTCGATCCGCTGCAGGAGCGCGTCGACGCCGGGGAACGGCCGCGACGCGCCGGCCAGGTTCGCGTGGTAGCGGTCGAGCAGGCCCGTGCGCAGGCGCGCCGCCTCGCCCGGTTCCAGCCGCTCGCCGAAGCCCACGCGCAGCAGCCCGGCGGCGCCGTGCGACACGTGCGGGCGGATGGTCCCGAACGGCAGGGTCGCGTGCCCCTCGCTGGCCAGGAGGTCGTTGAGCGCGGCCGCCATGTCCGGTGCCGTGTCGACGAGGGTCCCATCGAGGTCGAACAGGACGAGCTCGCGCTCACGCATCGGCGGGTCTGCGGCAGGCGAGCATGTAGTTGACGTCGATGTCGCCGCACAGCCCGTAGCGCTGCGTCAGCGGGTTGTAGCTCAGCCCGCGTGTCGCTCCCGGATCGAGACCGCCTTCGCGGGCCCAGCCCGCCAGCTCCGACGGGCGGATCAGGCGGGCGTATTCGTGGGTGCCGCGCGGCAGCAGACCGAGGACGTACTCGGCGCCCACGATCGCGAACAGCCAGGCCTTGGGATTGCGGTTGATCGTCGCGAACACCACGGTGCCGCCGGGTTTCGCGAGCGCGGCGCACGCGTGCACCACGGCCGCGGGATCGGGCACGTGCTCGAGCATTTCCATGCAGGTGACGACGTCGAACGCCGCGCCGTGCTCGGCGGCCGCGGCCTCGGCGGACTGGACGCGGTAGTCGACCGCCACCCCGGTGTCGCCCGCGTGTGCGCGCGCGGCCTCGATCGCCGCCGCGGCGAGGTCGATGCCGGTGACCTCGGCCCCGCGCCGGGCCATCGATTCGGCCAGGATGCCGCCGCCGCAGCCGACGTCGATCACGCGGCGGCCGCCGAGGCCGCCGGCACGGGCCTCGATCCAGGCGAGGCGCAGCGGGTTGATCGCATGCAGTGGGGCGCACTCGCCGTGCGGGTCCCACCAGCGCGCGGCGAGGTCGGCGAACTTGCGCAGCTCGGCGGGATCCGCGTTGGGGTCGGCCGCTGCCACCGTCAGGCCGCCCCGCCGATGCGCTCGCGCCAGCTGCCCGAGCGCCGGCACAGATCCGGGGCGTCGAGCGTCACCAACTCGCCGTTGCGCAGCTGCGCCCGCCCGGCGATCCACACGTCGCTGACCTGGTGGCGACCGGTGGCGTAGACGAGCTGGGAGACGACATCGAAAACCGGCTGGCTCTCGAGGGCGCCGAGATCGACGGCGACGAGATCGGCGGCCTTGCCCGGCTCGATCGAGCCGATGGTCTCGCCCAGCCCGAGGGCACGCGCGCCGTTGATGGTCGCCATGCGCAGGGCCGTCTCCGCCGGCACCGCCGCGGCATCCCCGGCGACCGCTTTCGCCAGCAGCGCGGCCGTGCGCATCTCGCCGAGGAGATCGAGATCGTTGTTGCACGCGGCCCCGTCCGTGCCCAGGGCGACGTTGATCCCGGCCGCCTGCATGCGGTGCACGGGTGCGAAGCCGCTGGCGAGCTTCAGGTTCGACTCCGGGCAGTGGACGACGCTGGCGCCGCTGCGTGCGAATGCGGCGATGTCGTCGTCGTCCACAGCGGTCATGTGCACGGCGCAGAAGCCGGGCGTGAGCAGCCCCAGGCGCTCGAGGCGTGCGAGCGGTCGTTCGCCGTGCTCGTGACTCGCCGCGTCGCACTCGCCCTGCGTTTCGTGCACGTGCATCTGGATCGGGACCTCGAGCTCGTCCGCGTAGGTGCGGATACGGGCGAGAGGCTCGTCGGACACCGTGTACGGCGCGTGCGGCGCGAACGCCGTGTGGATCATTGCATGGCTGCGATAGCGGTCGTGCAGCTGCAGGCCCTTCTCCAGGTATTGATCGGGCCCGTCCGCGTACTGGGTCGGGAAGTCGAGCACGATCATGCCGACCACGGCCCGCATGCCGATCTCCTCGGCCAGGCGCGCGGTGACCTCCGGGAAGAAATACATGTCGTTCACGCAGGTCGTGCCGCCGCGCAGCATCTCGGCGAAGGCGAGCGCGCTGCCGTCGTGCACGAACTGCTCGTCCACCCAGCGGCCCTCGGCCGGCCAGATGTGCTCCTGCAGCCACTCCATGAGCGGCAGGTCGTCCGCCAGCCCGCGCAGCAGCGACATCGATGCGTGCGTATGGGCGTTCACCATGCCCGGCATGAGCGCGTGCTCGGCGAGCGCGATGGTCTCGGCGCGGGGCCAGCGGCGGCGGGCCTCGTCCGCGGGCAGGACCGCCTCGATGGTGCCGTCGCGCAGCGCCACGGCCTGGTCGCTGAGGACGCGATCGTCGGCATCCACCGTGACCAGCCAGCGGGGCAGCAGGAGGGTGTCGACGGTGTCGTTCATGGGCATGCACGATACCGCCGGGTCGGGGGGCGAACAAGCGCCGCGGCGCGGCCGCAGCCGGCATCAGCGGCGCTTCGGGGCGCGCGCGGTCACCCCGGACCGGCGTGCGCATCGGTGGCCGCCCGCCCGGCCTGCGGGCAGCGGGTGCGCCGCTTGCGGGTGCGCGCTGGTGCGCCGCGGCGGGCGCGCGCTACGCTGTCCGCACAGGGGCAAGAGGCAGGGGGATGCGTCATGGCGTCAGGCGAACGGGTCGACAGCGTCCGGGCGATGGCCTGGCACGGCGACAGGCTGGCCCTGATCGATCAGCGCCGCCTGCCGCGCGACGAGCACTGGATCGACTGCGCCGATGCCGACGCCGTCGCCGATGCGATCCACGCGATGGTGGTTCGCGGGGCTCCCGCGATCGGGATCGCGGCGGCCTACGGCCTGGCGCTCGCCGCGCGGCGCGGCGACGACCTGAGCGCTGCCGCAGCGACACTCGGCCAGGCACGGCCGACCGCGGTCAATCTCCACTGGGCCGTCGAACGCATGGCTCGGGTCGCGGCGGCCACCGACGCGGCGGATCGCCCCGTGCGCCTCGCCGACGAGGCGGCGGCGATCCACGCCGAGGACCTCGCCGCGAATCGAGCCCTCGGCGCGTTCGGGGCCGCGGCGCTCGCCGGGCCCGGCGGCGTGCTCACGCACTGCAACACGGGGGCGCTGGCCACGGGCGGCTTCGGCACGGCCCTCGGCGTCATCCGGGCCGGCTGGGCCAGCGGGCGCATCGAGCGGGTCTACGTCGGCGAGACCCGGCCCTGGCTGCAGGGCGCGCGCCTGACGGCCTGGGAGCTTGCGTGCGAGGGCATCGATGCGTGCGTGATCGTCGATTCGGCCGCGGCCGCGCTGATGGCGAGCGGGCGTGTGAGTCACGTGGTGGTGGGCGCGGACCGCGTCGCCGCCAACGGCGACGTCGCGAACAAGATCGGCACGTACGGGTTGGCCGTGCTCGCACGCCATCACGGTGTGCGCTTCATGGTCGCGGTGCCGTGTGCGACGATCGATCCCGCGACGCCCGACGGTCATGCGATCCCGATCGAGTGCCGTCCGGAGACGGAGGTGATCGCCTCGGCCGGGCAGGCCGTGGCGCCGGCCGATGCGCGCGCCTGGAACCCGGTCTTCGACGTCACGCCGGCGAGCATGGTCGACGCCCTGGTGACCGAGCACGGTATCCTGGAACGCCCGGATGCCGACGCCATTGCCCGCCTGCTGGCCGCCGCGGAGCCGGTCGACAGCGTGCAGGACGCCTCGTAGTCTCTGCGTGCGCGCCGTGGCCACGACCCGAATCGCCCCCGATCCCGGATGGCTGCCATGAATGCCCGCAAGAGCCTGCTGATCCAGATATTCGCGCGTGATGAGCCGGGCCTGGTATCGGCCGTCTCGGACTGCCTGTTCCATCTCGGGCTCAACCTCGGCGACACCACCTTCGCGGTGCTCGGCACGGGCGCGGAGTTCACCGCGGTCGTCGAGGAGCCGGTGCCCGTGAGCATCGACGAGATCCGCCACCGGTTGTCGGATCTGCCCGAGGTCGAGGGCGCGGAGGTCCAGGTCGAGGAATTCGACATCGCGCCGGTGCACGGGCCCTCGGCGACCGTGACCCATCGCATCACCATCCGCGGCGACGACCAGCCGGGACTGGTCGCACGGCTGACCGAGGTATTCGTGGACTACGGCGCCAACATCGTGCGCATGAATGCCGAGCGCATCCCGCGTGCCGGCGGCTCGACCTACGTGATCCGCCTCGCCGTGTGGTTGCCGCAGGGGCGGGCTTCCGCCTGCCTTGCCGCCGTGCGCAATACCGCGAGCCAGCTGCAGCTCGATACCGAGTGGCATAACGCCTGATGGGCGCCGCGCGCTGGTGGAATGCCGCCGGCGCGGCGCTCTGTTTCGCAGCGATCGGGTACGCCATCGGCTGGCTGCAACTGGGCCTGGGCCTCGAGCCCTGCCCGCTGTGCATCCTCGATCGCGTTGCCTTCGCCCTGGCCGGGCTGGTGTTCCTGCTCGCCGCGCTCCACGGCCCGCGGCCCGGTGGCCGGCGCGTGTACGCCGTCGTCGCCCTGGTGCCGGTGGCCTTCGGCCTGGCCGTCGCGGGTCGCCACCTGTGGCTCCAGAGCCTGCCGGCGGAGCAGGTGCCGGCGTGCGGCCCGAGCCTCGACTACATGCTGGATCACTTCCCGTTACAGCGGGTGATCGACTTGGTCCTGCGGGGTTCCGGCGCGTGCGCCGAGATCCAGTGGCAGTTCCTCGGCGGCTCGATCGCCGCGTGGACGTTTGCCCTGTTCGTGGTCCTCGCGCTGGTCGCGTTCGGGCTGTTGCTCGCCCCGGGTGGGGGCCAGGACTGATGGCGCGGCGCAGCCGCGGCGTGGAGCGCTTTCGGCGTGCGCTGTGCGCCCACGGCCTCGAGGACACCATTGCCGTGTTCGACGACCCCGCGCGCACGGCCGACGCCGCAGCGGATGCCCTCGGGTGCCCGACCGGTGCCATCGTCAAGTCGCTGGTATTCGCCGGACCGGGCGGGCAACCGTGGCTGGTGCTGGCCGCCGGCGATGGCCGGGTCGCGGAGAGCGTGGTCGCAGCGCTGGTGGACGGCCCGGTCGAGCTCGGCAACGCAGGCTTCGTGCGCAGCGTGGCCGGCTACGCGATCGGCGGGGTGCCCCCGTTCGGCCACGTGCGCGCCCTGCCGACCCTGGTCGATCGGCGCATCGGCGATCACGCCACGGTCTGGGCCGCCGCCGGCAGCCCGTCGGCGCTGTTCTCGATCCCCCCGGAGACGCTCGTGGAGGTCACCGACGGGCGCGTCGTCGCCGTTCGCTGATCCACACCCGTGCGCCCTGGGGCGCGGTCGATGGGCGCGCCCGCGAGCGCGCGGCAAGCTCGCGCGCCCCCGCTCAGCCGGTGCCGATGTGCTGGCGCCGCAAGCGCTCCGCCTCCCGGGCCAGGGCCTCGCTGACGGTGACCGGGTAGGGCTCGCCCGACGGCGTCGGCCGCCGCAGCCGTGGCGGCAGCGCGCCGCGCTG
>CAZVFN010000025.1:0-9463 GCA_964626335.1 uncultured Ectothiorhodospiraceae bacterium
CATCACGCTGCCCGTTGCGCGCCGTCGCGGTGGCCCCGGGCCCGGGCCGCATCGGGCGCGCCGCGCGGCCGGCGCACACCCGGGCCGGGACCGGGCGTGCGTGGCCCGCTGGCCTCAGGGCCGGCAGGGGATATACTGCCCGCGGGGTTTCCCGGGATCGCGCCAGCTAGCCAATGACCGAGTGGTTCCTCGAAGGCTATATCGAGGCGGACGACGTACTGCGCCAGCTTCCGCTGCGGGAATTCCCCGTGCTGGTCGGTCGCTCGGGCGAATCGGCGCTCGCCGGGGCATCCAGCAACATGTCCCGCTATCACGCCGAGCTCGTCGAGCGCGACGGGCGGCTCGTGGTGCGCGACCTCGGCAGCAAGAACGGCACCTTTGTCAATCACGAGCCGGTGGACGACGAGGCCGTGTTGCAGGCCGGCGACATCGTGCATTTCGCCGATGTGGAGTTCCGGGTCGGCCGCGGTACGCCCGACGCGGGGGGTGACCCCGACCTCACCGCGACGGGCATCATCTCGCGTGACCGGCTCCCGGGGCGCTTCCCGCGCGGCGCGGCCGATCTCGCGCGGCTGTTCGAGGCAGGGGCCGTCGACGCGGTCTACCAGCCGGTCGTGTCCCTGGGCACGGGCGAGGGGGTGGCGCAGGAATGCCTCGGGCGGGGCGATTGGCCCGGCCTGCCGGTGGCGCCCGGCGAATTGCTGCAGCTCGCTGCGAGCGTCGGCCGCGCCGTCGAGCTCTCGCGACTGATGCGTGGCATCGCGGTCCGCAAGGCCGGCGAGGCGGGGCTCGCCGGTCCCACGTTCATCAACATCCATCCGCACGAAGTGGCGTCGATACAGGGGCTGGTGGAGCAGATGCGGAGCCTGCGCGATGCCTGGCCGGGACTCGAGATGGTGCTCGAACTGCACGAATCCGCGGTCACGGATCTGGCCGCGATCGAGCGCCTGCGCTCGGAGCTCGCCGTGCTCGGGATCGCCCTCGCGTACGATGATTTCGGCGCCGGGCAGGCGCGGCTGGTCGAGCTGTCGTCGGTGCCACCCGACTATCTCAAGTTCGACATCGCCCTGATTCGCGGTATCGATCGTAGCTCCGAACAGCATCGGCGCATGGTCGCCATGCTCGTCGAGTACGCGCGCGAGGCCGGCATCACGACGCTCGCCGAGGGCGTGACCCGCGCCGGCGAGGCCGAAACCTGCCGCCGCCTCGGCTTCGACTGGGCGCAGGGCTATTACTTCGGAGCCCCGGCACGCCCCGGTGCGTGAGCCGATTCGAGGTGCCCGCGCTCGCCGCCAGGGCCGCCGTTCGGCGCGACCGGGGCATCTTGGCTATACTGGCCCCGCGGGAGCCGACTTCGGCAAGGGGACCGTATCCATGACCGGGAACAGCGACGCCGGCGGCGGCGACGTCGCCGCATGGGACATCCTGCTGCGGGGCTCGCGCGAGGCAACACTCGGAGCGGACGGGCTGCGGATTTCCAGGGCAGGGGATGCGACGCCAGCGCGTTCCCAGGACGATTCGCGGCCGCCTGTCTATGCCGACGATCCGTCCGTTGCGGCGCCGCAAGAGGGCGACGCCGCGCGCGAGGCGGTGCTCGGCGGGCCTTCATCGAACACCCGGCCCGCGAGCGGGCTCGCCCCCGAGGATGAGTCGCTGGCGCGGGGCGCCGGCCCGGGCGATCCGGATCCGGAGCGCGATTCGTCCGAGGAGGCGGGCAGCAAGAAGTCGACATAGGCGGTTGCGGAGCCCCGCCCCGGGGCGCGGGGGCCGCCTGGTCGCCGACGGACGACCGGGCCGGCCCCCCGGGTGCTACAGTCGTTCGCAATGCGGTGTCCGCGCGCGGCGCGCTCGCGCGCGGACCGCGCCCTCGGCCGGGGGGACAATGAGCCTGAAGCTGTACATCATCGGGCGCGAGCGCCGCCAGGGGGATCGGCCCATCGATCGCGAACGCCGGGCGTACAGGGGCCGCGCCGCCCTGGAGTTCGTCGGCCTGCCCGACCGCACGGTAAGCCGTCGGCACGCGGTGATCTACGTTACCGACCACCGCATCTACATGCGCGACCTCGGTTCCAAGAACGGGACATTCGTGCTCGAGGATGCGCATCCGCGCCGGTTCAACCAGGGGTATGTCCGCCCCGACCAGCAATTCTGGTTCGGCGATTACCGATGCCGCGTCGACGACCTCATCGAGGATCGGCCGGCGAACGGGGCGAATGCCACCCCGGCGTCGGGGAGCGGCTAGCCGCCGGCGGGCCGCCGATGGATGGGGACAGACGGCGTCGCGGGCGCTATCCTCGCCCGGGAGGCCAGTCAGGATGGGCCCCATCGCCTCGGTGAGGGGCCGCCAAACGAAGCCGCGGAGACGAGCATGCAATCCGGCACGCGCACGACCGAGGGACGCGGGCGACTCTACGACAGCATCGTGGAGACGGTCGGCAATACGCCCTGCGTCCGCATCAATCACCTCGCGCCCGACCACGTATCGATCTACGCCAAGTCGGAGTTCTTCAACCCGGCGGGCTCGGTCAAGGATCGCCTCGCCCTCAGCATCATCGAGGCGGGTGAGCGCGACGGCACGCTGGCACCCGGGCAGACCGTGGTCGAGGCCACCAGCGGCAACACCGGGATTGGTCTCGCCATGGTCTGCGCCGCCAGGGGGTATCCCCTCGTGGTCACCATGGCCGAGAGCTTCTCGATCGAGCGCCGGCGGCTCATGCGGTTCCTCGGTGCCCGGGTCGTGCTGACCCCGCGCGAGCTCAAGGGCTACGGGATGTACGAGAAGGCGCGCGAGCTGGCCGAAACCCACGGCTGGTTCCTCGCGCATCAGTTCGAGAGCGAGGCGAACGCGGACATCCACGAGGCCACCACGGCCCGCGAGATCGTCGCGGATTTCGCGGGCCAGCGGCTGGATTATTTCGTCACCGGCTATGGCACCGGCGGGACGGTCTCCGGCGTGGGCCGGGTGCTGCGGCGCGAGCGGCCCGAGACGCGGATCGTGCTCAGCGAGCCGGCGAACGCGCAGCTGGTTGCCAGCGGCACGCCGCAGGAGCGCAACGACCGCCAGGAACCGGCGTCCGGCCACCCGGCGTTCGAGCCCCATCCCATCCAGGGCTGGACACCCGACTTCATCCCGTGGGTCCTGCAGGAGTCCCTCGACGACGGCTTCGTCGACGAACTCCTGCCCGTCGAGGGTGCGGACGGCGTGGAGTGGTCGCGGCGGCTCGCGCGGCGCGAGGGCATCTTCACGGGCATCTCCGGTGGTGCGACCTTCGCGGTGGCGATGCAGGTGGCCGAGCGCGCGCCGTCGGGGTCGGTGATCCTCGCCATGCTGGCCGACACGGGCGAGCGCTACCTGTCGACGCCCCTGTTCGAAGGCATCGGCGCGGAGATGGACGACGACGAGATCGCCATCATGAATTCCACCCCGGGCTATCGCATGCCCGGCATCGGCGACTAGGCGTCTGTCCGAGAAATCTGTGCCGTAGCGAGCGCGTGGCACAGCGAGGCAGGTCGAGCGATCGCTCAAGATGGCCGCAGTGGCACGGGCGCAGTCGGTACAGGGTTGCCCGGACAGGCTCCCGGGGGCTTTGACGGAAGTCCGCCGATGTTGCTCGGCGAGGCATCGCGGTGGCGGGCAAGGCGCGCCGACCAGTGAGCGCATCCTGTCGCGACGCGGCGCAAAGAACAACGCCGTCCGTTGCCCGGGGCCGGCGAAAGCCGGTGCACTGCCGTTGCAGGACACCAGCCGCCTGTCCGGGAAATCGCCCCGCGCGGCACGGCGGCAGCCGGTCCGGACATTGCCCGGACGGGCTCCCGGGGGCGATCAACCCGGGTTGCGGCAAGCGCATGCCACCCGCGGCGAGCGCGGCCGACCGTCCCTGCACCCCGCCGGCTCGCGGCTGCCACGCCGTCGCGCCCGCTCCGGGGGCAGCGATGCGAGCCATGGGTGGCCATGCGACGCGCGCAGCGGCCCGGCGTCGGCGACCGAACGGCGATGCGGTCCCTCGCCCAAGCCCCCAGGGCGGCAGGCGATCCCCGCTCGACCGCCCGGGGGCGGCAGCGGTCGCTGCGTTTGATCCGCGTCATTGAACACGCCGCGCCTGACGCTATAGTAGAGTTCCGGAGGCAGGCTCTTCGATGTTGCGGCCCCGGTCGGGGCGCGGGAGGAATGGCGATGGCATTGCGCAATCTGCTGGTGCACCTCGACGGCACGCGCGCCTGCGATGCGCGCGAGGACGCGGCCATCGCGTTCGCTGCGGCCCACGGTGCGCATCTGGCGGGGCTGTTCTGTGTCGGCGAGATCCCGGTGGAGGCCTGGGCGGAGTGGCCGTCGAACCTGGTCGAGCAACAGTCCGAACGGACCACCTCCGCCGCCGACGCCGTGCTCGAGCGCTTTCGCCGCAAGGCCGAGCACGCGGGCATCCGCCACGAGACGCGACCGGTGCATGTCCCCGTGAATGCGATCGCGGAGCGCATCGCGCTCCACGCACGCTACGCGGACCTCGCGATCCTCGGCCAGGTGGATCCGGACGAGCCGCCGACGGGCGGGACCAGGCTCGTCGAGCAGGTGATCCTCGATTGCGGCCGGCCGGTGCTGGTCATCCCCTATATCGGTGCCCCCGGCCACGGCTCGAGCGAGGGCGTCGGATTCGGTCGCGACGTCGCCGTGGCGTGGAACGCCGGGCGTGAAGCGACGCGTGCGGTCAATGACGCGCTGCCGGTGCTCGAGCGGGCGGGCCGCGTGAACGTGCTCGCCGTGGACGCGGACCACGGGCCTAGCGGTCACGGCCAGGAGCCGGGCGCCGACATCGCGCTGCACCTCTCGCGCCACGGCATCGACGTCAACGTCCAACGGCTCGAGGCCGGCGGCGTCACGGCCGCCGACGCGCTGCTCGCGCACATCGCGGACGAGTTCGACGATCTGCTGGTGATGGGCGCCTACGGCCACAGCCGGCTGCGCGAGATCGTGCTCGGCGGGGTGACTCGCCAGCTGCTCGAGCAGATGACCGTGCCCGTGCTCATGAGCCACTGAGCCGACGAAACCGCCATGCGCGGTCCCCGCAGCCTGAAACGATGCCCCCGCGGCGCCCGCGATGAAGGCCACGCTGTTTGTCGACCCGGGGGCGGATGGAGGTCGCGGACGAGCCGTTTACGACGGTCGGCCCCACGGTGGGCTGCCGTGGATCGCGATACCCGCGATCTGTGGCACCGGGGTGCCTGGCGTGGAGGTAGACGTCCCCTGGAGCGGGGCCTGACGAGCGGCCAGGAGCCCGTGGCGTGGGCGCGGGGTCACGCTCGGGAGCGGCCGGCGGTCCGGCCGCCCGAGCGACGGCAGCCATGCCGAGAGCGTGCGCGTGGCCGCTGCCGCGGCGGGAGTGGTTGCGTGGCACACGGGCGCACTGACGAACCGGTCCCGCTGGCCCCGGTCGCGTGTGCCCCGTCCTCGCAAGCGCCGCGAGCCGACCCATCGGCCCGGCCGACGCGGCCGGCGTGCCCGCCCACGGGCCCGGCTCGAGCGGCTGGGCGGAGGCGTCGCGATCGACCCGATCGCGCGCGCTCCGCCCGCCTCGCGCGGCCCAGCGGGCTCTTCAGCAGAATGACCCGTGCGTCCATCGCGGTGGGTCCCCGGCTCGAGCCTGAACGATTGCACCGGGATCGCCGCGGCCGGCGGTGCGTCCGTTGCCCGATGCCTGCTGCCCCGATCGCAATCCGGTGCGCGTCGACCGCCGCGGGCCGATCGCCGGCGCAAACGGCCGATTCCGTGACGCAAGCCGGATCGCGCGCGATCACCAGGCGGCCCGTTGCCCGGACAGACTCCTAGCCGCCGAGCAGCGCCGCGCCCAGCGCGTGGCCGCTGAGCCACGCACCCTCGATCCGATTGCCGCTGCACCAGTCGCCGCAGGCGCCCACCCCGCGCTCGCGGTCCAGCAGGAATCGGTCCGCCAGTGGCTCCGGCGCCTGGCTGTAGCGCCATCGTTGAGCGAACAGGCCGCGCAGGTCCGCCCGCATGCCCGTCGCGTCACGGAAGAGCTCGACCAGCCGCTCGAGCACCTCTTCGGGCCCGTGTTCCAGCCACTGCGCGGACCAGCCCGGCGTCGCGTGGGCGACCCAGATCGTGGGGCGATCGCGCTGCGGCTTGCTACCGTCGCGCGCGACCCATCGCAGGGCGTGATCGTGCACGAAAGCGGCGTCGAAAGCGGGGACAAACGTCGACGCATCGAGCGCGGCCGCCCAGCAGGGCCGCATGGCGACGCCGTCGGCGCGCTCGGCGAGCGCCGGGGCCGAGGTCCGCAGGAGGGGGGCGGCCCGGGGTGCGGGCAGGGCCAGCACGATCGCAGCGTACGGGCCGTCGGCCCGGCCGTCCGCCGCGGTCACGTGCCAGCCATCGGCGCGCTCCGTCAGGCCGGTCACGGGGTATTGCGGCACCATGTCGACGCCCGCGGCGAGGTGGCGGGTCAGGGCGCTCATGCGGGGCACGCCGACCCAGCGGGGGTCGCCCGCGTCGACGGGGCTGGCTACACCGCCCTCGAGCCGGACCAGCACGGGGTCCCAGCGGGCGACAATGCCCTCGTTTTCCCAGCCCTGAACCGCCGTCACGAACTCCGGGTCGCGGGCCGTGAAGTACTGCGCACCGAGGTCGGCCCGGCCGCAATCGAGGCGGCGCGTGGCCAGTCGGCCGCCCGGGCCGCGGGCCGTGTCGTAGACGCGCGCCGCCGCGCCGGCCTCGGCGAGGCGACGGGCGCAGGCGAGTCCGGCGATGCCGGCACCGACGATCGCTGTATTCATGGGTCCAGGCCCCCGCGCGCGCTTCGGTGCGCTGCATGGTTGCGTGTGTCGCTCCGCGAGCGCGGCTGTTGCGCCCGGCGCTGCGGCCACTCGCAGTGACGCGGCGCAGCCTGCCGGGAACCGCAGGGTCCGTGTCCGTGGAGCGCTTGCGGGGCGGATGACCGCGGGCAGGTTGCCATGAACGGCGCGCGCGTGCGCGGGGGTGACCGTCCGCCGCCAGGGCCGGCAACCGGGGCCCGGGCCGCTACCGGGCGGGCCGACGATCTCTTTGCCCGGTGGGTCCGCCGCTCGAACCCGACCGGGGCGACCGGTGCTCGCCGTCGCGGGGTGCCGCGACCGTGCCAGCGTCGGGCCGCCGCCGCTTTGCCAGCGACGCCCATCCGGCAGCATCCGTTCGACGCGGACGCAGCCGACCCCCGTCGCGCCGGTTGGCGTATCATCGTCGACCGTTTGACCCCCTGCGGCCGGATCCGGTCGCGCGCGGAGCGCAATGGTGACGAGACGCGAGACATTCGCCGCGGGTGCCGCGGCGGTGGTGCCGGTGCTGCCCGGTGTCGCGCCGTTCGGCGTGGTCGCCGGTCTCACCGCCACGGGCACGGGGCTGAGCGCGTTGCAGGCGATGGCGATGTCGGCCGCCCTGTTCGCCGGCGCCTCGCAGCTGGCGACCCTGCAACTGGTCGCCGACGGCGCGGTGCCCGCAGTCATCCTGCTCACCGTCATCACCATCAACCTGCGCTTCGCCATGTACAGCGCCTCGCTGGCGCCGCACTTCCAGCATCTGGGACGGCGCTGGCGCTGGCCTCTGGCCTACCTGCTCGTCGACCAGAACTACGCCCTCAGCATCAATCGCTTCCGCCACGATCAGGGCACGGAGCACGGCCACTGGTTCTATCTCGGCGCCGGTGGGTCGCTGTGGCTCACCTGGCAGGCGGCGAGCGCGGTCGGCATCTTCATGGGGGCGAGCGTGCCCCGGGACTGGTCGCTCGACTTCGCCATCCCGCTGGTGTTCATGGTGCTCCTGATACCGGCACTGCGTGACCGTCCGCACGTTCTCGCGGCGGTGGTCGGCGGCGGTGTAGCGACGCTGGCGGCGGACGCCCCGATGCACCTCGGACTCGTCATCGGCGCGCTGAGCGGTATCGCGACCGGCACGTGGCTCGAGACCCGCCGGGGCGACGGGGCGGGCGCGGGGGGTGCGTGAGCGAGACGACGCTCTGGTTGACGATCCTGGGTGCGGGGCTTTGTACCTGGCTCCTGCGGCTGTCGTTCATCGAGGCCTGGCAGTGGCTGACGGTGCCGGCGCTGCTGAACCGGGCGCTGCGCTACGTGCCGCCCGCGGTGATGGCGGCGCTCGTCGTGCCTGCCCTGGTGCGCTCGGGCGGCGCCATCGACCTGTCCCCGAACAACCTGCGACTGCTGGCGGGCATCGCCGCCGCACTCGTCGCCTGGTACTCGCGCAACGTGCTGCTGACCCTCGCGACGGGCATGGGCAGCCTGTGGCTGTTGCAGGCGCTGGTCTGACGGCCGGGTGCACCGCGCGTGCGTCGCGGACGGCGGGCGGCGCCGTCAGCGCGCGTCGCCGACCGGCCCGCGCCCCCGCTCGCATTCGCGCAAGCCGCCACAGATGCGGGCCACCAGGGTGTTGATCTCGGTCTGCACGATCGACGACGCCGTCCAGGGCAGGGAATGGCCCGCGTTTTCCAGGCGCGTCACGCCGAGCCGGGCCCCGGACAGGCGCTTGCGCATGAACGCGACGTTGGCAAAAGGCACCCGCTCGTCCTGCACGCCATGGATGATTCGCACTGGTTGGTCGATCCGTCGCAGCCGTGGCTCGAGCCGGCGCAGCTCGCCGGCGTACGCGAGCGATTCCCGGTTGGCGTTGGCCAGGGACCGGGGCAGGAACCACGACAACGGCGGATAGCGGCCGAGCGGCCGGATCCAGTGCGGATCCTCCAGGCCGGGATCGAGGGCGCCGGCGACCATCACGAGTCCGGCGACGCGCTCGGGGTAGCGGAGTGCGGCCTCGGCGATGACTGCCGCGCCCCGCGAATGGCCGACCAGGATCAACGGGACTCCGGTGTCCGTTTCGAGGAACGGTCGCAGGGCCGCTGCCTGGGCCTGCATGGAGACGACGGCCCCGTCGGGGCGGCTCGCGCCGAAGCCGGGGCGGTCCGGGGCGATGTATTCCTGCCCGTGCGGCACGTCCAGCAGGAAATCCGCCCAGCCGGTGGCATCGCCCGGGGTACCGTGGACGAAGATCACGCGCGCGACCCGCGGCGTGCCCGCGTGGAGGTAGCTCACGACGCCCGTGTGGGCTTCGCCCTGGACGTAGGCCTGGTCGCGGTCGATCGATGCGATCGCCTCCGCGTTGGCCTGCGGTTCCGGGATCGAGCAGCCGCCCGCCAGCAGGGCGGCGGTGGCAAGCGCGACGCAGCGGGTACGGGTGCGGGTGGCGTTCATGGCACGGGCAGGTCTCGGGCGAGTGGGTCCGTTGGTTGCACGGGGGTGGCGGACATACGGCAGGCACTACCGCGACGGCGTCCGACCACGGGCGGCGCAGCCGACAGCGCGTGGTGCACACGGCGAGCGGCCCCCCGATGACGTGCCCGCGGGTGTCGCTGCCGCCAGGGTCATGCTACCGGTTGCGGCGGTTGCCGTCGTGTCGCCGGCTCGCTGG
>CAZVFN010000025.1:9563-29794 GCA_964626335.1 uncultured Ectothiorhodospiraceae bacterium
TGGTGTCGGGGGTTTACACGGCGCCACCGGCGGCGCATCGTCGCGTGCCGCGCCGGGGCGAATCCCGCCAAGCGCCGGTGCATGCCCCGGGGTGAGAGCCTCGATGACGCCAGCGCCCGGCGGGGCAGAACAGAACCCGCAGAGCAGGCAATACCGCTGACAGGAGCCGCAAAACCATGAGTCATGCCCGAGCCTACGGGGCGGAATCCGAGACGTCCGGCCTCGCCCCCATGCAGATCGAACGCCGCGAACCGCGCGCCGACGACGTCGCGATCGAGATCCTCTACTGCGGCGTCTGCCATACCGACATCCACTTCGTGGAAAACGACTGGGGCATGTCGATCTACCCGCTGGTGCCGGGGCACGAGATCGTCGGCCGGGTGACCGCCGTCGGTGCCGAAGTCGACGGCTTCACTGTGGGCGATACCGTCGGGGTCGGCTGCATGGTCGATTCGTGCCGCCGCTGTGACGCCTGCGCGGACGGGCTTGAGCAGTACTGTGCGAGGGGTGGGCCTGTCCTGACGTACAACGGCCGCGATCGCCACGACAGCTCACTGACACTGGGGGGCTATTCCGAATCGATCGTCGTCAGCGAGCGCTTCGTCGCGCGCGTGCCGCGGGCGCTCGATCCCGCCGCGGCGGCGCCGCTGCTGTGCGCCGGGATCACGACGTATTCGCCGCTGCGCCATTACGGCGTGGGCGCGGGGCACAGGGTCGGTGTCGTCGGCATGGGGGGCCTCGGTCACATGGGCATCAAGTTCGCGCGCGCGCTGGGCGCGCAGGTGACCGTGTTCACGCGCAGTGAACACAAGGTCGGCGAGGCGAAGGCCCAGGGCGCCGACCACGTCGTGGTCTCCGCCGACGACGAGCAGATGGCGGCCATGGCCGAGTCGCTCGACTACGTCCTCGACACGGTGCCGGTCCAGCACGACCTGAACCCGTACATCGCCGCCCTCAAGCACGACGGGATCCATATCCTCGTCGGCCTCCTCGAACCCATCGAGCCCCCGATCAACGCGGGTGGGCTGGTGATGCGACGCAAGGTGGTTGCCGGCTCGCTGATCGGCGGCATGCCCGAGACCCAGGAGGTGCTCGATTTCTGCGCCGAACACGGCATCACCTGCGATGTCGAGATGCTCGACATCCGCAACGTCAACGCGGCCTACGAGCGCGTCAAGGGCGGCGACGTCAAGTATCGCTTCGTGATCGACATGGACACGCTCAAGCAGTGAAACGACGCCCGGCTGGCCGCCCTGGCGCGGGGCCGGAGCGGCGTCCACCGGGCACTGCCCGGCACCGCGGCATGCCGCCGGGCGGCGGCGTTGTCGTTGCGCGCGCCGCCGGTAGACTGCGGCCCCCGGGGAGACGCCTGCGCCGGGTCGCGACGACGGCGGGTGTGTTCCTGCCGCTCCCACCGGTGCGGCAGTGGCGGCGATTCACGCGCGCAGCGAGACAGCGTGATCCGCATGCCGCGGGCCGGCCGTGTCCCCGCGGGCAACCGCTGCGCACGCGGACGCGGCGTTTGTCATTCATGGTCGGCCGGCGCACGCTGCCACGATCGACGGGCACGCCGCGGACCGCCTCGCCCCCGGGCCCTGCAAAGGAAGAGATCCGGTGGCCGCAGCGCGCGGACGCAAAGACGGGTTCGTCGGCCTCGCCGCCATCACGCTGCGCCCGGATCACGGTGTCGACGTCGCGGGCGTATCCTTCGACGGTGGCCGCGGACTCGGGGTCTACCCGTCCTATGACCCGCGCGACGCCGACGGCAGCGGCCCGTTCCGGCTGGTCTCCGCCGCGGCGGTGCACGCGCGCGAGGTGGATCCCGGTGCGTTCCGCGACAAGACGGTGCTCGTCGGCCTGACCGCCGCGAACGTCGCCGAGCCGCTGTCGACACCGCGCGGAGAGCGCATGCCGGTCGAGGCGCTGGGGACCCAGGTGTCCGGCCTGCTCGAAGGCCATCTCAACCGCGTGCCCGACTGGGCGCTTGGAGCGCGCCTGGGCGGATTCGCGCTCGCCGCCCTCTACCTGATGTTCCGTCTCCCGCGCCTGCGCGTGGGCACAGCGATCGCGGTCAGCGGCCTGCTGCTGGTCGGCCCAGTGCCGAGCCCCTGGCGCTGGTCGCGGCCGGGGTCTGGCTACCCTTGGCCGCGCCCATGGGCGCCCTGGTCATGGGCCACGCCGTGCTCGGCGCGAAACGGGGGGTGGCCGCGCGCATCGCCGATTTCCAGCGCGAGCTCACGGCCGCCAACCGCGAGCTGGCCGAGGTGCATCGGCAAGCCGGTCGCCTGGAGGACGCACTGCGGCGCCTCGGGCAGTGCCACCCGGACGCGGCCACGCTGGAGCGCATGTGGGCCGTGGGCCTCGACCTCGAGCGGCGCCGGCGCTTCGCCCAGGCCGCCGAGGCTTTCCGCTACTGCGCCCGCCACGGGCCCGAATTCGGTGACGCCTCGGAGCGCGCCGATCGCAATGATCGCCTGCAAACCTCCGTAGCCCTGGGCGGGCGCTCGGTCCGCGGCGGCGGCTGGACCCAGACGCTGCTGGTCGACGATCCGGCCGTGCAGAGGCCGATGCTGGGCCGCTACGAGCTCGAGCAGGAGCTGGGCGGCGGGGCGATGGGCACGGTCTATCTCGGCCGCGACCCGCGCATCGGCGGCGAGGTCGCGATCAAGACGATGCCGCTCGACCAGGAGTTCGAGGGCCAGTGGCTGGACGACATGAAACGCCGTTTTCTGCGCGAGGCCGAGACAGCCGGGCGGCTGTCGCACCGCAACATCGTCCCCATCCACGATGTAGGCGACGCGCAGGGCCTGGCGCGGATCGCGATGGATGACCTTCGGGGCCCCCCGATGGTGCGCTGCGTCGAGCCAGGCCAGCGCCTGCCGGCGAGCGAGGTCGTCGACGTGCTCGCGCAGGTCGCCGATGCGCTCGCGGTGGCGCACGCACGCAACGTGGTCCACCGCGACATCAAGCCGGACAACATCCACTACGACCGCGAATCCGCCAGGGCCACCGTGATCGCCTTCGGCGTCGCCTGCCTGCTCGACCAGCGCCACACCCGCTCCGGCACGATCCTCGGCAGCCCGTCCTACATGTCGCCGGAGCAGCTGGCCGCACGCGAGCTCGACGGCGGGGCGGACCTGTTCGCCCTCGGCGTGACCCTGTACCAGTTGCTGTCGGGCCAGCTGCCATTCGTCGGCGACTCCCTGTCGAACCTGATGTACCGGATCGCCCACGAGCGCCATCGGGAGCTGCGCGCGCTCGTGCCCGACCTGCCGACCTGCGTCACGACCATCACCAACCGCTGCATGGAGAAGGAGCCCGCGGCGCGCTACGCTTCCGCCGTGCAGCTCGCCCGGGCCCTGCGCCGCTGCCGGGACCGGCTCGTGGCGTAGCCGCACGGCCGATTCGCGGGACACGGGCGCTCGCGCGCGCTAGCCAGCCGGCCGCGCGCGAGCCCGGCTGGGCACCGCTCGTGGCCTTTTGATCGGCCCGTGGGCGACTCCGCACCGCGCGCGGTTCTATACTGTCGCCAGCGGCGGGGCGCGACCGGTGCCCGGTGGCGGGGGCGGCGCCGGCGCCGGTCGCACGGCGCCCCCGGTGTCGCGGCGAAAACCGAACGCCCGGGTGGCGCTGGCGGGCACACCCCGGGCGCAGTGATCCTCCGAATCGCGGGAACAGGTATTCATGAGCGACGACTCCTACAAGATCCTCAAGCGCCCGGAACCCGTGACGCTTTGGGTTCATCCGGACGGCCCGGTTCGCGGCGAGCTCTACGTGCAGGAACGCAGCGATCTCGGCGACCGCCCCGAGCAGCCGATCGAGGTCCTGAACCGCGAACAGCCGTTCGTGGTCGTGCACCTGCAGGACGGCGAGGACGTCCGCTTCTACGGCAAGCGGGCGATCGTGCGCGTGCATCACCGGGCCGTCGAGAACGAGCCCGACAGCCCGGACATCGCCGTGCTGCCCTGCCACCTGCACATGATGGACGGTTCGACGCTGTCGGGCACGATCCGCGAGTTCCTGCTGCCCGAGTACCGGCGCCTGTTCGATTACCTCAACCAGCGCGATCAGGCGTTCCTGCGGTTGCACCTCGACGACGGCGAGGTGTGCCTGGTCAACAAGGCCTACATCGTGCGCGCCACGGAACGGGCCGAGGGTGACTGAGCGTCGATCGCGATGGGTGTCCTGAGCCAGTATCGCACCGATCGACTGGTCCAGCGCCTGCTGGCCCAGGACAATCTGAATACCTCGAGCGCGAACGACCTCGTGGCTCGCCTGCGCCGCGACGCCGACGAGGCGGTGAAGGACCTGCTCACCCGCCTGGCACGCGCCGAGCCCTCGCAGTACCGCAGCATCGCGCTCGTGCTGTACAAGCTGCTCGACGACGACACGCTGGAGGCCTTCTTCCCGGCCCTGCGCAACGCGAGCGGGCGCACGCTGCAGGTGCTCGTCAAGGTGCTGAGCAGGAATCGGCGCTACAATCCGAACCGGCTGGCGAAGCTGTTCGAGGACTCGAGCGTCGCCAAGGCCCAGCTGATCGAGATCCTGTCGGCCCACAGCGACCGGCTGGATCCGGAACTGTTGCTGCGCTACGCCGCGAAGCTCGATGCGGCCGATCACGGCGCCCTGTTCCGCGTCATCGAGACGATCGCCGACGAGTCGCTGGTCTCGGGCCTGCTCAAGCGCACGACCGCGGCGGACCCGAGCCTGCGCGCGCACGTGACGCAGCTGCTGGCCCGGTTCCCCGGACCGCAGACCGCCGCCGCACTCGAGGAGCGCCTGAGCGACGACAATCGCGGCGTGCGCATGGCGGCGCTGGAGGGGTTGGCGAGGTCGGAGCACAAGCCCGAGCTGGCCACCCTGACGGCGCTGCTGCGCGACCCGGACCTCGGCATCCAGGCGCGGGCGATCGACGCGGTGATCCGCATGAACGATCCGAACACGATCGATCACCTGCTGCCGATCCTGCGCGACGAGTCGGAGTACGTGCGCCGCGCGGGCGTGGAGGTGCTCAACGACATCGCCGACGCCAGCCTCGTATCCGACCTGTTGTTCGTCCTGCGTGATGACGACTGGTGGGTTCGCGAGCGCGCTGCGGACGCGCTCGCCCGGATCGGCGGCCCGCGCGTGGTCGATGCCATGCTGGTGCTGATTCGCAACGACGACGAGTTCGTGCGGCGCACGGCGATCGAGGTCATCAACTCGTCGCGCGATCCGCGCGCGTACGATCACCTGATCGCCGCACTCGAGGACGAGGATTGGTGGGTCAAGGAACGCGCGGTCGACGCGCTCACCGCGCTCGGTGCGAAGAGCGCCGTGCCCAACCTGCTGCGCCTGCTGCGCAGCGACGAGCACGCCCGCACGACGGTGCTGCGCGCCCTCGCGTCGCTCGGTGATGCCACGGTCATCCCGGCGGTTCTGGACTGCCTCGAGGCGGGCGACGCGCAATCCCGGCTGGAGGCGCTGCGGGCGCTGGATGCGCTGGCCGACGAGGACTGGGCGGTGCAGGTCGTGGAGCGCATCGAGGCCGCGATGGAGGTCGGCGACGCCAGTTTCCGCGACCAGGCCCGCGCGATCGTGCGGGGGCTGCGGCAGCGCTTGCTGTCCGATGCGACCGACAGCGGGCCCCCGGATGCCGCGGGCGAGGGCGGGCACACCATGGTCGCGCGGCCGGGCCAGCCCCCGCAGCCGCTGGAGCGCGGGACGCGCCTGGATGTCGCGGGCCTGACGCCGGGCACCGTGATCGATCGGCGCTACCGCTTCATCGAGCGCGTGGGGCAGGGTGCATTCGGCGTCGTCACCCGTTTCGAGGACACCACGGTCGGCGAGGAGATCATCCTCAAGTTCCTCAACGAGAGCGTCGCCGAGCGCAAGAGCGTCGCCCAACGGTTCCTCAAGGAACTGCGTTATGCCCGCCGGGTGACACACCCCAACGTCATTCGCCTGTACGATTTCCTGCGCCTCGGCGGGCTCTACGCGATCTCGATGGAGTACTTCGACGGATTTCCGCTGACGCGCGAATTGCTGCAGGACCAGCCGATGCGCACCGAGCGCGCTCTGCGGCTGCTGCGCGAGATCGCCTTCGGCATGGACGCCGCCCACAACGCGGGCGTCATCCACCGCGACCTCAAGCCGGCAAACATCCTGATGAACCACCGCGACGAGGTGAAGATCGTGGATTTCGGTATCGCCGCCGCCGCGTTCCAGGACCCGGACGATGGCGAGCTCACGCGCACCGGTGACTTCGTCGGCACGCCGGCGTACACCTCGCCCGAGCAGGTGTGCCACAAGTCGATCGACGCGCGCACCGACATCTACTCGCTGGGGGTGGTCATGTACCGCATGCTGGGCGGGCGCCTGCCGTACCGGGACAGGAACTGGCGCAATCTCCTCAGTCTCCACCTGGAAGGCCGCCCGCAGCCACTGGCCGGGCTCAACCCGGATCTGCCCGCGGGGCTGGCCGAGGTCGTGGCGCGCGCCATGGCGGTGAAGCCGGACGAACGCTACGGCTCCATGGTCGAGCTGCGCCAGGACCTCGAGCGATTCCTGCGTCAGTGAGGCGGTGTCGCCACGAACGGGCCGCGGGCCAAGCGCCCGGAGGGGACGAATGCCCAAGATCGATGCCTTTCTGAAACTCGGCCGCGAGCAGGGCTGCTCGGACGTCCACCTGGCGGTGGGTGTGCCACCCATGCTGCGCATGAACAGCGAGCTCATGCCGATCAAGTTCCGCAACCTCGGGGATACGGAACTGGCGGGGTATATCGACGAGCTGCTGACCTCGAGCCAGCGCGAGCGCTTCCAGGCGGGCGAGGATCTCGACTTCGCCTACAGCGCGCACGGGATCGGGCGTTTCCGCGTCAATGTCTTCCACAAGCTGTCCGGGGTCGGCGCCACCGTTCGCCATATCCCGGAGGCGATCCCCGCCTGGGACGCGCTGGGGCTGCCGGCGCTGGTCGAAAAGATCAGCTGGTACCGCCAGGGGCTGGCGCTGATCACGGGCTCGACCGGTACGGGCAAGTCGACCACGCTCGCGGCGATCATCGACCTGATCAATCAGCGTGATGCGCGCAACATCATCACGCTCGAGGATCCGGTCGAGTTCGTCCATCGCAGCCGCAGCTGCCAGGTGATCCAGCGCGAGGTGGGCACGCACGTGCCGGACTTCGCGCAGGGCCTGCGCGCGGCGCTGCGCCAGGACCCGGACGTGATCCTCGTCGGCGAGCTGCGCGACCCCGAGACGATCGCGCTCGCGATGACGGCCGCCGAGACCGGCCACCTCGTGCTCGGCACCCTGCACACGACCTCGGCCGTCAAGACGATCGATCGTGTCATCGACGCCATGCCCCCGGAACAGCACGAGCAGGTGAAGCTGTTCCTGTCGCAGCACCTGCGCGGGGTGGTGAGCCAGCAACTCGTACGCACGGCCGACGGCACGCAGCGCCGGGCGATCGTCGAGACGATGGTCGTCAACCACGCGATCGCCAACCTGATCAACCAGGACAAGGTGTTCCAGATCCCGAACCAGATCCGCAGCGGCGCGCATCTCGGCATGCAGCTCATGGACCAGGCCCTGTTGACGGCCGTCCAGAACAAGGAGGTGGACCCCGACGACGCCTACCTGCACGCCAGCGACCGCAAGCAGTTCCAGCGCTTCGTGGTCGACTCGAGCCTGCTGCCGCGCAGCGACCTGGCCGGGAGCTGACCATGGCGATGGCTGCGCAGGCAATCGGAGAGGCGGCGACATGGTCGATCTGACGCGACTGCTCGAGGCCGCGACGAAACGCGGCGCCTCCGATCTGCACGTGATGGCGGACGGGCCACCGCGGATCCGCCGCTCGGGCGATCTCGAGCCCCTCGCAGAGGAGCCGCTCGATCCCGAGGCGCTCGCGGAGGCGATCACGGCGATCATGCCCGAGGTCGCGCAGGCGCAGTTCGAGGCGCAGGACGGGACGGATTTCGCCCATTCGGTGCGGGGTATCGGCCGCTTCCGCGTCAACGCGATGCGCCAGTTCAGCGGGGTCGGTGCCGTCTTCCGCTGGATCCCGGACGAGGTGCAGTCGCTGGAGAACCTCGGCCTGCCCGACGTACTCGAGCAGTTCGCGCTGCAGACGCACGGGCTCGTGCTCGTCACGGGCAAGACCGGCTCCGGCAAGTCGACGACGCTCGCGGCCATGCTCGACGCCATCAACCGCCGCCGCCGCGCGCACATCATCACCATCGAGGATCCGATCGAGTTCGTGCACACGCGCAAGCGCTCGCTGGTGAGCCAGCGCGAGGTGGGCCAGCACACGCCGCGTTTCGCCGACGCGCTGCGCTCTGCCCTGCGCGAGGATCCGGACGTGATCATGGTCGGCGAGCTGCGCGATCTCGAAACAATGGGCCTCGCGGTCACGGCCGCCGAGATGGGCATCCTGATCTTCGGTACCCTGCACACGGCCGGCGCCATCTCGGCGATCGACCGGATGGTGAATACGTTCCCGGCGCGGCGCCAGGCGCAGGTACGCAACATGGTGTCGACGTCGCTCCAGGGGATCGTCTCGCAGCAGCTGCTGCGCCGTGCCGACGGGGCGGGGCGCGTTCTCGCCGCCGAGGTCCTGGTCAACAACCATGCCGTCGGCAACCTGCTGCGCGAGGGCAAGACGGACCAGCTCGAGAACGTGATCCGCGGCGGTGCGCTGCAGGGCATGGTCGCCATGGACATGTCCATCCAGCGCCTGCTCGACGCCGCCCTTGTGACCGGGCGCGAGGCCTATGCCGCGGCCCTCGACAAGTCGCGCTTCGAGCGCGTGGCCGGCGAGGGCCGCTGACGGGGCACGGGCTCGTGCGGCCTGCCGCGCACGGGGCCGGGGCAGCCGGCGTTCGCCCCGTGCTCGATGCCGCCCGGCGGGCGAAAGGCGACGGCGATCGCCGACTCCGGAGCGACATGGCGGGGCCGGAGCCGGGCCTGACGCGCGCCCTGACCGAGATCGGCCGGATGCAGTTCGGGGTCGAGCTGATCTGCCCGGGGTTCTCGGCCCGTGCGCTCGAGCGCGCTATCGCGTCCGCCTCGCTGCGGGCAGTCCAGCGCGGCGGGCTCGGCGCCGGCAGCGGCGACGCTCGTGCCATGCCGTCACCGGGCGATCGATCCGTTGCCGCGTCCTGATGCCGCCATCGCTTCGGCGCTCGCGGAGGGGCGGCCCGCCCCACTGGGCGCACGCGCCCGGAGCGGTTACAGTTGCGCCCTTGCCGAGCCCGGCGCGCCTTCGAGGATCCCCTGACCGATGATCGGCCTGATCGCCCGCATCCTGAGTGTGCTCAACTCCGAGGTGGCCCCGGGGCAGATCGGTGCGGCCGTCGGCCTGGCCTGCATCTTCGGCCTGACCCCGCTGTGGACCCTGCACAACCTGCTCGTGCTGCTGCTGGTGCTCATGGTGCGGGTCAACCTGAGCATCTTCCTGGTGGCCTGGGGCCTGTTCACGGTGCTCGCCTTCCTGCTCGACCCGCTATTCGACGCCCTGGGGCACGCCATCCTCACGGCCGGTGCGCTGCAGCCCCTGTGGGGCGCGTTCCATGGCACCGACCTCGGGCGCCTGAGCGACTTCAACAACACGGTGGTCATGGGCAGCCTGTGCGTGGGCGTGGTGGCACTGCCGCTGCTCTGGTACGCGACGGTCTACCTCGTGCGCCATTACCGCGCCCACATACGCGAGTGGGTCCGGCGTCGGCGTGTCTACCAGTTGATCCGCGGGACGCGGCTCTACGACTTGTACCAGTCGGTCGCGGGGTGAGGGCACCATGATCGGCTGGATCCGGTGGTGGGGACTCGGTGTTTTCGCCGCGATCGTCGGCGGCGCGATCGCGGTGTGGGTGTTGTTCGCCGACGCGTTCGTCGGGTGGGCGGTCGAGAGCGCGGGCACGCGCATGATCGGCGCGCAGGTCGATCTCGAGGCGGCCGATGTCGGTTTCTCGCCCGCCCGTCTCGAGCTGCGGGGGCTCGCGGTGACCAATCCCGACGCCCCGATGCGCAACGCGGTGGAGATCGAGCGACTGGCATTCGACATCGACTGGATCGGCTTGCTGCTCGATCGCGTGCACATCGACGAGGTGAGCGCCGAGGGCCTGCGCTTCGGCACCGAGCGCGCGCGCAGCGGCGCCTTGCTCGCCACCCGGCGCACCGTCGAGCGCACCGCCCTGCTGGATGCCGCGCGTCAAAAGGCCGAGATCCCGCCGCTCGAGGTGCCCTCGGCCGACGAGGTCCTCGCGCGCGAGTCGCTGCGCAGCCCCGAGGTGATCGCCGCGGCCGAGCGCAAGCTCGCCGAGCGCCGGCGCAAGCTCGCGCAACGTCTCGACGCCCTGCCGGGCGAGGAACGGCTGGCGGACTACCGGCGCCGCGTGGACAAGGCGACCGAGGACGGCGACACGCTCGGCCAATTGCAGGGCCTCAAGGCATTCAAAAAGGTCGCCGGGGACCTCAACAAGGACGTCAAGGCGCTGCGCAACGCGCGCGACGGATTCGAGGCCACGCTCGCCGAGGCCGGGGACCTCGCCGGCGAGGCGCGGCGGGCCCCCGCGGGCGACATCGAGCGCCTGTACCGCAAGTACACCGACCCCGGGGCGGTCGCCGGCGAGCTCGCCCACTACCTGCTCGGCCCGAAGGTCGAGGGCTGGATCAACCAGGGCTGGTACTGGTACGGACGGCTGTCGCCCTACCTCGGCGGGGAGGACGCTGCCGGCGGCGCGTCGGGGCCGAACACGGTGCCCGCCGCGCGCCGCCCGGGGCGCAACGTGCGCTACCCCGACGCCGCGGCCGAGCCGAGCGTGCTCGTGCGCGAGGTTGCCATCAGCGGGGCCGCCGGGGGCGGGTCGCTGGACGGGCGCATGAGTGACATCGCATCGCCCGCGATCCGCTGGCCGAACCCGCTGCGCCTCGCCTTGTCGGGCCGGGCGGTCGGCGGCATCGATCGCCTGCAGGTCAACGCGGGCGTCAACCGCCGTCCCGGCAAGCCACCGGTGACGCAGCTCGACCTGGGAGCCCTCGGGACGGACATCGCCGGCCTCGCGCTCGGTCCCGACGGGGCCCTCACGGCGGGCCAGGGCAGGGCGGATTTCCGTGTCAGCGGCATGGTGCGCGGGCGCGCGCTCGATCTGGATCTCGATGCCCTCATCCGCGGCGCGAAATTCGGCGTGGGCGAGGGCGTTGCGCCCATACTGGCGGAGGTGGCCGGCGCGCTCGACGGTGCGCAACGGCTCGAAGTCTCCGCGGGCGTGGGCGGGACGGTCGAGTCGCCCGAGCTCGCGCTGGACACCTCGCTGCAGGGGCTGCTCGAGCCGCTGCTCCGCGGGCGCCTGCAGCAGGCCGCCGGCGGTTTCCGCGAGGAACTGGCGGCGGCGGTGACCGAAGGCACCGCGGGCAAGCTGGATGCGGTCGAGGCTTCGCTGGACCGGCTCGGCGGCATCGAGAGCGAGCTTGAGAAGCGGCTCGGGGCCTACGAGAAGGTCCTGGAGCGCGCGCGCAAGCCGCTCGATTGAGACCCGTCGCCGCTCGGGGCCCCCGCGTGTCCGAGGTCCGTCTCGCGTTCGCCTCCGGCGGGCCGGCCGGACGAACCGGCCCGGTCCGGTGGAGCGCATTCGCATTGACGCCGGACTGCAAGCGCGCCGTGAAAAGGGTGACGGCGCTCGGATCGACATGCCCGGCGGACTCGGGACGCTGGCGTGAACCGGATCCGATCGGGCCGTCGGTGGCGCGGCGCGCCGCGGAGGCACCATGATCGAGACCGAGTGGCACGACGGTATCGCCGAGATCAGGCTGGCACGACCGCCCGTGAACGCCCTCGATCCGGGCCTCGTGACCGAGCTGCGCGCGGGCTTGCGGGCGCGCATCGACGCGGGTGCCGGCGCGGTCGTGCTGGCCGGGCTCCCCGGCGTGTTCTCGGCCGGTCTCGACCTGCCGCGCCTGCTCGAGCTCGGCCGCGACGACCTGCACGCCTTCTGGCTCGACCTGTTCGGGCTGCTCGAGGACCTCGCGAGCGCGCCCGTGCCCGTGGTGGCCGCGCTCAGCGGGCACAGCGCAGCCGGCGGCACCCTCCTCGCGCTGTTCTGTGATCACCGCGTGATGGCGTGCGGCGACTACCGCGTCGGCCTCAACGAGGTCCGCGCCGGGCTCGTGGTGCCGGGCGCGATCCGCGGCGCGCTGGTGCGCCTGGTCGGACGCCGCGCGGCCGAGCGCCACCTGCTCGAGGGGCGCCTCTTGGGACCGGACGAGGCGCACCGGCTCGGGCTGGTCGACGCGGTCGTCGCTCCCGGGGGTGTCGTCGCACGCGCCCTCGAGTGGGCGCGCGAGCGGCTCTCGCTGCCGGCGCGCGCCTTTCGCGAGAATCGGCGCCTGCTGCGCGCCGACCTGGTCGGGCTATTCGCCGACCGTGCCAACGTGGACGTCGACGCGTTCACCGAGGAGTGGTTCCGCGACGACACCCAGCGGGCGCTGCGGTCGCTGGTCGCGCAGTTCCGCGAGCGCTGATCGGGGAGCGGCCCGTTAGTGCCCCGGGTCGATGCTCTGCGCGGTGCGCGCAGGCACCACCAGTGAGCGCTCGGCGCGACCCATGACGACGGGCGTGCGGACACGCCGGACATTCGGGTCGTCGACGAACGGCGGGCGCGTCAGCGCCTCGAAGTCATCCATGCTCGCCGCCACCGCCACGAGCACGGAATCCGTTTCCCCACTCGCACTGCTGCACCCGGTCCTCCGCCCCGGTTTCGCGGCGGAACGCATCGATCTGCTCGGCGCGTTCGCGCTCGAGTTCCACCCGCACCACGAACGTCACGGGGAGTCCCTGGTTGGCCGGGTCCACCAGCGCTCCCCCGCGGCTGATCACACCGGACGGGCGCAGTCACCGCATGCGTCGCTGCACCGCCGGCGCCGACAGGGCGAGCCCGCCGGCCAGCGTCTGCAGCGAGCGGCACGCGTCGCCTTGGGGCAGGTCGAGCAGCTGCCGGTCCGTCGATTTCGCGCCGGATCGACGCACGACTGCACGTTTCCGCCGATTGACGCAACCGGATTAGACGCGACAACGCGAATGTGCAAGGCCGGATTTCTTCTCCCTGTTACTGTACTCGACGATTCGTTTGCGAGAGCACCACATGGACATCGCCGCCAACCCGTTTCGCGGACCGGGGCTGCCACCCTCGCGCGACTTCGCCGCCGGCCGGGTGGCCGTCGATCCGGCGCCCGCGCTGGCCTTGCTCGCGCGCTGCCCCGCGGCCGCGGAGACCCCGCTGCACGAACTGCCGGGGCTCGCGGCCGAGCTGGGCATCGCGGGCGTCATGGTGAAGGACGAGACCGCGCGCATGGGCCTCGGCAGCTTCAAGGCGCTCGGCGCCGCGCACGCGATCGCCCGCGCGGCGGTCGAGCGCGCCGGGGCGGGCGCGGCGGACGTCGACCTCCAGCAGGCGCTGGCGGGATGCACGTACGCCTGTGCGAGTGCCGGCAATCACGGCCTGTCCGTCGCCGCGGGGGCCCGCCTGTTCGGTGCCCGCGCGGTCATCTACCTCGCCGACGTCGTCCCCGAGGCCTTCGCCGAGCGCCTGCAGGCGCTCGATGCCGAAGTCGTGCGCGCGGGCAGCGATTACGAGGCCAGCATGGAAGCCGTCGCGGTTGCCGCCGAGCACCAGGGCTGGACCCTGCTGTCGGATTCGTCCTGGCCCGGCTACGTCGAGTTGCCCGCGCGGGTCATGGAGGGCTATCTCATCATGGCCGACGAGATCGTTCGCGCGCTCGAACGGCCGCCCACGCACATCCTGCTGCAGGCCGGGGTCGGCGGGCTGGCGGCGGCCGCGACCGCCCTGTTCCGCGACCGCTGGGGCGACGATCCGGTGATCGCCGTGGTGGAGCCCGCGGCGGCACCGGCGCTGCTCGACAGTATCCGCGCCGGGGCACCGCGCGCGGCGAGCGGGCCCGAGTCGAACATGGGTCGCCTCGACTGCAAGGTCGCGTCGCACCTCGCCCTTGGTGAGCTGGCGCGGGGCGCGGACTGGTTCGTGACGGTCGATGACGAACAGGCGGCCGGCGCCGTCGACCGCCTCGCCCGCGAAGGCATCGCGACGACGGCGTCCGGGGCCGCCGGGCTCGCCGTGTTGCGGACCGGGAGGGACACTCGCGCCAGGCTCGGCATCGGCAGCAACAGCCGCGCACTGGTGCTGGCCACAGAGGCCCGGGAGGACGCGGCATGAACCCGACGCCCCCGGATCCCGATGCCTTGACGCGGCTGCGCCGGACGCTGCACCGGCATCCCGAGGTCGGATTCGAGGTCGAGGCCACCGCGGAGCGCCTCGCCCGGATGCTGCGCGACGCCGGCCTCGAGGTCACCACCGGCGTCGGCGGCAGTGGCGTGGTCGCCACGCTGCGCCGTGGCAGCGGCGGCCGCGCGATCGGCCTGCGCGCCGACATGGACGCGCTGCCGATCACCGAGGCGAACGACTTCGAGCACCGCTCGGCGGTGGCCGGCCGGTTCCACGGCTGCGGGCACGATGGCCACGCGACCATGCTGCTCGGTGCCGCGCTGCGCCTCGCCCGCATGGACGACCTCAACGGCAGCGTGCACTTCGTGTTCCAGCCCGACGAGGAGAACGGTCGCGGCGCGCGGGCGATGATCGACGACGGGCTGTTCGAGTGCTTCCCCATGGAGGCGATCTTTGGTCTGCACAATCTCCCCGGCCTGCCGGTGGGTGCGTTCGCCACCCGCAGCGGGCCGTTCACCGCGTTCGAGGAGCGCTTCGCGATCCGCTTGAGCGGACCGGGCGGGCACGCCGCGGCGCCCCACCAGACGACCGACCCCCTCGTCGCCGGCTCCGCGGTCGTGCTGGCGCTGCAGTCGATCGTGTCGCGCGCGCTCGCCCCCGGCGACCACGGCGTGGTCTCGGCGACGGAATTCGTCACGGATGGTGCGCGCAACATCCTGCCGTCCGCGGTCACCATCCGCGGCGACGTGCGCGGCTACGACGACGCCGTGAGCGCGACCGTCGAGCAGCGGATGCGGGCCATCGTCGCGGGGGCAGCGGCCGCCCACGGGACCGAGGGGTGCCTCGACTACGCCCGCGAGTTCGAGCCGACGGTGAACACGCGCGCGGAGACGGCGATCGCGGCCCGCGCCGGCGCCCGACTCGCGGGTGCCTCCGTGGACGCCGAGCACGAGCCCATGGGCTTCTCCGAGGACTTCGCGCGCTTCCTGCGCCAGTGCCCCGGTTGCTTCATGCTCGCCGGCAACGGGACCTCGGGCGCGCACGCCGCGTCGCTGCACAGCCCGCACTACGATTTCAACGATGCCCTGCTGCCCTGGGGGGTGGACTATTGGACGGCGCTGGCCAGGGAGGTGCTCGGATCATGACGCCGCTGCGATCGGGGCGCGGCTTCCCCCACGCCGAGTACGAGCGGCGCGTCGCTGCCGCTCAGGCGCGCATGCTCGAGCAGGGGATCGACGCGTTGCTGCTCACGACGGAGCCGGAGGTCCGCTATTTCTCGGGCTTCCTGACCGAGTTCTGGCAGAGCCCGACCCGGCCCTGGTTCCTCGTCGTTGCCGCCCGGCGCAAGCCGATCGCCGTGATCCCGCGCATCGGCGCGGCGCTCATGGGGCGGACCTGGATCGATGACATACGGACCTGGCCGTCGCCGCGACCGGCCGACGAGGGCCTGTCGCTGCTCACCGAGGCCCTCCAGGAGGTCGGTGCGGGCGCTGGCTGCATCGGCGTGCCGATGGGGCCGGAGACCAGCCTGCGCATGCCCCTGAACGATTACCATGCCCTCACCGCGAGCCTGGACCGCGCCCGCTTCGTCGATGCGACGGATCTCGTGCGCGACCTGCGGATGGTGAAGTCCGAGACGGAGATCGATCGGATTGCGGCGATCTGTCGAATCGCCTCCGACGCCTTCGACGCGGTCCCGCGATGGGTCGAGCGGGGACAGCCCCTGGTCGACGTCTTCCGCCGGTTCCGCATCGATCTCCTCGAGCGGGGCGCCGACGAGGCGGCGTACCTGGTCGGTGGCGCCGCGCCCGGCGGCTACGACGACATCATCTCGCCGCCGGACGAACGGCCACTGGCCGACGGCGACGTGCTGATGATGGACACGGGCGCGGTTCGCGATGGGTATTTCTGCGACTTCGATCGCAATTTCGCGATCGGCCACGCCGCCGACGCCACGAAGCGGGCGCACGAGACCCTCTACCGCGCAACCCAGGCGGGTCTCGACACGGCCCGGCCGTGGGCGACCTGTGCCGACCTGTTTCGCGCGATGCAGGCGGTGATCGAGGCGGACGGCTACGCCTGCGGCGACGTCGGCCGGCTGGGCCACGGCCTGGGCATGCAGCTCACCGAGTGGCCTTCGCATACGGCCGACGACACGACGTCGCTGGTGCCCGGCATGGTGCTCACGCTGGAGCCGGGGCTTGCAATCGGGCCCGGGCGCGGCCTCGTGCACGAGGAGGACCTCGTGGTTCGCGACGACGGCGCCGAGCTGCTGTCGCGGCGCGCGCCGCGCGAACTGCCGGTCGTCGGCTGAGGTACGCCCGGTACAGGCCTCAGCCACCGCTGCCGGCGGTGGCGAGCGCGCGACCGCGGACGAACTCGCCGCCATGGCCGAGCGGCTGCCGGCAGCTGCTGCACGCCGGCAATCCGGTGCGCGCTGGGCACCTGCTGCGCAGCGCCGGCTCGGGGAGGGCATCAAGGGTTGCAAAGCCCTGTTCGGGCGTTCCGGGCGCCGCGCCGGGCGTCAGAACATCCGGTCGCGCTTGCGCCGCCACGGGATCCGGGTGACGACGATCCCGAACAGCATGCCGCCGAGCAGGACACCGGCGCCGATCGCGAACCACTCGCGGCGCCGCCGATCGGCCAGCCGTTGCGACTCCTGCTCCAGCGCGGCGATTCGCTCCTGCAGCTGGGCGACGCGATCCTTCAGGCGCGTGTTCGCGTCGTGGAGCTCGAGCCCGCGGCCGGCTTTCTCCAGCTGCCCCTCGAGCTCTTGGCGGCGCGCCTGGAGCTCCCCGATGCGCTCGCGCGCCGCGGCGAGCTCGTCGCGCGCGGTCGCGAGGTCGGACTCGAGGGTGGCGATGCGCTCGCGCGCGGCCTCGAGCTCCGAGCGGGTCTCGCGAAGCCGATCGGCCGCGATCGGGCGATCCGTCATGTACTGCTTGCGGACCCAGCCGGTGTTGCCCTCCGGCGTCTCCACTCGCACCCATTCGCCCTGGGTATCGATGGTCTCGAGCTGTGTTCCGGAACCGACCACTTCGATGACGCGGTACTGGTTGCCCGCCCCGGTACGAACGCTGATCCGGAGC
This sequence comes from uncultured Ectothiorhodospiraceae bacterium, assembly GCA_964626335.1. Lineage (GTDB taxonomy): Bacteria > Pseudomonadota > Gammaproteobacteria > XJ16 > Halofilaceae > Halofilum. Next base: position 26,867 of record CAZVFN010000025.1, read on the forward strand.
TCGTCGGTCACGTAGCGCGTGGCGCCGACGGCGGTCGTGGCGGCCAGCAACAGGAACAGCGCGAACAACGGGCGCAGGTGGCGCATCCGTGGCGGTCTCCGCGGGCGAGTGGGGCGAGCCGGTCAGCCCCGGCCGCCGCGAAGCATACGCGCCGCGGCCCCCTGTTCCAAGCGCCGATGTCCCGGGGAGGGCGTCCGTGCGGGTGTCACGTGCCGCTGTTGTCCGGCGGCACGCGAGCGCCGGCAATACCCCGGCGCGCTTCACCCGCGACGCTTCAGCCGGCCTTGGCCCAGGCCGTGCACCAACCGTTGGCGTTGACGTTCTTGCCGGGGAAGATCGCGCACGCGCCCCATTCCTTGTCACCCCCCTGCCACTGAGTGCAGTTCGCGCAGTTGGCGCCTTCCTTGAACGCGGAATGGTCGCTGGCCTCGCTCGCGTCGTGAACGTAGTTCAGTGCCTTGGCCTGGGGGTCGCTCGGCTCGAGCTTCGGCTTGCCGGCCGTGGCGCTGGCGAGGAACCCCGCGGCGGGCACGGCGGCAAGCCCGGCGGCGCTGCGACGAAGGAAACGGCGTCGGCTCGAATCGTGCTGTTGCCTCGACATGTGGAACCTCCTTTGAATAAGCGTCGGGCCCGGAATCCCCGGACCCTCTCCCATGATGCCATGTTTTGCCGGACGTGCTGTTCGCGGCGGCCCGAAGAGCGGATGCCCGCGCGGTTGCCAGTGCACGCCCCGGCCTGCGCGCCTTCTACCGGGCCCGCTGGCGCAGATCGTGCACGAGCTGCCAGGTCTGCGTTTCCGTGAGCCGGTCGGCGAAGCCCGGCATGGCCGTCCCCGGGGAGCCGTTGCGGATGATCCAGTAGCGCTGGCCGTCGGGGATGCCGCGCACGGTCTCCGCGCAGGCGAAATTGCGCGGGCGCGGGTCGAACCGGCTGGCCAGCGGCCCCCGGCCGTCGCCCCGGCGACCATGGCAGGCGGCGCAGTCCGGTCCAGTGTCCGCGAGGTAGAGTCGACGGCCCGCCGCGCGCCGCTCGGGCGAGTCCGCCACGGCATCCGTGCGGCTGCGGATCGGCTCCGGCGCCTGCCCCGTGAAGCGCCGCTGCGGGCACTGGCCGGGCGGTGGCTCGTCATCGCCGGTGCTCGCCCGATGCGCCGCGGGGCGCAGGCGACGAGCAAAGCGAGGGCGACCAGGCCAGCGGTGCCGGCTCCGGCGGCGCGCGGTGCGACTCGGCATGGCGTTCGTCGCGAGTGCATCACCCGGATCCCGGACTCGGAAGATCGAGTATAATCGCAGGGCGCACGGGCGCATTGATCCGGATCAACGCCGGGGCCGGATGGGCCTTGCGCGGGATAACCGCAACCGCGGAGCTGCGGATGCCGGCCGGGGGGCTCGCGGAATCGGCCGCGGCGGCGATCGGGCAGCGCGGCTCGGCCCGGGGGTCGGTCGTGCTCCAACCGGGCGTGGCGTTGCGACTGCCGGCGATCGTCCACCATGTCGATCACGAGCCCGACTGGCACGAGGCCTGGGTGGTGCGGGCATGGCACAGCGTTCTTTGCGAAGCGGCGCGGCGGGCGCTGCCCGAGCTCGCGGTGCCGCTGCCGGACACACTGCACCGGCGGCGGGCCACCCTGTGGCCCGACTACCCCGAAGCCGGTGTCGCAGCGCGCCTGCGCGCGGCGATCGCGAGCGCCCGCAAAACGTGACGCGCATCACGTGTGGCGAACTCCGGAGTATCAGGCGGACCGCCGCTTCCCTATACTGGCGCGGGAGCGGGTCGCAACGGTGCTGCCATGACCGCTGAACCGTACCGTCGGAATCACTACGACGTCACGAACCGGATCCTCGTTGCGGATCCCGAGGCGGTGCGCGCCGAGGTCGTGCGCGTGCTCACCGAGCGCTACCCGGACGTCGACGCCGGACCGATCGCGCGCGCCTTCGACGTGTTCGCGCGCCTGTTCGCGGGCGAGTACGACGGCTATGCCGGCTGCGACACGTGGTATCACGACGCCCAGCACAGCCTGGACTGCGCGCTGGTCATGGCGCGCCTCATGGCCGGCCACGAGCTCGCATGCGAGGCGCATGAGCGCCTCGGTCCGCGGCGCCTCGTGCTGGGGCTCATCGCGTCGTTGTTCCACGATGCCGGCTACGTCCGCCACGCCGGGGACCGCGAGTCGCACGGGGCGGAGTTCACGCTCTACCACGTGCGCCGCAGCGGGCGCTTTCTCGCGCAGTTCCTGGAGACCGTCGGCTTCGGCGACCGGGCGCGGATGAGCGAGCAACTGGTGCACTTCACCGGCTACGAGATCGCACTCGAGCGGGTCGACGTGCGCGATCCATTGGACCGGCGCCTCGGTTTCCTGCTCGGCACCGCCGATCTGCTCGCGCAGATGTCGGACCGCTGCTACCTCGAGAAATGCCGTGACTGCCTCTATCCCGAGTTCGAGATCTGCGGACTGGCGGGGGAAGCGCGCCGGGGTGGTCCGGAGCCCGTCTACGGCTCGCCGGAGGATCTGCTGAGCCAGACGCCGGCGTTCGTCGAACAGGTCTGGGCGGAGCGCCTCGATGGCTATTTCGGCGCGGTCTACGCGTGTGCCGAGACCTATTTCGGCGGTCGCAACCTCTATCTCGAGGCCATCCGCGGCCACCTCGCTCGCCTCGATCAAGCCCGGCGCACGGAGGGGATCTATCGCGGCCTGCGCCGGCGGGTGGAATGCATCAATGCCGAGCCGTTGCGGGTGATCCTGGGGCTGCGCGACGACGACGACGGCGTGCGGGAACAGGCGCGGCCGCCGGCGCCGGGCAACCTCCGGCGCTGCTTCGGCGTCGGCGAGACGATCCCGCCGCCGATCTGAGCACCGCGGCCACGGGTCCCGGGCGCGGTCACGCCCGATCCGGCGCCCGCGCGCCGGGCCGGCCCGGGGCTGCGGCC
>CAZVFN010000026.1:0-10364 GCA_964626335.1 uncultured Ectothiorhodospiraceae bacterium
CGACGGGCGGACACCGCTCGAGCGCCTGCGCACGGGCGCCCCCGGCGAGCCGCTCGTGCTGGCCCGCGAGGTCGCGCCGGCGACACCCGCTTCGGCGTTCGGCGCCGCAGGCCGCGAGCCGTCGCGCGGGCGCTGAAACGCCGCCGCCAACTGCTATGCTCCCAAGATAGGCGTGTGCAGTCGTGGCGCCCGAGCGGGCGCGGGGCCGGTCCCTAATGGCGATACCGCAGGCAGTGAGGCCGGACGACCGCTGCCTTCGGGCGGCCTTCGAGGAGAGCCCGGTCGAGGCGGTGATCCTCGACGCCACCGGGGCGATCGTCGCCGCCAATCGCGCGTGGCGCGACTTCGGCGCGGCGCGCGGCGGCCGCGCGGACGGCGAGGTCGGGCGCAACTACCTCGAGGCCTGCCCGGGTGACGAGGCCGCCGCGCGGGCGACGCGCGCCGGCCTGATGCGGATCCTCGACGGCGACATCGACCGCTTCGAGCAGGCATACGTCTGCCCCGACGCGGACCAGCAGCGGTGGTTCCTGCTCGATGCCCGGGCCTGCAGCTTCGACGACGCGTGCGTCGTGCTCGTCTGCCACTTCGACATCACGCGCCGCTTCCTCGCCGAGCACCGCGCGGACCACGATCCGGTCACGGGCCTGCTCACGCGGCGCGCCTTCGCCGAGCGCCTGCGCCGGGCCCTGGCCCGGTCGGAGCGCAGCGGCATGCCGTCGACCGGCGGCGCCGTCATCTTCGTCGCGCTGGACGACATCGCGCACCTCGCCGGACCGCCGGACGCGGACGCCACCGACACCGTCCTGCAGGCCGCCGCCGAGCGCCTGCGCCACGAGTTGCGCAGCGTCGACGCGGTCGCCCGCATCGGCGAGAAGGAGTTCGTGCTGCTCGCGGAGGAGACCGCGGCGGGGAACGCCCGCGGTCTGGCGCAACGGCTGCGAGCGCGCATCGAGCAACCCGTTGCCGGGACGCGCGCCGGCGGTACGCCGCAATGCAGCATCGGCATCAGCCACTTCCCGCAGGACGGCGCCACGGCCGCCCGCCTGATCCTGGCCGCCGACCGCGTGCGCGGCGAGGCCCGGGGCGGCGATGGCCCGCCGATCGGCTCGACGCGGGGCTGATCCGATCCGCGACCGTCGCCCCCGGCGCCGCGCGCGCCGGGACACGGCGGCGCGCCGTCGGGCACACTCGCGCGCCATGCGCACCGGATCCGGGCCCATTCAATGATCCCCCACGACGTCGTCATCATCGGCGGCGGTGCCGCCGGTCTCATGTGCGCGATCGAGGCCGGGCGACGCGGGCGCTCGGTGCTCGTCGTCGAGCGCGCCGAGCGCTGCGGCAAGAAGATCCTCATGTCCGGCGGCGGGCGCTGCAACTTCACCAACCTGCATGTCGAGCCGGAGCGCTACCTCGGGGCCAACCCGCACTTCCACAAGTCCGCGCTCGCGCGCTACACGCAGTGGGATTTCATCGCCCGGGTCGACGCCCACGGCATCGCCTGGCACGAGAAGGAACTCGGTCAGCTGTTCTGCGACGGCTCGTCGAAGCAGATCGTCGCCATGCTGCTCGACGAGTGCGCCCGGGCCGGGGTGCGGGTCGAGGTCAACAGCGAGGTCGAGCGCGTCGAGCGCCGCGGTTCGGGATTCGAACTCGCGACCACGCTCGGCCCGATCGCCTGCGAGTCGCTGGTGATCGCCAGCGGCGGGCTGTCGATCCCGAAGATGGGCGCAACCGGTTTCGGCTACCGCATCGCGCGGCGTTTCGGCCACGCCGTCAACGCCACGCGGGCCGGCCTGGTGCCGTTCACGCTCGACGCGGCGACTTTGGCCGGGTATCGCGACCTCAAGGGCGTGTCCCTGCCGGTCGCGGCGCGGGCCAATGGCGCCCGCTTCGACGCGGGCATGCTGTTCACCCACCGCGGCCTCAGCGGGCCGGCCATGCTCCAGGCCTCGTCCTACTGGGGCGAAGGCGAGGGCGTCGCCGTCGACCTCCTGCCCGGCACCGACGCGGGCGACTGGCTGCTCGCGCGCAAGGGCGAGCGCCCCGAGGCCGAGTTGCACAACGTGCTCGCCGAGCGCCTGCCGAAGCGCCTCGCGCAGCGCGTGAGCGAGCGAGCCCTGCCGAGCCGCCCGCTGCGCCACCTGCGCGACCGTGACCTGCGTGTCTTCGGCGCGGCGCTCAACGACTGGCGCTTCGAGCCCGAGGGCACCGAGGGCTACCGCACCGCCGAGGTGACGCTCGGCGGGGTCAGCACGGACGACCTCTCGTCGCGCACGATGGCGTCCAGGCACGTGCCCGGCCTCTACTTCATCGGCGAGGTCGTGGACGTCACCGGCCATCTCGGCGGCTTCAACTTCCAGTGGGCCTGGGCCTCGGGATACGCCGCCGGCCGGGTCGTGTGAGCCGCGACGATCGCGCCGAGCACGCCCTGCGTGAGCGGGCCGCCGGGCCGCATCGCCGCCCACGGGCCCGCCGCGCGCGATCCGGATCGCGCGGCTTTGCCCGCTGGTGGCGTAATGGCGTTACACTCACGCCGCGCGCCTTGCGGCCCCGCGGCGGGGCCCGGGGCGGCGGCCGCCGGCCCAGTCGCCCACCGGCGGGCTCGGGTGCGACTGGAGGGCGACGCCCCGGCGGGCGGCGCTGCATGGGGAGCGCTTTGCCGGTCGGGCGCCGACGCCGGGCCGGGAGACCGAGAATGGCCGCGACGAACGACGCAACATCGCCGGTCCTCGCCGGGTCGTGCCTGTGCGGGGCGGTACGCTTCGAGGTCCGGGGACGCGCGCGGGAACTGCTCCACTGCCACTGCCGCATGTGCCAGAAGGCCCACGGGGCGGCTTACGCCTCGTTCGTGATCGTGCGCCACACGGACTTCATCCTGCTCGAGGGCGCGCAGCGCATCGCCCGTTACCGCTCCTCGGAGCGCGCTTCGCGCACGTTCTGCGATGCATGCGGCAGCGCCCTGCAGTTCGTGCGCGATGAACGCGACACGTTCGGCCTCGCCGTGTCGGCGCTCGACACCCCGGTCGAGGGCCTGGCGCAGCGCGAGTACCACACGGACACCCGCGCCCCCTGGATGATCCGCTGAGCGCGCGGCCCGGCGGGCAGACACGGTCCGCGAGGCCCCTGTCGCTTGCCACGATCGATCGGGCGCGACCGGCCGCCCGGCCCGGTGCGAGCCCTGCGGCGGGGTCAGCCCCTGACGCGCTGGCGCTCGGGATCGTGGAACGGCTTCAGGGCCGCCCGCGCGGGCGCGGGCTCGGCCGCGACCTCGACAGTGAAGGCGCCCGCGGCGAGCCACTCGCCGTCGATGGGGCCACCGTGCGGGTCCTCGACCCAAGCGAGGGCGACGGCGGCGCCCACCGTGTGACCGAAGCGCCCCGAGGTCGTGCGGCCCACCAGGGACCCGTCCCGGTAGACCGGCTCGTCGTGGTAGAGCAGCGGCTCGGGTTCGTCGAGCATCACGCTCACCAACCGCCGGCTGCGCGGGCGCCCGCGCAGGTGGTCGACCGCGGCCCGGCCGATGAAGTCCTTGTCGCGCGCGACGGCGAAACCGAGACCGGCCGCGAGCGGATCGTCCGCGTCGCTGATGTCGTGGCCCCAGTGACGGTAGGCGGATTCGGTGCGCAGCGAGTGCAGCGCGTGGAAGCCGGCCGGGCGCGGTCCGTCGTCGCGCTGCAGCAGCGTGTCGAGTACCCCGCGGGCGAACTCCGTGGGGATGTACAGCTCCCAGCCGAGCTCGCCGACGTAGGTCATGCGCGCGGCCCGCACGCGGGCGTGGCCGATGTCCAGCTCGACCCAGTGCCCGAACGGGCAGGCGACGTTCGACAGGTCGGTGCCGGAGACCGCCTGCAGGAACTCGCGCGAACGCGGGCCCATGACCCCGAGCACGGCCTCGCTCGATGTCACGTCGGCCACCGTGGCCCGCAGCTCGCGCGGCAGGTTGCGATGGAGCCACCCGTAATCGCGGCGCTGGGCGGTCGCCGGCGAGACCACCAGGAAACGCTCCGCGTCGAGGCGCGTGACGGTGACGTCCGACTCGATGCCGCCGCGCTCGTTGAGCAGCAGCGTGTACACCACGCGCCCCGGGGCCACGTTGACGTGATTCGAGCTCAAGCGCTCGAGCGCCGCTTCCGCGTCGGGGCCCTGTACCAGGAATTTCGCGAACCCGCTCTGGTCGAAGATCGCCAGGTCCTCGCGCGCCGCCCGGTGCTCGGCGGCGTGGTAGTCGAACCACCACGGCCGCCCGAAGCTGTACTCGTATGTCGGTGTCGTCCCGGGCTCGCCGAAGAAGTCCGGGCGTTCCCAGCCGGCCGCCTCGCCGAAGGCGGCACCGAGGCTCGCGAGGCGATCGTGGAACGGTGAGCGGCGCACGCCGCGCGCGGTCGCGTACTGGCGGTAGGGCCAGTGCATGGCGTAGAGGAGGCCCAGGCCTTCCACCGTGCGATCGTGCAGGTAGTTCGCGTTCGCCTGGAACGCCTGCATCCGGCGGATGTCGACATCGCCCAGGTCCATCGGCGCGTGCCCGTCGACGACCCAGTCCGCGAGCACGCGCCCGGCGCCGCCCGCCGACTGGACGCCCACCGAGTTGAAGCCGCAGGCGACGAAGAAGCCGGGGACCTCGGGCGCCTCCCCGAGCAGGTAGCGATCATCGGGCGTGAAGCTCTCGGGGCCGTTGAAGAACCACTGGATCCCCGCCTCGCCGATGGCGGGCACGCGCGCCATGGCGTGTTCGAGCTGGGGCGCCACGTGATCCCAGTCCGCGGGCAGCTGCGTGAACGAGGTGTCCTCGGGGATGCCGTCCATGCCCCAGGGCTTGGCGGTCGGCTCGAACAGGCCGACGAGCAGCTTGCCCGCGTCCTCCTTGAAGTAGATCGCGTGATCGGGGTCGCGCAGCACCGGCAGCTCGCCCGGCGGCTCCGGCAGGTTCTCGGTGACCACGTAGAAATGCTCGGCCGCATGCAGCGGGATGTCGACGCCCGCCATGGCCCCGATCCGGGGGCTCCACATGCCGGCGCAGTCGACCACGATCGACGTCTCGACGACCCCGGCGTCGGTCTCGACGCCGGCGATGCGCCCGTGCGCGCGGCGGATGCCGCGCACCGGGGTGTGCTCACTCACGGTCACGCCGAGCTGGCGGGCGCCTTTCGACAGCGCCTGCGTGAGGTCGGTGGGGTTGATCTGGCCGTCCTGCGGCAGCCACAGCCCCCCGCGGACCCCGGTGGCGTCGATCAGCGGCCAGCGCTCGAGGATCTCGTCCGGGCCGAGCAGGTGGGTCTCGAGGCCGAAGCACTTCGCCGTCGAGTGGGCCCGGCGCAGCTCGTCGCAACGGGCGTCCGAGCTCGCCAGCATGATCGACCCACGCTGCAGGAAACCGGTCGGCTGCCCGGTCTCGCCCTCGAGGCGCGCATAGAGGTCGGTGCCGTACTGCGCCAGGCGGGTCATGTTCGGGGTGGCGCGGAGCTGGCCGACCAGGCCGGCGGCATGCCAGGTGGTACCGCTGGTCAACCGATCGCGCTCGAGCAGCAGGACGTCCGACCAGCCGCGGTGCGCGAGGTGATAGGCGACGGAACAGCCGACGGCGCCGCCGCCGATGATGACGACCCGGGCGCTGTGCGGCAGCGAAGCGGTCATGGCATGCCTCCACGGTGCACCGGACCGATCCCGCCCGACGGGCCCGGATCGGCCGGTCCACGAAATGAAATATCGGGCATGAATTTCACATAAATGATGAAATCATGCAAAATTTCACGACCCGATGCGGAGCGACGCGATGGCCACCGTTTCGACGTCCGGCGAGCTGCACCCCGCCGTCGGCAGCGACCTTCGCCAGCTGCGCAAGCGCAGGGGCGTCACCCTGGCCCAGCTGGCGAGCGTCACCGGTCGTTCCGTGGGCTTCCTCAGCCAGGTCGAGCGCGGCCTGTCCGACATCGCGCTCGGTGACCTGCAGAAGATCACGGACCACCTGGAGGTGCCGCTCGGCCGGTTCTTCGCCAATGACCCGGGGCCGGCGGAGGAGCGTGGCCACATCGTGCGCGCGCAGGCGCGGCGGCAGGTGGGCAGCCGCGAGGGCGGGCTGGTCGAGGAGCTGCTGTCGCCGGACCTGGGGGGAAGCTTCGAGGTGTTCCGCAGCGTGTTCGAGCCCGGCGCCACGATGCGGGCGGCCCGGCGCCGGCCCACCGAGGAGGCCGGCTACGTGGTCACGGGCGAGCTCGAGCTCTGGCTCGACGAGCGCCGATTCCACCTGCGCGCGGGCGACAGCTTCCGCTTCGCCGGCGAAGCCTATCGCTGGCACAACCCGGGCGACCGGGAAACCGTGATCGTCTGGATCATCACACCGCCGGTTTATTGAAGCCGGGCGGCGGCGCGGCCTCGCCCCGCGTCGTTCGCCACCGCAGCGGCCATGGCCGTTGCAGCGCGCACGCGGGCTCGATCAGGTGTCCGTGTCCACCGAGGCGCCCGTGCCGGGCCCGCCCGTGTCGATGCCGAAGCACTGGGCGAGGCCGTCGATGGGCTCGCGCAGGATCAGGGCGTCGCCGGCCAGTCGGCGCGGTGCCGCGGTGTCGAGGACGTAGACGCGGTACATCCCTTCCATGGGCCCGATGCGCGAAAGCACTGCGCCGGCCGCCCCGATCCGGTGCAGCGCTGCGGCGCGAGCGGTATCGCCATCGAACCAGACCACGATTCGGTCGCCGGGCAGCGCATACAGCCCGGCGCGGTGCAGCCCGAATCCCCCCACGCTCAGGGCCGCGAGGGCGGCCGCTGCGAGGAACGCCATCTCCCGCCGCGTGCGGCGGTTCACGCCGACCCCCCGGGCGCGAGGGTCCGCAGGTCGGCCGTGATCGCGTCGACGCCGAGGCCACGCCCGATCAGCAGCCGGGCCCGGCCGCGGGCGTCGAAGGCGAAGACGCCCGCGGGATGGTTGACCGTGTAATCGCCGCTGCCGTCGCGCGGCCCGTGGGAAAAGCTGAGCCCGAACCGATTGGCGAGCTCGCGCAGGCGCCGCTCGGGCCCCGTCGCGCCGATGAATCGGGGGCCGAAGGCGGAGGTATAGCGCGCGAGCCGGGCCGGGTCGTCGCGGCGCGGGTCGACGCTGACGAACACCACCCGGAAGCGTTCGGCAACCGCCGGCTCCAGGGTCGACAGCGCGGCGTCCAGCCGGGCGAGCGTTGCCGGGCAGACGTCGGGGCACGCGGTGTAGCCGAACACCAGCAGCACGGCGTACCCGTCCAGGCGTTGCCGCGTCAGCGGGCTTGCGGACTCGCCCGTCAGGCCCAGGGCCAGGCGAGGGAAGTCGTCGGGCAGCGGCGTCGCGTTCCATGCGCGCTCCGCCGGGTCACAGGCGGCGAGGCTCGCCAGCAGCAGCGCGCAGGTCGCGCACAACCGCCCCGGGTCACGCATCGCGATACCTCATCCGAGCGGGCTCCGACGCATCGAGTCCTGGGATTCGCTCATGTAGCGGGCCGCGGCCAGGATCCCGCCGACGGCACAGGCCGTGATCACGACGCCGACGACGGCGAAACCGGTCATGCGCTCGGTCAGGGCCCCGTCGAAGTAGTTGACGTCGATGTTCGCCGGCTCGATGCGCAGCGCCGCCATGCCGGTGTAGTGCATGCCGCACACCGCAACGGCCATGACGAGCGCGCTCGCGTACCGGGTCCAGCCCCGGAAGGCGACGATGATGTGCAGCGCCGCGATGGCCGCGACGATCGCGATGACCACGGAAACCGCCACGATCAGCGGGTCGTACGACAGTTCGGCCGCGATCCGCACCGCCGCCATGCCGGTGTAGTGCATCGCCGCGACGCCGAGCCCGGTGATCGTCCCGGCGACGACCCGCCCGAGGATCGTGTCCGGGCGTTTTGCAACGGTGTAGAGCCCGAACAGCACGAACACGATCGGCACCACCAGCGATAGGAGCGTGACCGGTGTGTCGTAGGCCATCGGGCCGCCGGGCTGGTAGGCGATCATGCCGAGGAAGTGCATCGCCCAGATCGCGCACCCGCCGATCAGGGCTGCGGCCAGCAGGAGCCAGCCGAGACGCACCTGGCCGTCCGCGTCGCGGATGAATGACGCGGCGAAGAGGCCGGCCAGGGACCCGATGACCGATACCAGATAGGACAGCAGCACGAGATACAGGTTGTAATCGGCCAGGGTGTTCGTCATGCCTGATCTCCCGGGGGCGTTCCGGATGGGACCCCGGACGGAGCATACCAACTCGGGTGCAGCGAGCGGGCGCGCGCGGCTCAGGCGGACCGCCGTCGTGCGGCGCACGGAACGGTCTACGACCGGGACCGGCTCGCGGCGAGGAGGGTCGCGATCGCGCACGCGGCCATCACCAGCGCCCGCGCGGCCACACTGCTGTCCTTCGATGTCGTAGGCCATGGGCGTGCCCGGTCGGCAGCCGATCAGGGCGGGGAAATGCGTTGCCCGGATCGCGCCGCGGCCGCGCGAGCCGCGCGGCGGCGGCCTCAGCGGGCGTCCACCGACAGCTCGAGCGACACCCGCTCGCCCGCGTCGACCGTCGTCGCCGTCGGCGGCTCCAGGCGTACGCGCTCGGCCGCCAGGCCCGCGCCGTCGTCTGCGGTGGTGACACGGTCGCGTACCGCCTGCGCGCGCGCCCGGCCGAGGGCGTCGAGCGCCGATTGGTCCACCGACTGCGCGGCGACCAGCTGCTCCACCAGGTAGGCCTGGAAGGCAACCGGGTCGAACTCCGGCTCCGCGTCCTCGGCCGCCTCGTCGGACAGGTCCTCCGGCACCCGGGTGAAGCGCTCGCGCAGTTGTTCGAGATCCGACTCCGGGTAGGCCTCGACGAACAGTGCCCGCAGCGCTTCCAGCGCTTCGGCATCGGTCAGGGCGACGCCCTGCGTCGTGGCGCCCGACTCGCCGAGGCGCGCGTGCAGCTTGCGCCGGGCCTGGAGGCGCTGCAGCGCGGGGCGGTCGAGTGACGGCGCGAACGTGCCGGTGACCACGAGTGCGAGCTCGGGGCGCTGGCTCAGCGCCTTGGCCAGCTTGTCCACGCGTTGCCGCTGGGGCGGGGTCAGGTCACTGCGGCCGGCAAGGAACTCGACGCGTTCGAGCTCGCCCGAGTCGAGCCCGACCAGCGAACCGAGCAGGCGGAACGGCGAGGTGACGATCCGGCGGATGAGCGTGGTGAGCGCGCTGATGATCACGCCGCCGACCCGGAACTGCGGGTCGTTGACGTCGCCGGTGACCGGCAGCTCGACGTCGATCACGCCGTTGCTGTCCTTGAGCAGTGCCACGGCGAGGCGCAGGGGCAGGTCGATGGCGTCCGGGTTATCCACCTTGTCGCCCAGCTGCAGATCGCTCAATACGATCTTGTTGCTGGCCTCGAGCGCGCCCGCGTCGAGCCGGTAGGCGAGATCCAGGTCCATGCGCCCGCTCGCGATCTCCCGGCCGGCGAACTCGGCGCTGTAGGGCGAGTACGCCGGCATGGCCAGGTTGCGGAATTCCATGCGGATGTCGGTGTGGCGGCTCGGTTGGCGCGGATTGAGCGAGCCGTTGATGCGCGTGAATCCGTAGTCGTCGATCTCGCCCTCGAGCTCGAGGTTCGCCGGTTCCGCGCTCGCGGACGCCAGCGCCGAGACCCGCCCCTTGAGACCGTGCACGCGCGTGGCGAAAGGCAGCGGCAGCGAGCGGTCGGAGAACGCGAGGCGGCCCTCGGCGAGGTCGACCCCGCCGACGCTGAACCTGAAACCGTCGCCCGCCTGCGTGGACGCGGGTTCCGCGTCGCCGTCCTGTGCCACCAGCAGCCGGCCGATGTTGGTGCTGCGATCCGCGGCGATATCGACGCGCGCGAACGGGCTGTCGAGATGGATCACCGAGGTTTCCACGCGCCCGGCATCCAGGCCGACATCGAGCGTGTCGACGCGCAGGCTCTGCCAGCCCAGCACACGCTCATCCGCGGCCGCCGTGCGCACATCGAGGCCGTCGACGCGGACCGCGCCGGAATAGCCCAGGACCTCTTCGGGCCCGCTCGCGAGCCGACCCTCGAGACCGAGCGTGCCCCCGGCGAGGCGCACGCGCGCGAACTGCTGCACATACGGTTCGGCGACCGCGAGGGCCAGGCCATCGACCCGCAGGTCACCGGCCAGCTCGACCGTGGGGCGCAGCTGCATCGAGCCGTCGAGCGCCACGCTGCCACCGCGTGCGAGGGCGCCCTGGATGCGGGCGTCGAAGGCGGTGCCGGGGGCGAGGGCGAAGCCATCCACCGCTACGTCGACGCCGCGCAGGCCGATCGACGCGGCCGGTTCGAGCGAGCGATCCCGGAAGTCCGCGTCGAGCCCGTTGACGCGCAGCGCGGCCACGCGCACGCCCAGTGGCTCGCCATCGCCATCGCCATCGCC
>CAZVFN010000026.1:10464-28934 GCA_964626335.1 uncultured Ectothiorhodospiraceae bacterium
CGCGCAGCGCGGCCACGCGCACGCCCAGTGGCTCGCCATCGCCATCGCCATCGCCCTCGGCAGCGGCGTCCCCGCCCTCGGGGGCGGTGCCGCCGCCGCGCTGCGGCAACAGCCCGAGCAGCGCCGGTTCACCGGCCGCGTCGAGCCACGTCCTGAATGCAGGCTGATCGACCTCGATCGAGGCGATGTCGATCCGGTGTTCGGCGAGCGCATAGGAAAGGCCGCCCAGGCGCACGGCGTCAACGGCCAGGAACTCGGTCTCCGGCGCGAACGCCGCGAGCGATACGTCCGCCAGCTCGCCCTGCAGTCGCCTCACCTCGAGCACGGGCCCCTCCCCCGTCAGCCCTGCCGTGTAGGCGAACTCCGCGTCGAGCGTGGCTCCGAGGTCGCGGATCCCGGTGAACTGCCGCAGGTAGGGCACCAGCGGCGCGAGCGCGATACCGTCGAGGCGGATGCGGCCGGTCGAGCGCAGCGGTTGCAGCTGCAGCTCGCCCTGCCATACCACCGTTCCGCCACCGTCGAGCTCCAACCGAATGCGTTTTTGCCCGGTGCGCCCGGAGCGGGTATCGAGGTTCTGCACGCGGATGGCGATCGGGTCCAGCGCCAGCTCGACCGTCTCGTCCGGCGCGCGGTCGCGGAACCGGGCGCGCCCGCCGCTCAGGCGCAGGTCCTGGATCAGCATCGGCGGAGCGCCACCGCCATCGGCCTCGGCGGGGTCGCCGCCACCCGTGGTCTCCGCCGGCGCCGCGCCCCCCGCCAGCGTCTCGGCCAGCACCCCGAGGCGCGTCGCCCCGGAGGCGAAGCGCTGCTCGCGGACGAACGGGGCATCGACGTGGATCGCCTCGAACGTCCAGGCGCCCTTCCAGGCGCTCGCCAGCGTGAAGTCGACGTACAGGCGATCGAAGCCGCCGAGCCGGGCGCCGTCGACATCGTGCAGGGCCAGGCCGCGCACCTCGAGCGCGAGCGTGTAGGGGTTGAAGCCCACGTGCTCGACGCGCAGGTCGCGCGAATAGTCGCCCGCGACCGTGGCCACCGCGAAGCGCTGCAACAGCCACGGCGCAACGAGGAAGCCCAGTACCGTGTACAGCAGCAGCACGGCGACCGCCCAGAAGCGCCGACGTCGCGGGCTGATCCAGTACCGGCGCAGATAGGCCCAGCCATTGATCAGCGCCTTGCGCTGCATGCACTGCTCCAGGCGGGGGCGTGCATCCACGCCCGTGATGAACGCGTGTGCGCGTAGCTTAGCGGGTCTTGCGGGCCGATTCGACTACCGTGGACCGCCCGCGTCGCCCGCGCGGCGGATGCCTGATCGCTGCAGGCGACCGGCGCCACCGCCTCAGCGTGCATTCTTCAGCGCGTCGATGCCGTCCTCGAGCGGCGGGCGGGCCATGAACACGCGGTGCAGGCCCGCGCCCATGCGCCCGCCGATGCCGAACGCCTCGATCCCTTCGGGCCGGGTCGGGGCACGCGGTTGCGCCGCGGGCGCGCTCGCCGGGATCATCGGTCGCACGAGCCCCTTTCGAGCTGTTCGGTTTCGGCCCCTGCCGGCGCGACGGCATCCGGGCCGACAGCGGCCCGTTCCTGCTGATCGAGGCGACCAGCGCGATGCACCCCATGCTCGAGCCCGCCGGGCAGCGCCGGCGGGGGAACCGGCGTGGCCACGGCGTCGTTCGCCGCCGTGCCGGCCCGGATCTTCCCCGCCGACCCGGGGGTGCCGCTGGACTCGAGCCTGGCCGCGATCGGCGCGAGCGAGCCCATCCCGGTCATGAGCGTCGCCCTCTGCATCGCCATCGGCCTCATGAGGCTCCCCGCGGAGCCGGTCGCGGCATTCATCCAGCGCCACCCGGCCATCAGGATGCGCGCGCTGGCGTTCCTGCGGCTGATCGGCGGCCCGAGCGCGGCGGCGGGGCAACCGGGCCGCGCGTCGGTCATGGATCGCTTCGACCGGGGCGCGCTGTGGCGGGAGTCCGGGTAGCAGACTACGGTGACCGTGGCCGGCATCGGCCAACACGAACCGTGGAGACGATCCGCGATGCACGAGGCGCCATCCGATCCGGTCCACGGCATCGACGGCTGCATCGCCGGCTGGCTGGTGGCGACGCTGTCCCCGGGTACGCCCCCGGGACTCGTCTTCACGCTGCACCGGCGGTTCACCGACGTACTGGCTTGCACCGGCCGCGACATCGCCGTGATCGACATCCCGATCGGCCTGCTGCCGACCGCCGCATCGGGCGGCCGGCCGTGCGATCGCGAGGCGCGCGGGCTGCTCGGCCGGCCGCGGGGCAACAGCGTCTTCTCGCCACCGGCGCGCCCGGCGCTGGACGCCGAAGACTACCGCGACGCCATCGCCCGCAACGGGGCGGGCATGAGTCGCCAGGCCTACAACCTCCTGCCGAAGATCCGGGAGGTCGAGCGCGCGCTGACGCCGGCCCGGCAGCGCCACGTGTTCGAGGGCCACCCGGAGCTCGCGTTCCGGCGCCTCGCGGGCACGGGCCTCCGGGCACCGAAGCGCCGGGCCGAGGGCGCCGCCATCCGCCGGCGGCTGCTCCAGCGCGCGCTCGACCAGGAGATCGATCCGGCCGCCCTGCGGGGCGGCCTCGGGCGCGGCTCGGTGGCGGCGGACGACGTGCTCGACGCCGCCGCCCTGACCCTGACCGCATGCCACCTGCAGGCGGGCACCGCGGGCCGAACGGGTGCCGGCGAGATCGATGAGCGCGGCCTGGAGATGGCGATCCGCTACTGAACCCCGGGCCGGGGGGTGACGCGCTGCGCCGCAGCCTACCGACACGCACGACCTCCCGATCGTGGTGGCGATCGCTGCCGGCGGCGCATTTGAAGCGGCCCCGGCGCTGTAGTAACTTCCGGATCTCCCGCCCGCTGCGTCCGCCTCGAGGGGTATGCGTTCATCAAGGGAACGTCGCGTAGCCGGTGCCCAGCTCGGCGCCGCGCTGATCCTGTGCTGGCTGGGCCTGACGGGTGGCGAGGGGCTGCTCGTTGCGGTCCCGGCGGTCGCCGCCGCGCTGGTGGCGAGCCACTGGCTGGCGCCGTTCGCGCCCTGGCGGGGGTCGTTGGCCGGGGGATTCGCCTTTGCCGGCTTCTTCCTGGTCCGTTCCGTGGTCGGCGGCATCGACGTCGCCCGCCGGGCGCTGCACCCGGCACGACCCCTGGCGGTGGTCGACGCCGGTTACCCCCTGTCACTGCCACCCGGGCGCGCGCGCACGCTGTTCGTCGCCACCATCAGCCTGCTGCCGGGCACGCTTGCCCGCGACCTCGACGCTGATCGGGTGCGGGTCCACAGCATCGCCGGCGATCCGGTGGCGGAGCTCGAGCAGCTCGAGGCGCGCATCGCCCGCCTGTGCCACCCCGAGGCGCCGGGGCGCTGATGTCGACCTTCCTGACCGTCGCGTCGCTGTTCCTGCTGCTCAATTTCCTGGCGGGCCTCGCGCGGGTATATCGCGGCCCCGGCGCGGCGGATCGGCTGCTGGCGACCCTGCTGTTCGCGACGACCACTGTCGCCGCCGTGCTGCTGCTGGCCTATGCCAGCGCCCATCCCGGGCTGGTCAAGGTCGCCCTGGTGTTCGTCCTCCTCGGCGCGGTGGCCGTGGTGGCGTTCGTCCGGCTGCCGCCACCGGACCGGCCCGGGACGGGGCACTGACGTGGCCGCGGCCGCGACCATCGTGCTGGTCGTCGTCGGCTGCATCTTCTTCGCCGCCGGCACCGCCGGCATGCTCCGATTTCCCGATACCCTGTGCCGGCTGCACGCGCTGACCAAGGCGGACAACGTCGGTCTCGGCTTCGTCTGCCTGGGTCTCGCGGTCCATGACGGTACCCCCGCCGGCATCGCGCTCCTGCTGCTCGTGTGGCTGCTGGCGCTCGTCGCCAGCACGGTCTCGGCGTTCCTCATCGCGCGCTGGCACGGTCCGCCCGCCCCCCCGGGCGACGCGCGATGAGCCAGGTGCTCGCGGTGGGCTACGACGTGGCCCTGTGCGCCGGCCTGGTGTGGGTCGCACTGCGCACGGTCACCGTGCGGGACCGGATCAATGCCGTGATCCTGTTCATGGCCTTCGGGCTCCTCCTGGCCCTCGTGTGGGCCCGGCTCGGGCTGATCGACCTGGCGCTGGCGGAGGCCATCATCGGCTCCGGGCTGACCGGCGCGCTGCTGCTCAACACCTGCCGCGCGCTGCAGCCGGGCGGCCACCCCGGCGCGCCTCGCCAGCGGCGATCCCGTGCCCGGGGACGGGTGCTCGCCGGACTCTGCGGCGCCGTCGGGCTCGCCCTGGCGGTGGCATTGCCGGCCACGCTCGGCCAGCCGAGCGCCACCGCGAGCGCGGCGATCGCCGGCAGCGCCCGCCACGCGCTGACCAACCCGGTCACGGCGGTGCTGCTCGACTTCCGCGCCTACGACACCCTGCTGGAGATGATCGTGCTGCTGGCCGCGTTCCTGGGCGCGCGCATCCTGCTCTACCAGGCCGGTGACCCGGCGCCGGCCCCGGTCGGCCCCGCCGAAGGCGGCGATGCCCCCCTGCTCGATGCCCTGCTGGCGGTCGCGACGCCGGTGCTCGTGCTCGTCGCGATCTACCTCTACTGGGCCGGCAGCCACAGCCCCGGCGGTGCCTTCCAGGCCGGTGCGCTGCTGGGCGCCCTGGGCGTGCTGTGCCGCCTGAGCGGTCGCCTCGAGGCCACCGGCGAGACCGGTTTGGGCCTCCGGGTGGCCCTGGTGCTCGGGTTGCTGGTGTTCACGCTGGCGGCGCTCGGCGCCGGCCTCTGGGCACCGCTGCCCCTGAGTCATCCCGCGACCGGCCAGTACGCCCTGGTGCTCGCCATCGAGCTCGGCCTGATGGTCTCGATCGCGACGACGCTGACGGCGCTGTTCGCGGCGGCGCCGGGACTTGCACTGCGGCGACGACGGCCGTGACGTCGGCGTTCGCCGCGACCGCCGGGCTGCTGTTCGCCGTCGGCCTCTACGGCCTGCTCGCGCCCTCGGCACTGCTGACCCGGCTACTGGGGGCCAATATCACCAGTGCGGCGGTCTTCCTCTACCTGCTGGCCACCGGGGCCGCCGGCGACGGCCCGCCGGATCCGGTCCCCCAGGCGATGGTGCTCACCGGCATCGTCATCACGATCAGCCTGACCGCGTTCGCGCTCGTGCTGCTGCGCATCCTCGATGCCCACGACCGCTGCGAGGACGTCGACGACGACCGCGAAGACGCCCGCGACGATGTCCCCTGAGCCGGGTACGACGCTCGCATGGGCCGGGGTGACCCTCGTGCTTGCCCCGTTGCTGGCGGCGCTGCTGGTCTACCTGGTGCCGGGGCGGCGGACGACGCCCGCTGTGGCCGTCGCGGCCGGGGTCGTGGTCCTGTCCGCGGTGGCCGCGCTCGCGAGCGTCATCGCCCATCACGGGCCGGTGCACGTCGGTCTCGGCGGGCACGCCCCGCCGCTGGGCATCGCCATCGCCGCCGACGGCATGACGCTCGCGATGCTGGTCCTGACAGCGGCCGTGATGGCGGCGGTCGGGAGCTACACCCGCGCCTGGCTGCGCGACGAGCGAGGCGTGCCCGGCGCCAACCTCGCGGTGGTGGTCCTGCTGCTCTGGGCGGCCCTGGACGCCCTGTTCCTCGCCGCCGATCTGTTCAACCTCTACGTCGCACTCGAGATCACGACGCTCAGCGCGTTGCTGCTGGTCGTGCTCACGCCGGGCGCGGCGGCCGCCGCGGCGGCGATGCGCTACCTCCTGTTCGCCCTCGCCGGGTCCGGGCTCTACCTGCTGGCGGTGGCCGTGATCTACGCGGACGCCGGTCTGCTCGCGTTCGCCCCGCTGGCGCCCGTTGCCGGCGGCATGACCATGCCGGCGCTCGCGCTAGCGACCGCCGGGCTGGCCATCAAGGGCGCCGTATTCCCCGTGCACGCCTGGCTGCCCGCGGCGCACTCGGTCGCGCCGAGTCCGGCGAGCGCCCTGCTGTCGGGGCTGGTGGCCACGGGGGCGGTGTACGCCATCGTCCGGCTCTGGCTCGGCCCTTTCGCCGGGATCGGCAGCGGCGGGGCGGCCACGGGTGTCGCGGTCGTCGGCGTCGCCGGCATGGTCTACGCTTCCCTGCAGGCCCTCAGGCAACCGCGGCTGAAGCTGGTCATCGCGTACTCGACAGTCGCCCAGCTGGCCCATTTCCTCCTGGCACTGCCGCTGGCGTCGCTGCTGGCCTGGAAGGGAGTGATCTACCTCGGCGTCGCCCATGGCCTGGCCAAGGCGGCGCTTTTCCTCGCCGCCGGCAACCTCATCCGCGCCAGCGGCCATGATCGCCTGGGCGATCTCGTCGGCGCCGATCGTTGCCTCAAGGTCACGCTGGTCGCGATCGTGCTCGCCGGGGTGAGCCTGGCCGGGCTGCCGCCGAGCGGCGGCTTCATCGGCAAATGGTGGCTGATCAGGGCCGCCCTGGCCTCGGGGCAGTGGTGGTGGGCGATCGCCGTGGCCGCCGGCGGTCTGCTGACCGCCGCCTATGTCTTTCGCATCGTTCGCCATGGCCTCGCCCGGCCGAACGCCGAGGCGACGCGCGAGTCGGCACCGCACGCGCCGCCGGTCACGCCGGCGATGACCTGGGCGCCGCTAGCGCTCGCCGGCGCCGCCATCGCCCTTGGCTTCACCGGTGCTCTGGTCTCGCCCGGGCTGGCCATCGGCGCGCCATGAACGGCGCGAGCACAGCGCTGTACGCCGCGATGCCGCTGTGGGTGGTGGCGACGTCAGTCGTCGCCGCCGCGGTGATCTTCGCCCTCGGCGAGGCCCGGCGCCGTGCCCGGATCACGGTCAACCTCGCGGCAGCCGTGCTCAAGCTCGCGCTCGTGTGCATCATGCTCGCCGGGGTCTGGCAGGGCCACGGCTTCGGTGTGCGCGTGGCCCTGCTGCCGGGCATCGACCTCGCGCTGCACGCCGACGCGCTCACCATGCTGCTGACCACGCTGTCGGCGCTGTTATGGCTGCTGACGACGATCTACGCGATCGGCTATCTGGAGGGCTCGCCGAACCGCTGCCGATTCTTCGGCTTCTTCAGCCTGTGCGTGGCGGCGACGATGGGCATCGCCGCCGCCGCCAACCTGTTCACCTTCCTGTTGTTCTACGAGCTGTTGACGCTCACGACCTGGCCGCTGATCGTCCATCGCGGCACGCCGGAGGCGTTGCAGGCCGGCGGCCGCTATCTCGCCTACACGCTCGGCGGCAGCGCCGCGATGCTCATCGGCGTGGTCGCCCTGCAGACGCTCGCCGGGACGACCGCTTTCGTGCCGGGCGGCATACTTGCCGGCAGCAGTGCGGATCCCTATCTGTTGGCCGGCCTCTTCCTGCTGCTGTTCGCGGGCATGGCGGTCAAGGCGGCGATGGTGCCACTGCACTCGTGGCTGCCGCAGGCGATGGTGGCGCCGGCCCCCGTCAGCGCCCTGCTGCACGCGGTCGCCGTGGTCAAGGCAGGGGCCTTCGGCATCGTCCGCCTGGTCCATGATGTGTTCGGCTACGAGCTGACCGCGGCACTCGGCATGAACCATCTCGTCGCCGCCGTCGCCGGCGTGACCATCCTTTATGGCTCGCTGCGGGCGCTGGGCGCCGATGACCTCAAGCAACGCCTCGCCTGGTCGACCGTCAGCCAGGTCTCCTACATCGGGCTGGGCGTCGGCATCGGCGGGACCCTGGCGACGGTCGGCGGGCTCGTCCACCTCGTCCACCAGGGGTTGATGAAGATCACGCTGTTCTTCTGCGCCGGCAACCTGGCCGAGACCCACGGGATCAAGCGCGTCTCGCAGATGGCAGGCGTCGGCGCGAGCATGCCCTGGACCATGGCGGCCTTCACCCTGGCGGCGCTCGGCATGATCGGACTGCCCCCGATCGCCGGCTTCGTCAGCAAGTGGTATCTCGGCACCGGCGCTGTCGCCGGGGGCCAGTCGTGGGTCGTGGTGCTGCTCGTCGCCAGTACCGTGCTCAATGCCGCCTACTTCCTGCCGATCATCGCGCGCGCATGGCTGGGCACCGGTGGCCCGCGCTACGTCGAGGCGGCGCCCATGCTGATGTGGCCGACGCTGGTCACCGCCGCACTGGCCGGTGGCGCCGGGTTGCTCGCGGGCATGCCATGGAGCCCGCTGTACTGGGTCGAGCTCATCGTCGAGCGGATCTACCTATGACCACCCCCGCGACGATCACGGCACTCCTGCTGTTCGTGCCGCTGCTCCCGGTGGCACTGATTCCGTTGCTGCCCTACTGGCATCGGGCCAGCGCCGTCGCCCCCTGGGTGCCCGCGGCCGCGCTGGCACTGCTGCCCCTGACGGGCAGCGTCGCCGAGTTGCCCTGGCTGCTGCTGGGCGCGCGCGTCGGGCTGGATGCCACGGCCCGGCCCCTGCTGCTGCTGGCGGCGTTGGCCTGGACGCTGGCCGGCTGGCACGCGCGCGCCACGATCCCCGCGGCGCAGCAGCCCCGCTTTTTCGTTTTCTGGCTCGCGACCTGGTGCGGCAACCTCTGCGTGCTGATCACCCTCGACGCCGCCAGCTTCTACGCTGCCTACGCCATGATGACCTTCTCGGCATGGGGCCTGATCGTGCACAACGGCGGTCCGGAGGACCGTCGCGCCGGGCGCGTCTACATCGCGCTGGCGCTGGTCGGCGAGGCGTTGCTGATCGCGGGGCTGCTCATGGCCGGGGCCTCGGCGGGCAACTTCGCCCTCGACAACGCGGGGGCCACGATCGCCAGCCTGGACGCCGCCCGCGCGGTGACGGCCCTGCTCCTCGCGGGCTTCGCGGTCAAGGCCGGGCTCGTGCCCCTGCATGTCTGGCTGCCGCTGGCGCATCCGCGCGCGCCGGTGCCCGCGAGCGCCGTGCTGAGCGGCGTCATGCTCACCGCGGGGCTGGCGGGCTGGCTGCGTTTCCTGCCGCTCGGGCACGCGGGCTTCGGCGCCGCCGGGAGCACGCTGATCGCGGCGGGTCTGACGAGCGCCTTCTACGGGGCCCTCGTCGGCCTCGGCCAGGCGCGACCGAAAACGGTGCTCGCCTACTCGAGCGTCAGCCAGATGGGCCTCGTCGCCACCGCTGTCGGCATCGCCCTGGTCAGCCCGGCCGCGGCGCCGGCGCTGATGACCGTGGCAGTCCTGTTCGCGGTTCATCACGGCCTCGCCAAGGCGGCATTGTTCCTCGGCGTCGACCTCGCCCGCGACGTGCCCGGTCTGGCGCGCGCGCTGTTGTGGATCCCCGCGGCCAGTATCGCCGGCCTGCCGCTGACCTCGGGGAGCCTGGCGAAGACCGCCCTCAAGGATGCCCTGCCGTACGCCCTGGCCGGTTGGCTCAAGCCGCTCCTGTTCGCCAGTTCGGTGGCGACCACGCTGGTGCTCGCGCGTTTCCTCGTCGTTGTCTGGCCGCACCAGCGCGCTACCGGCGGAGTGCAGCGCGCGCTCGCCTGGCTCGCCCTCGCGCTCGCCGCCGTCGTCGTACCCTGGCCGTTGTTCGCGGCAGCGGAGCCCGCCTGGATCGGGCATGCGTTCGCCACCGCGGGTGTCGTCGATGCCGCGCTGCCCGTGCTGATCGGCGCGCTGTTGAGTGCAGCCGCGCTGCGCTTCGCGCCGACCGCGCCGTCATTGCCCGAGGGCGATCTCGCCGCCCTGTGGCCTCGCCACCCCCGGGGGCCGACACTGCCGCAATGGCCCCGCCCGACGTGGCGGCCGCGTGCCCCGGTGCTCGACGCGCTCGAGCGTGCGCTCGCACGCGTCGGCACCGCGGTCGTGGTCTGGCTGGTGATCGTCGCCGCCCTGTTCCTCGCGAGCCGCTGACGTCGCTCTCCGGCGAGCGCGATCGCGCCCGTGGCGCCGCTGTGCCACCGGCCGGCGGGCGCACGGCGGTATGGTGAGCGCGCGACCCCGGAGAAACGAGGCCACTGCAGGATGTCGAGCACGTACACCATCGCATCGGCCAGGCGCCCCGCGGGCCACGGTCGATCGCGTGCGGGCCCTGCGCCAGGGCCAGGCCCTCGGCTTGTCCCTGGCCGAGATCGACGCGCTGCTGGCGCTGCCGGGTGCGCCGGCGCCGACTGCGGCGACATCCGGGCCCGGGCCGAGGCGCACCTGGCCGCGGTCGAGCGCAAGCGCGCCCGCCTGGAGGAGATCGCCGAGGAGCTGCGCGGGGTGATCGCCGCCTGTCCGGGCAGCGGCGGCGATCCCCGGGCGTGCGCGATCCTCGGGGCGTTCGGGCACCCCGACCCGGGCCGCGGTCGGGGGCACGCGCCGCGCGGCGACGTAACGGCGTGAGCGGCGTGTGCCACGGTCGGCCCGGGCCGCGCATGCATTGACACCGTACGGCGGTACGGCTCGTACGCTGTCGATCACTGGATGCCGTCCGCACCCGCGGTGTTGTTCCATTTCGGCCTCCGCGTGATGCTCGTTGTATCCGCATGGGACTTCCTCCAACCCCCGAGGCCCGATCGATGTCGGACATAGCCATTCACTCGGTGATCACATGCCCGCAATGCGGGTATGCCAGGGAAGAACGCATGCCGACCGATGCATGCCAGTACTTTTATCGTTGCGAAGCGTGCGATGCCATGCTCCGGCCGAAGCCGGGAGACTGCTGTGTGTTCTGCTCCTATGGCTCGGTCGCCTGTCCGCCCGTACAGGAAGGCGACTGTTGCGGCGAGTGATCGCAGGACACGGCACGCGCGCCGACGCTCGCAATGCGCGTCCGGCGTGGCTCGCCGGTGACGGGCGGCCCGTGCGCGTGGCTGCGCCATGCCGGCATGGCCGTGATGGCGCTCGCGTTCGTCCAGGCACTGGTCGGCGGCACCTGGTTCCCCGAGCGCGCCGAGCCGGCCTACGAGCGCATCCACGCGTGGGGCGGCGAGGGCTCGGCGCCGGGCCGGTTTCGTGATCCCACCGGCGTCGCGGTAACGCCCGCGCGCGTCGACGTCACCGATGCCCGCAATCACCGCATCCAGGTCTTCCCGCGCGGCGGCGCGTTCGTCGCCCAGTGGTCGGTGCCGGACCGGGGCCGGCCGATGAACCTCGACGTCGGTGGCGGGCGGCTCTACGCGGCGGATTACTGGAACGAAACCGTCCCGGTCTACGCGCTCGGCAGCGTCGGGGTGCCGGGTAGCGGCCCGGGTGCGTTCCGCAACCCGGCGGGCGTCGCCGTCGGCCCCGGACGACCATCTCTTCGTCGCCGACCTTCGCAACCAGCGCGTGCAGGAGCGCCAGCCCGACGGGACGTTCGTGCGCCAGTGGGGCACCACGGGGCAAAGGGGCCAGGGCTTCGACGGTGGTTTCAACGACCCGACCGACGTGGCCGTGTCGGCGGATGGCGTATGGTTCGTCGCCGACGGCTTCAACGACCGCGTCCAGGTGTTCGGCCGCGACGGGACGTTCGGGCGCAAGCGGGGTGGCCCGTTCGCGATCAATATCCGCGGTGACCACGTCGGCTGGTTCCGGATACCGACCCGCGTGGCCCTCGGCCCCGACGCGCGCACCGTCTTCGTCGCCGACCAGGAGAACGACCGGGTGCAGAAATTCACGCGCCCCGGCGCGTTCCGCCCGGCGTTCGGCGCGTGCCGCACGACGGGCGCGGCCACACCGAGAGCGCTGTGCGAGTTCCAGGGACAGTTACCGCAACTCGGCCCGGTGCCCGCTTGAGGTCGAGATACGCTGCCCCGAATGATTGACCAGCGCAGGGAGGCTCGCGTGGCCACATCACGGGACCGTGGCGGGGAGCCGACGCACCAACGCCCGCCTCTTCCGGATCGCGACTGCCCCCGCGGGGTGCCGGTTGGGCGTCGACGATGCTTGACCCGATCGGGCCGTCGCCCGGATCACCCCGAGGATGGCCGCTGAATGGGGCCATCCGGGGCGCTCGGTCTCCGAACGATCGCTTCGCCCGGGCCCCGGCGACCCAGCGGTCGCCCTGTGATCCCGACCGGCGAGTTCGCCTTCAAGAACCCCTCGGACACAGGCTGCGCGCGGATGAAGACGACCCGACGCAGCTGCGTCGGTCGACAGCCCATGGCCCCCTCAGCGCCACCGTAGCGCAGGTCCGGAGCGCACGAACTCTCATGTCATGCGCAGAGGGGCTGAAAGTTCTTGACTGGATGGTAGGCCCGGGCGGATTCGAACCGCCGACCAAGGAATTATGAGTTCCCTGCTCTAACCACTGAGCTACGGGCCCGGGGTGCGGACATGGGCCCTGGCGCGGATATCGCCGCGGGCCGGCAGATCACTATAGCGGGCGCGGCGGGGCGGCGTCACGGGCGGCGGGGCGCGCTGTGACGCGGCTCGACACGTTCGTCGTGCGGCGGCGCGCGGGCCGGTCGCGGGGCCTACACCCCGGAGAAGGGCGCCAGTGCCCGGCGCCCGGACGCGCCGCCGATCCTGCATCCGGGAGGGCTGCGATGGAACCGACCTGGATTCCCGTGGCCGACAGTGCCCGTGCCCGCCTGTTCAATGCGGACCTGCCGCGGGGCCCGCTCGCCGAGCACGCCGATTTCGTCAAGCCCGCCGACCACCTGCGCGAGCAGGACCTCGAGACCGATGCCCCGGGCCGGCGCGGGCGCTAACCCAAGGGGCACGAGCCGTACCGAGGCCCATTACGCCGACCTGTTCGCCAGGCAGATCGCCGGCGCCCTGCAAAAGGCGCGCGCCAGCGGCGAGGTCGCCGGCCTGTACGGGGCGGCGGCGCCGAACTGCCTCGGCGCGCTGCGCCACGGGGTCGATGCGCCGGCCGCGGCCTGCATCGTCGAGAGCGACGCCGGGGACGTGGTCCGCGAGGCGCCGGACGGCATTCGCAGGCACCTCCCGGACCGCCTCTGAGCCGGCTCCGAGTCCCGCCGGCGGCGTGCCCGGCCGGGCACGCGGCCGCGCGGGTTGGCGCTGTGCCGCCTCGCCCTCGCTCCAGGGCGAGCGGGATTCGGCGGCGTTTTTGACTGAGGCCATTGTGCAGCCGGCGCTGGAGCGGTATGGGTTGCCGGCAGAGCACCACCACTCGAAGGAGGCAGCGATGGAAGCGACCTGGGTCGTCGTCGCCGACGCGGCGCGCGCGCGCCAGTTCCGCGTGGAGCGGCCGCGCGGACCGCTGATCGAGGAGCAGGATCTCGTGCATCCCGAGGAACGCCTGGCGGAGAGCGAGCTCGGTTCGGACGAGCCGGGCCGCGTGCGCGGGCCCGCGGGGCAGCAGCACACGTTCGGCTCGCAGGACGTGAAGCGTGCGACCGAGGAGCAGCGCTTTGCGCGCGAGCTCGCGGCGGCGCTGCGCGCGGGGCGCGAGCACGACCACTACCGGCGGCTCTACCTCGCGGCGTCGCCGCACTTTCTCGGTGCGTTGCGGCGCGAGCTGGATGCCGAGACGCAGCAGCGGATCGTCGCGACCTGGGACAAGGACCTCGTGGGGATGCGCGCGGACACCATCCGCAAGCATCTGCCCGAGCGCTTGTGAGCCCGGTCGGGCGCATTGGGCAGCGTCGATCGGCTCGTTGCCGGCGGAAGGGTGCACGCATCGGCCCGAGGGAAAGCGGCACCGCGCGCTGACATCGGTCACGGTGGCGCGACCGCCGCTCCCCGTCTTGCCCGTAGGCTGCCTGGAATAGACCAAGCAGTGACCGCGCGCGCCGGCGTTGACTGCGCGTGCGTGCGGGGAGGCGCGATGGGAAGAATCCTGGTGTTGTTCGAGGACGACGGCGTCGGCGACGGCCGCCGGGTGGCCCGGGCCGTCGCCGATGGCGCGGCACGCAGCGGCGCCACGGTGCGGCTGCGCCCGTTGTCGAGTGCAGCAGGCCGCGACATCGCCTGGTCGAGGGGCATCCTCGTGGATGGCGGCGGCAGTGGCCCCGAGTCGCCCTGTGCCATCAAGGACTGGCTGGACGGCCTGGGGATCGCCGGTTGGCGCGACCTGCGGGACAAGCCCGCCTGCGTGTTCGCCAAGCGCGCCGACACGCCGTCGGCCTCGCTTGCCGCCCGCCGTCTTTCGGCCCGCGTTCTGGCGTCGCGCGGCGTGGCCGTGATGGAGCCGCACGCGGCGGTCGACCGCGGCGGCGAGGATCCTGTCGCGAGTGCCTCGGCGGTGGGCTACTGGTTTGGCGCCCTGCGCTCGCGCACGATGGCGGCGCGGCGCCGGCCGCGCTTCCCGTGCAGCCAATCGATGCGCGGCGACTGAACCCGGGGGCGCCCGCGGGCGCCGCCGATGCAGGGGGCATCAGTCGCCCGCCGCGAAAGCCGCAGTCGTGGCGCCGTCGTCCGCGGCCGGCACGAACGCCGCGCTCGATGCCAGTGCCTCGCCATCGGCGATCGTGAGTCGGTAGCGCCCGTGTAGCCGGATGATCCCGCCCTGCTGCAGGCGCGACAGGGAGCGGCTGGCGGTTTCGGGCACGAGGCCGAGGTAGTCCGCCAGGTCGTTGCGCCCCATCGGCAGATGCAGTTCGACACCCGAGAAGCCGGTGGCGCGGCGCCGCTGCCCCCAGGTGTGCAGGAACAGCGCAATGCGCTGGGTGGCGTTGCGCCGGCCCAGCATCAGCAGGTGGCGGTCGCGCGCGGCCATGGCGCGCTCGAACAGGGTGTCGACCTGCGCCTGGAGTGCCGGGAACTTCACGGCCAGCGTCCGGAGATCGTCACGCCGCACGCTGCAGACGTTCGACCGCTCCAGGGCAATGGCCCGCGTATCGTGCGTCCCGTCGACCCATGGTGCGAATCCCACGGCCTCGCCGGGGAGATGGAACTCCATGACCTGGTCGTCGCCGCTCGCTTCCCGCATCGAGGTGCGGATGCACCCGGAGCGCACGATGAAGACGAGCCCGGCGGTCTCGCCGTCCGCGTAGAGCACCTGGTGTCGCTCGAGCGTGGGGATCGAATGGACCGCCCGGCCCAGGTGCGCGATGTCGCGCGGGGCAAGGCGCGCCGGGAGGCACTCCGGCGCGAGATGACAATGCATGCAGGGCGGCTCGGCATGCATCCCGACGGCAGCGTCCGCGCTTTCGACGTGGCGTTGCATGATTGAAATGACGTCGCCTCTCCCCGGGTCCATCGACCCGCGCTGGCGGGCTTCCGGCCGGGGGTGGCCCGGTGCCGGCCCGCCGGTGGCATCGAACGTGTCGCCGCCGCGGTGGCCAGCGGCGACAGCGTCACATCCAGCGTGCACAACACGGTCCGCGTTTCTCCGTCCGCTACCGTACGCCCGGCCGCGCTCATGACGAGGGGGACCGGGCTCGACAGGAGATCGCCGCGGACATCGCGGTCGGTCCGGTGCCGCCGGCCAGGCCGGGCCACCGGCGGCATCCGCTGCGCGGGCGGTGCTGTCGTGTACGCTCGTGTACTGAAACACCCCGCTGTAGCATTTACACTCATCCGTGCGGTTGGAAGCTGACCAACGGGTCGTTCGCGCAGGGCAACCCGGGCGCGACGACGGCCTTTTGGTGTCTGACGATGGAAGCAGCGGGTTGGATCGAGTACAGGCCAATGGTTCGGGTCGGGCTGTACCGTCGCCACGCGAGAACCGGATCCTGGCCGGCCTCCCCAGCGCCGACTATGAGCGCATCGAGCCGGCGCTCGAGTCGGTGCGGTTGACACGGGGCGATCTGCTGGGAGACGAGCAGGCGCCTTCCGGCCACCGGTTCCTCTTCATCACGCGGGGGGTCGTGTCGCTCCTGTACACGACCGCCGACGGCGAGGCAGCGGAGCTTGCGATGATCGGGCCCGAGGGCGGGGTCGGGCTCGAGTTCGTGCTCGCCGGTTACGCCCTGCCCGGCGAGCGGATCGTGCAGCTTCCGGGGTTCGCCTGGTCGCTCCGGGCGAGCCGCCTGCGCGACGAATTCGCACGCGCCGAGACACTGCAGCGCAGCCTCCTCTGGTTCAGCCAGTCCCTGATGACGCAGATGGCGCAAACCGTCGTCTGCAACCGCCACCACAGCGTGGAGCAGCAGCTCGTGCGCTGGGTGCTGCTGAGCCTGGACCGGCTCGCCGGCAGCGATCTCGACATGACGCAGGAGTCGATCGCCAACATGCTCGGCGTGCGCCGCGCGGGCGTGACCGAGGCGGCCGGGAGGCTGCAGCGTGAGGGGCTGCTCGAGCTCAACCGCGGCCGGATCCGCGTCTACGACCGCGCCGGCCTCGAGGCCCGCTCCTGCGAGTGCTACCGGGTGATCCGGGCGCAGTACGATCGCTTTCCGGGCGAGTCCGGGGCCCCCGGCGCACCCGACGCCTGAGCGGTCCCGGCTCGGGATTTCCGCCACCGCCACCGGTGGTCCATTCCCCGGGCGAGCGCGACGGCCACGGACAACCGGATGCATCCCCGCCGGCCCGAGCGCTGCGTCAGCCGCGTGACCCGCGCGACCCTCGCGCTGGTGCTGGTTGGCGGGCACGGCACTCGCTTCGGCGGCCTGACGGTCGAGCGCGCCAAGCCCGTGGTACCGTTCGGGGCAAGGTCGCCCAGTGGGCCGAGTGGGGCGACGAGCCGGCCCGCCGGCCCGCCGTCTGCGCGGGCACCGCCTGGTTCCGGTGGCTGCGTGAGTACGATCCGTCCGCCGCAGCGGCCGCGTTCGATGCGCCGTTCCATCGCCATCGGGCGGGCCCCTATCGCGGCGTCGGCCAGGCGCCTCCGGGCGGGCTGGCCCGGGCCTTTGCCCACGCCGGCGGCGACCCGGCCGCCGGGGGTGTCATGCGGCTTGGCGCGCCCGGGGGGCGCCGGATGACCGGGTTCTCGCCCGGGGCGCGAGGGCCGCAAGGTCGCGCCGAGCGGTGGCAGGAGGCAGGCCGCTGTGCCCCGAAGCCGAACGGTGGCCCGGGGGCAAGGGGCTCGCCACGCTGGCCGCCGAAGCCCCGATTGCGGCGCTCGCGAAAGCCGCCGCGGAGCGAAGTTGCGCCGGGGGGCCTGGAATGGCTGTAATCGCTGTTGATACGGTTCGACGCCGCTGCCGGCTCGCAAGGGATCCATGATCCGCCCGGGCGATGATTGCCTTGGCGTTGCGCCCCCGGGCGGCTTTGCGAGAAGCCGAATGCAGGGCCGTCCGGATGCCTCCGTGGTGACCGCGCCGCCCGCTCCGGGAAGGCGTGTGTAATGGTTCATCTGCGTGCCTTCGTCGCCGCTTTCGCCGCGACGCTGATCTTCCACCAGGGCCTGGTCGAGCTGCTGCACGGGTTCGGGGTGCTGCCGTTCGGCGCCTTCGACACGAGCCCGACCGCGCCGCTCGGCGTGCCCAAGGTGATCTCGCTGGCCTTCTGGGGCGGCGTCTGGGGCATCCTCCTGTGGCTGCTGATTCGCAGGGCGCGCGGGGCGACCCGCTGGCTGCTCGCGCTCGCCATCGGCGCGATCGGCCCGACCGCCGTGGCGCTGCTGATCGTGTTCCCGCTCAAGGGCATGGACGTGCGACTCGCCATGATCCCGGTCGGCCTCGTGCTCAACGCCGCGTGGGGTGTCGGCACGCTGCTGCTGATCATGGCGCTGCGCCGCCTCGGGTGGCGATGAACGCGCGCCCGGCGGCCGCGGCGCGAGCGACGCGGCCGCGAGCACTGCCGCGACGCGCGCTCCGCCCCGCGCCGCCGGTGGGCTGTTGCACGCGACCTCGCTCCCCGGGGCCGGGCGACCGCGGGCGCCTCGATATCGCCGCGTACCCCCCGTAGAGCGGCGCGCCCGCCCGCCATGGCTGTTCTCCTCGCCCCCGCGGAGATTCCCGCCCAACGCGGTGTCCACGACAATCGGACCAGCTCGGAAGGGCCGGGGGGTCGGCGGGCACCCGGGTTCCGGGGCGGCGGCGAGCGATCCCGAGGCGACGGCGGGCGAGGCACCGGGTGGCGTGCACCGCCCGCCCGGTTCGCGGGCGAGCTCGTCCCTGCAGGTAGACCAGCCCGCCGGGATCGGGATGCATGCAGGAGCGGGCTGGCCCGGGAGGACCGGGTCGTCGTTGCCCCGGCGCCCACCCCTGCGCCGGGTGGATGGACCGCGACTGTCCCTTTGCCACCCCCCACCTGCGCCGCCTGCCGCCCTCAGAGCTCGCCTTCCTCCGCGCCCGGCGACGCCGCGAGCCATCTCCTCCCCTGGGCAACCCCTGGCGCTCTTCGCGCCGCGGCGAGCACCCGCGCCGCACACCGCATGCGCCCCGAAGATGAGAAAGGCCGCACCCGGTTTCCCGGATGCGGCCTCCGCCGCGCCGTCGTCGCCGCCGGCGTCAGTCCTCGAGGAACGAGCGCAGCTGCTCGGAGCGGCTCGGGTGGCGCAGCTTGCGCAGGGCCTTGGCCTCGATCTGGCGGATGCGCTCACGGGTGACGTCGAACTGCTTGCCGACCTCCTCGAGCGTGTGATCCGTGTTCATGCCGATGCCGAAGCGCATGCGCAGCACCTTGGCCTCGCGCGGCGTGAGGCTGGCGAGCACGCCCTCCGTGGTCTCGGACAGGCCCTCGGTGGTGGCCGCGTCGACCGGCGACTGGACCGAGGCGTCCTCGATGAAGTCGCCCAGGTGCGAGTCCTCGTCGTCGCCGATGGGCGTCTCC
>CAZVFN010000027.1:0-259 GCA_964626335.1 uncultured Ectothiorhodospiraceae bacterium
AGCGAGGCCTTCTTCACCTCCTACGACGGCCAGGAGGCCATCGACGTGCGCGTCTACCAGGGCGAGGACCCGGACGCGCTGAACAACACCCAGATCGGTGCCTTCCGGATCGAGGGGCTCAGCGACGTCCCCGCCGGTAACGTCATCATCACCACCTTCTCCCTCGACGTGGACGGCATCCTCCACGTCTCCTCCGTGGAGAAGCTCACCGGGCTGCAGAAGGAGATCACCATCGACAGCGCCGCCGCGCGCTTCGAGC
>CAZVFN010000027.1:269-27885 GCA_964626335.1 uncultured Ectothiorhodospiraceae bacterium
TGGGCGCCGCCCGGGAGCGGGTCCAGGCGCTGATGGACAGCGACGCCGAGGCCCCGGAGCAGCCGGCCGCCGCCGGGACGCCGCCGGCCTCGGAGCTGGTCCAGCGCGCCGAGCGGCTCCTGGAGACGGCCACGACGGAGGACCGGGAGGACCTCGTCGACGCCATCGAGGCCCTGCGCGACGCCGAGGACCGAGGGGACACCGACGCGGCCCGGCGCGCCGGCGACGCCCTGGCGGACCTCGTCTTCTACCTGGAGTCCTGATGGAGCGCTGCCCCAACTGCCGTGCGCGGCTCGAGGGCGGGGCGCAGCACTGCCGGCGCTGCGGGATGGAGCTGGGGCTGCTACGCGACACCGAGCGTGCCGCGGCCGCCCCCGTCGGCCGGCGGCGGCAGGCGCTGCCACGTGCGATCGGTCGCGAGCGTGGGCCGCTCGGTCGCGGTGGCGGCGCTGCAGGCGAGCAGCAGGATCGGCAGGAGTCGAGACACACGCATGGCGGCCAGTGTACGGCGGTCGGGCCGCGACTTGCAGCGGCACCCGCAGGTTGGCGGGTGGTGCATGGGTGAGGCCACGGCCGTGTGCGATCCGGCGGCATCGACGCGGCCGGTGCCCGGGGAGCTCGTGCGACCATGGCATGGGGCGATTGCCCCGGCGCGCAGGCGCCCGGTCGGGCATCGGGTCTCGCCGGGGCGGCGGGGTCGGCCCCGGCGGGCCATCGAGGGATTGTTGCCGTGTCCCGGCCCGGGCGAAGCCCGGCCTGGACGCGCAGCGACCCGCTGACGCGGGCGCAGCCCGGGCGACCGCGATCAGCGCGTGCCGTTGCATGCGGGCACGGAAGGTCGATTCGACAGCCGGGGGGCGCGCGGGCCCGCACGGCAAGCCCTGACGCGCGTCGCCCGCCAACAAGGGGAGGCGACGATGACCTGTCAGCTCTACTACTGGCCGCATATCCCGGGCCGCGGGGAGTTCGTACGGCTCGCGCTCGAGTACGCCGGCATCGCCTACGTCGACATGGCCCGCCGGGGTCGCGGCGATGTCGAGGCGGTGGAGTCCATCCTCGGCGATCCGGCGCTGGTCAACCTGCCGTTCGCGCCGCCGGTGCTGCTGAGCGACGAGGTCTGCCTCGCCCAGACGGCGAACATCCTGCTCTACCTGGGCGAGCGCCACGGCCTCGCGCCCGCCGATACGCCGGCGCGGCTCTGGGCGCACCAACTGCAGCTGACGCTCGCCGACTGGCTCGTGGAGATCCACGACACCCACCATCCCATCGGCGCCACGCTGGACTACGAGGACCAGCGCGAGGAGGCGGCACGCCGCGCGGCCGTGTTCCACCGCGACCGCCTGCCCGCCTACATGCAATACTTCGAGCGCGTGATCCACGCGAATCCCGGCACCGCCGGCTGGCTCGTCGGTGACGCGGCCGGCTACGTCGACCTGTCCCTGTTCCAGGTGCTCGAGGGGCTCGAGTACGCCTTCCCGGCGGCGTTCGGCTGGTTCTCGCAGGGCTATCCGCGCATGCACGCGCTGCGCGAGCGCGTGCGCGCCCTGCCGGCGATCGCCGAGTACCTCGCCTCGGATCGACGCGTCGCCTTCAACGACGACGGCATCTTCCGCCACTACCCGGAGCTGGATGCGCCGGGGCCGGTTTGAGGCGGACGGGACTGCCGTGATGGGTTCGTGCTGCCGATGTGTGCTCGGGTGGTTCTCGCCGGGGCGCGCGGTGCCGCCAACACAGGCGGTTGCGCAATCGCGCGCTCCAGCGGCGGCATCGGAGCAAGGCGGCGTGCAGGAAACCGGGCGGACCGGCGCGACCTGGATCCGGCCTGTTCTGCGCCGTTGTTCGCGGGCAAGCGCGCCCCCATCAGCCCGGATCGACCTTCGTGGCGTCCGCGATCGGGGGGAGCCCGCTTGCTCGCGAATGCGCTGGACGTTGCCCCGGACATCGGCCGGTGAGCGATCTTCCGCTCAAACTGCCTTCCCTGGCGAGCTTGGCGCCTCGACGAGGACCCCGAATCCACGTTTCCCGCCCCTGAGCGCACCACGCCAGTCGCCTTACGCCCAGCGCCGCTTGCGGCTGCCGTGCTTCCGGTAGACGCGCTGCGCCTCGGCCTTCTGCCCCGGACTGCGGCGCAGTTCGCCGATGCGCTCGCGCGCGCCGTGGTACGCCGTGCGCGGATCGACCACGGGTGCGGGGTAGTCCGTGCCGATGCGACAGCCGTAGCGCAGCTGCAGGTTCTCGGGCATGCGGTGGGGCTCGGCGAGCCAGCTCTTCGGCACGCCGGCGAGCGCGGGGATCCATGCGCGGATGAACCGTCCCTCGGGGTCTTGGTCGCGTACCTGCTTCGCCGGTGAGTAGATGCGCGGTGCGTTGATGCCGGTCGTACCCGTCTGCATCTGCGCCTGGCTGTAGTGGATGCCGGGCTCGAAGTCGGTGAACAGCCGCGCCAGGTGGATCGCCGGCTCGCGCCAGTGCAGCCACAGGTGATAGCCCGCGAACGACATCAGCATCGCCCGCATGCGGAAGTTGATCCAGCCGAGCGTGCGCAGCGCGCGCATGCAGGCATCGACCATCGGATAACCGGTTGCGCCCAGGCACCAGCGTTCGAAGCGTTCGCGCTCCGCGTCGCTCCAGTCCGCGGCGTTCTCGGTGCGCAGGCCGTCGGCGGTGCGGTCGAGGTTGCGCCACTCGAGCTCGGGCTCGTCCTCGAGCTTCTGGATGAAGTGGCAGTGCCAGCGCAGGCGCGCGGCGAAGCTCTCGAGTGATGCGAGATGGCCCGGGTGCCGCTCGCGGGCCTGGCGCAGCGACTCGCGCGCCCCTTCGAGGTCGTAGTGCGCTTGGCGGATCGACAGGGTACCGAAGGCGAAGTGGGGACTCAGGCGGCTGCAGGCGTCGAACGCCGTCACGGGGCTCGACATCGCACGGCGATAGTCGCTGCCGCGGATGTCGAGGAACCCGCTCAGCAGGCGCCGCGCCTCGGTGGTGCCGCCTCTCTGGATCGAGCCGTGTCCGGCCCGGGGCACGTCGAGCGCCCGCAGCGGCGGGATGCCGTCATCGAGCGCGGCAACGGCGGCGTCGCGCAGATCGGCCGCCGCCGGCTCGGGAGGGGCGCGCATCCGCGACGCCCAGTGGCGTGCCCAGCGATCGCGCGTATCCAGCCCGCGCACGACCCCGTTGTGCGGCCATTCGCGCAGCGCGATGCCGCGCTCCGCCGCCCACGCGCGCACGCGCCGATCGCGTGCAAAGGCCCAGGCGCCACCGGTCTCCTCGTGGGCCTCGACCGCCTCGATCGGCCCGACGTGGTGCCGCACCTGCTCGAGGGCCGCGGGCATATCGGCGTGCAGCACGCACAGCCGGGCGCCGCGGGCGGCCAGGGCCGCGCGCAGTTCGTGCAGGCAATCGAACAGGAAGGCGTAATGGCGCGCATCGGCCTCCGGCTGGCGCTGGGCCTCGGGCTCGAGTGCGTACAGGCAGACGATCGCACCCGCCGCGGACGCGTGCCGCAGCGGCGCGTGATCCTCGATCCGAAGGTCGCGCTTGAACCACACCACGCGCACGGCGCTCTCCCGGCTGCATGCACGGCATGGTTCGCGTGGCACGGGCCGCCGGTTGTCCGGAAACGCGCGACCGGGCGCGATGCGGCTGCCGCGGGGATCCGGCGCCCGCTTGCCGCGCACGCGCTCCTGCGGTGCGTGGGTACGCCCTCGCCACGGGCAGCTTCCGGAAGCCGCCATGGGTCGCCTCACCGACGACGCGGATCGGCTGCTCGCTGCCGCTCCTCGATGACGACGAGCGGGCGCTGGGCATGCTGCACCGCTACGCGCTGGCGTCGTTCCTCGCCGCGCCCTGTGGGCATCGACTGTACGCGAATCGGCCGGTCACGGACTCGCTGGACAAAGACACCGCCCCCGTGACGGAGGACACCACGGTCGAGGGGCTCAGCGAGCGCAGCACGGACCGCCGGATCGCCCGGGCGCACGACGCTTGCCTGCTCCTCGGTGACGAGTGGCGGTGCCGGGGGCGGGGGGAACGCTACCGGACCCGCCGCGGCGCACCACCCGCCTGCGCATCCGCAGCGCTCGGCATGCCCGTCCACTCACG
This sequence comes from uncultured Ectothiorhodospiraceae bacterium, assembly GCA_964626335.1. Lineage (GTDB taxonomy): Bacteria > Pseudomonadota > Gammaproteobacteria > XJ16 > Halofilaceae > Halofilum. The sequence goes on from CAZVFN010000027.1 coordinate 4,368, forward strand.
GGCCTGGCAGGCAACGAGGCGCTTGATCGCTGCCTGGAGCGGATGCCCGAGCGTGACCGGCATTCGTCTTGCGCCGCTTCGACCTCGGCCTTTTCAAGGGCACCAAAGACCGCCACGGCTAGACCCTGGGGCGACGGCGTCATCGCACACATCGGCGGCGATGATTCCGCGGTGGTGACCACAGCAGGCGATCGGCGTGCACGTTGCGATGCCCGAGTGGCCGCATTCGGCGCGGCGGGATCGCACGAGCGCTGCGATGATCGCGCCCGCGGTGGCAACCGGGCTGCCTGTCGCCGCGGGACGACCTCGTTCCATCCCTGATGGGGCTGTCGGGCGCCGCCGTGCCCGTTCGCACGGGTGAGGGCGCCCGCGGCGATGCCCTTGGCTACGCGGCTGGCCGAGGTCAAGGCATCGGCCAGGGGCCCGCCCGCACGCGTGTTCTTCGTGGGTCGTCACGGCGGCGACCCCGGCACGATTGCCGATTGCGCCGGGCGTTGCCGGGCCCGCCCGGGCGCGCGTTGCCCGTCTGCCGCGAGCCGTTGCTCGGCCTGGCCGCACGGCTCCGGCTCAGGCGGCGACCCCGGTGGCAGGCGGGACCCGGATGCGCACGAGCCGTGCGTAGCCCCCGGCGACGCGATCGACGGCGACGGCTGCGCCGCACGCGAGCGCGCGCTCCGTGAGCGTCGCCGCCGCCTCCGGGCGGGGCGTGACCTCGAACCAGGCCAGCCAGTGCCGCAGGGCCGCGCGTGCGGGTGCGGGCCAGGCCTCCATGGCATCGAAGTCGACCACGTGCAGGCCGCCGCCGGGGGCGACCAGCGACAGCGCGTGGTCGATCGCGGCCGGCCAGTCCGGGATCATCGACAGGGCGTAGGCGATGACGACGCGGTCGAAGCGCCCGGGGCCGGACAGCGTCGCCGCCGGTTCGAACGCGGTCGCGTCGCCCGCGGCGAGCGTCATGCGGGCGGTGAGGGCGGCGCGGCGCCGATTGGCGCGCGCCGACTTGAGCATTTCCGCGGACACGTCGATGCCGTAGAGCCTCGCGCCCGGATAGCGCTCACCGATGCGTACCAGGTTGCGGCCCGTGCCGCAGGCGAGCTCGAGCACGGTGCCGCCAGGCGGCACGTCCAGCTCGCGGATCAGGCGGTCGCGCCCCAGCAGGTAGCAGCGCCGGGTGGGATCGTAGATGCGGCGCTGCAGGCGGTACATCCGGTCCATGCGCAGGGCCGTTTCGTCGCCGGTGGGGCTCATGCGGCGGTGCGCTCGTAGAGGTGTACGCCGCCATAGATCGCGGAGCGGTCGTCCGCGACCCGGGCGCGAGCCGCGTCGGGATCGTAGTGCCAGCGCGCGCGCTCGCGCTCGGGCAGGATCGCCTCGACCGGGCTGTGCTCCGCGCCGGTGCGGAACAGGACGCGGGCGGCCGGGGCCGCGGTGCGCGCGATCTCCGCCCAGAGCCCGCTCAGCTGGGGGCCGTTCATCCAGTCCTGGGCGTCGAGTAGGACGAAGCGGTCCACGCTCTGCGCGGGCCGGGTCTGCAGATAGTCCGTGATGGCGGCGCGGCGCACCTCGAGCCGGTTCGCGCGCGCTCGCAGCGCCGGCCACGCGGACGGGCGCAGGTAGGGCGGCACGGCGCGGCGGTGCTCGGTGTCGTAGCGCCGCCCGAACGCCTGCCAGGCGAACCAGTTGTCGTCGAGGGGGAAGCCGCAGACGAGGCGCTCGACCCGCTCGTGAAGCAGCCGGGGCAGGTCGCCGTCGGCGCAGTCGGCGAGGGCGCGGAACTGCGCCGGCGGGATGCCCAGCCCGTAGAGCGCGATCGGCAGCCGGCAGGCGGTGCGCACCAGCCGGGAGTCCAGCACCGGGGCGATGGTCTCCTCGAACCGCGCCCGCTGCTCGGCCGGGGTCCGTGCCTCGAGCACGCGCTGCGGGTTGCGTCCGTGCAGCCGGATGACGGCGTGCAGCAGGGTGATGAAGCGCCCCAGGACGCCCTGGCGGTAGAGGCCGCGCCGGAACGCGTGGATCCGGCGGCTGCCGGTGATCGTGCGTCCCGCCCAGTATGCGCGCGTTTCCGCGTCCACGCGCCGGGAGAGATGCGCGTCGAACCGGGCGATGTTGCGGCGATCGGCCCCGTGGCCGAACAGGCGGAAGAAGTCCTCGTAGTCGTCCAGGTGTTCGGCAGCCGCCGCCTTCAGCCGGGTGAGGGCGACATGGCCGCGGTTGAGATCGACCGCGACGACCTCGGCCGGATCGTGCAGCAGGTAGGACATGGCATTGCAACCGCCCGAGCCGATCGCGACCACGCGGTGGCCCGGGCCGAGCTCCATGAGCTCGGCGTCCTGCTTCGGGTCCTCCCAGATCTGGGCGTAGACGAGCCCGCGGAACAGCAGGGCGAACAGGTCATCGAGGCGATCCGCACCGTAGCCCCGGCGCTCGCCGCCGCGCACCGCATCCTGCAACAGTCGATCGGTCGTCATGGACGTTCCATCCCGCGCCCGTGAAGCATGCATGGCGGGAGGCTACGAGCGACGGGTTGCAGGGTGACTACAGGGCGAAGGAGGCAGGCGGCAGGCGGCAGGCGGCAGGCTGGGTTGAGCGAAGCGATACCCAACGCATGCCTTGTTTGTGCCGGGATTACGCTTCGCTTCATCCCAGCCTGCATCCCGGCGGCGCCGCGCGGAGCGGTCTGCCCGGAACGCCGCCGGAACAGGGTCTCGCCGAGGTCGTCGACGAGCTGGCGGGCCTTGAGCAGGCGTAGGCCGGTTTTGCCTCGCCCGCGGAGGCGTCGACGACCCGTGGACGCTCGCGAGGCAATGCCGGCGTTGGCATCGAAGCGGCCGCCGGGGCTTGCCCCGCAATGCCGGCATTGCCTTCGGCAAAACCGGCCTACATCCTGACGATAACGGGTTCCCGGCGGCGCCGCGTGGAGCGGTCTACCCGGAACGCCGCCGGAACAGGGTCTCGCCGAGGTCGTCGACGAGCTGGCGGGCCTTGAGCAGCGACATCTGCACGGCCTGGTCGTGGTCGGCCATCGTGTCGGCGCGGACGAAGTCGCGCGTGTCCGCGTCCTCGCCGCTGCCGCGACGCACGCGCCCGGCGACGCGCCACACGCCGCCCTCGCGCACGGGGCGAGCCTCGACCTCCAGGCCCGCATAGCGCTCGGTCTCCGCGATCTCGCCGGGTCGCGCCGGGCCGCTCGATCGCGTGCCGCGCAGGCGTTGCCACAACCGTTTCAGCATGTTCGCTCCTCCCGCGTGCAGTGTAGCGCAGCGCGCCGGCTCGACCGAGCCGGCAGCGTCCGCATTGGCGAGATCGGCCGGGAATCGCCGCAGCCCGGGCTCGTCGCAGGGGTCGCCATACGCACGGCGAGCGCCTGTAGGGCAGCGTCGGCGCCGCACGGTGGCCCCCGGTCGGGGATCATCGGTCCGCGGCGCCGGTTCGCGCGGCCTGCCTCGGCCCCGGTCCGCGCGCGATGGATCGGTTCGCCCGGGGCGGCCGCCGGCAGGATCCACGGGCGCGCGCATCGGGTGCCTTCGCGGCGTCGACGCTTCAAGGCTCGCCCCGCGGGCGACCGCCGGCCCGGCGTCACAGGGGTCGCAACCCCGTCCGGGGGCTCGATGCCCTCGCCAGCGCGGGGCGTTGCGGCCGCTGGCGCCCGCGCTCGCGGTGGTGACGCCGCGGTGGCCGTCACGGTCGTCGAGCACGCCCTACACGAAGCCCGGCTCGATCACGATCTCGCCAAGCGGCTGACGCTGCAGGCAGAGCCGTCACGCGCAACCCGTGCCGAGATCATCGCGCGCGGCAGGCGCCCGTCTCTCGCAGCGGGCGAAGCGGCTCGCGCTGGCGTTGCGACGCGTGCGCGGACACGCTCGCCGCGGTCCCCGGCGTCAGTGCGCAGGGAGTCAGGCCCCGGGCATGGAGCGCGTCGGCCACCACCGAAGCGAGGTGGCCGATGGTCACCAGCGGCTGGCTCCGCTGCGCCAGCGCGATGCTCGGGCCCGGCGACAGCAGCCGGCGCCGTGTGGGGGGACCAGCGGATCACCGCCCCGCCCGGTATCACCCTGCCTCGACACTGGCTCGCGCTGCGCGCCCGAGCGGGCCTGCGCGCGCTCCTGCCGCTTCTGTATGCTGAAGGCGGACTCGGGCCATCCTGCGGGGAACGGCGTTGGCATGCGTGCTGCGATCGATCGGGCGGTGGCTGGCGCGCTACTTCGCGGCGCGGCGCGAAACCGATGTCCACCCGGCGACCCGCCCGGGCGCACTGGTGGCGGCGACGCTGCAGCCGGGCGAGCGGCTGCTCGTGGAAGGCACGAGCCGCTTCAGCGCGGCGATCAAGTGCCTGACGCAGCCGACCCGGTCGCACGCGGCGCTCTACCTCGACGACGTCATCGATCCGCCCGGTTTCGTCGGCGAGCGCCCCGTGCTCATCGAGGCCGACGTGAACGCGGGTATGCCGTTCGGCGCCTACGCGGGCGACCACACCCGCATCTGCCGCCCGCACGGTCTGGCCCCGGCCGAGCTCGGCCGCGTCCGCGCTGACATGAGCTCGCGCCTCGGCTACCGGTACGACATCCGCAACATCGCCGACCTGGCGCGCTACCTGGTGCAGGCGCCGCCGGTGCCGCCCACTGGAGACGGCGTATGCTGGCGCCAAGGGATCGCCGGACCCACGGCAGCGGTGACCCGACGCGCGCGGTCTGCTCGCCGCCGATCGCGCCGGCGTTCCAGTTGAGCCGTTCCGCCGTGCCGCCCGCGGTCGAGCCGGGCCGCGGGCACCCGGCGGCGGAGGAGATCCTCGACATCCGCCACCACAGCCTGTTCGCGCCGCGCGACTGCGAAGTCTCGCCCTGCTTCGAGGTGATCAAGCCGCGCCTGGCCGCCGGCTCCGACTTCCGCGCGATCCGCTGGGGCGGCGCCGACGACCCGACCTGAAGCCCGACCCGCGCCGAGGAGCACCGATGGCGATCCCCGTGACCGTTTTCTCCGACTACATCTGCCCGTTCTGCTACGTCGGCGCCCGGCGCCTGCTGGGCCTGGCGGACGAGTTCGATCTCGACATCGTCTGGGCCAACATCGAGATCCACCCGGAGACGCCGCCCGAGGGCATGCCCGTGGAGGACCTGGGCTACCCGCCGGAGCAGTGGCGGCAGATGATGGGTGCGCTCATGCGCATGGCCGAGGCGGAGGGGCTGCCGATCGTCGAGCGCACGTTCACCACCAACTCGCGCCGCGCGCTGCTGCTCGCCGAGGCCGCCAAGGACGCCGGGGCGGACGTCTTCGCCTGCCTCCACGAACGCCTGTTCCGGGCCTGCTTCGGCGAGCGGCGCAATATCGGCAATGCCGAGGTGCTGTGGTCGCTCGCCTCCGAGTGCGGCCTGGACGACCGCCGTGTCGAGTCCGCCTGGCTCGGCCGCGAGGCCGCCGAGCGCCTGCAGCGATACCACGACGCGGCCGCGCGCATCGGCATCAGCGGTACCCCCACGTTCGTCATCAACAACGATCGCGCGCTCGTGGGGGCGGTCGAGACGGACGAGCTGCGCCGGGCCCTCGCGGCAGTGGATACGGCGAAATGACGAGCGGGCCGGGCGGCGGAGCCGGCCCGGGCGGGCTCGACGCCGGGGGTGGATGCCGATCCACGCCGCGGCGCGAGACCCGATGCGCAGGGGGGCGCGCGGTCCCGAATGGGCTCCGGGCACCGACGTGAACCGGATGCCGGGTGCCGCACGGAATCGCGCCGCGAATCGACCCTGCGTCGATGCCGCCGGGCACGGCGCCGGGGCGTCGGTTCAGGCGCCGGCGAGGCGGACCAGCACGCCGAGCACGAGCACGATCTGCACGGCATTGATGGCCACCGACAGGCCGTGCAGTCGCGCGAAGCGGGAGCGGGCCGCGGCGTCACCTGGCTGCGTGCGGTCGCGGCTCGCGTTGATCGCGGGCAGGAGCCACTGCCGCGCCAGCACGCCGGCGACTAGCACCGCCCCGGTGACCGCCGCGGCGACCGGATGGGAAAGCGCCAGGCAGGCGGTGGTCGCGAGCGCGAGGCCGATGATCACCGCGTAGTAGCCGGGGGAACAGTTCGCGGATGAAGTCGCCCGCGGTCTCGGCCTCGAGGCGCGCGAACACCATCGGGGCGGCCACGGAGGAGAAGAAAACCATGGAGCCGGCCAGCAGGGCCGCTGCCAGGAAACCGGCGATTGCGAGCGCGCTCACGGCCAGGCCCCCCGCGGGCCAGCGTGCGACCGACCGCAACGGGGCGCGTCAGTCATCGTCGCCGGGCACCTCGGTGCTGCCGCTCAACAGCACGCGCAGGCGCTCGACCTCCTGCTGCGCGCTCACCTCGGTGGTCACGTCGTACTGGATGCCGAGGTAGTAGATCAGCCGGCCCTCCCGATCGGTCAGCGGCTGCAGGCTGAACCGGTTCCAGAACAGGTCGCCGTCGCGGCGGTAGTTACGCAGGGTGACCGTGGTGCCGCGCTGTTCCGCGATCGCCGCACGCACCTCGTCGAGCGCGGCCTGGTCGCGGTCGTCGCCGTGCAGGAAGCGGCAGTTGTGGCCGATGATGTGCTTGCGCGCGTAGCCGGTCACGCGCTCGAACGCCGCGTTGGCGTAGATGATCGGATTGTCTCCCTGGTCGGGGTCGGACAGTGTGACGCCGGTTACGCAGCTGTCCAGGATCTGCGACAGCACGTAGGGGATCGGGCCCCCGTCCTTCTCGACGACGAAATCCATGAGCGTCTCCATTGGTGCCCGCGGCGTGCGGGGGTCAGTGTTCCCGCTCGATCAGGCCCTTGATGTTGCGCACCGTCTGGTCCGTGCCGTCCTGGATGGCATGTCGGATCAGCTTCTCGAACGGGCGCATGAACAGGTCGATCTGCTTGAGCTCGAATTCCAGGTGCAAGCGGCAACCATCCGGCTCGGCCGGCTCGAAGCGGTAGCGGATCGCGAATTTCGCCTGGCGGTCGCCGTCGAAATCGGCCGCCCGCTCGGGCTCCAGGCGCGTGATCTCGAACGTGGTCTCGCTGCGCCGCCCGCGGTCGACGCGGACTTGGCGGCCGCGCGTGCCGGGCTCGACCTGGCTCGAGTTCAGGGCCTCGAGCTCACGCACCTCCGGCGACCACCGGGGATAGTTCTCGAAGAAGCGCACGATCACGAAGTCGTAGACCGTCGGAACAGGACGCGCGATGTCGATGCTGGATCGGCCCTTGATCACTGTTCACCTCCCGCCGATGCGCAGGCATTCGGTCCGGCGCCGCCGTCGGTTGCAGCGCGCGCCGGCGCGTCGATCGCCGGGCGCCGGTGACGGTGTCCGGATGCGGCCCGTACCGATCGACACCGCCCGGCCGCCCAGGCGCACGCGCTCGACGCCCGCTGCATCGGCGTCGCATTCGAGCTCCAGGCGGGCCGGGCGCCGATCTCCACGCCCTGGTCGATCGACCAGCGGTGGCCGCTAGGGCCCGTGATGCAGGCGAGCAGGCCCGCGAGCGCGGCGGCCGCCGCCCCGGTGGCCGTATCCCCCTCGATGCCGCGGGCGGGCGCAAGCATGCGGGCGCGCAGGTGGCGCTACCCTCTGCCCGGTGCGAACGCGTACAACCCCCGTTCGCCGGCGGTGCACGCATCGATGTCGACGCGCGCGGGCGCGGTCAGCCGGATGCGACCCGGCCTGCCCTGCTGGTCGTACTCGAGATCGAGCTCGACCGGACCGGCCGGCAGTTCCGGTGTCGCCCGCGCCGGGGCGGGCGTCGTCCGCCAGGTTGCCGCGGCTCGCCAGCACGAACGCCGTGCCGACAACGGGGTGCCCGGCGCACGCCGGTTCCCGGCGCGGCGTGAAAACGCGCACGCAGGGTGGCCGACCGGGCAGGACGAACGCCGTTCCGGAGAGGTTGAACGCGGCGGCGATGCGCTGCATGGCGTGGGCGTCGAGGCCGCTCGCGTCGGGCAGGACCGCCAGCGGGTTGCCCGTGTACGGGGTGTCGGTGGAGACATCGCGGCGAACGCAGTCGTGCATCGGTCGATGATCCGAGACGTGCGCGAGCATTCTGCTACGCCGCTCAAGCGCTCAGCAGCAGGTCCGCGGCGATCGCCGCGGCCGACAGGAAGAAGATCACCAGGTAGTTCCAGCGCTCCGGCGAGATCCGGATCGAGTGCAGGATGTTCGCGGCGCGTTCGCGCTCGGCGTCGTCGAGTCGTTCGCCGCGGAAGAGCTTGCCGTCGAGGTCCCCGGCGACCACGGCGCGCACGCGGCGCAGCGACACCCAGTAGCGGTAGGAGAAGAACACCGCGTTCAGCAGTACCGCTGCGTACCACAGGGGCCGCACCCAGCCGGGGGCGACGTGCTCGGCCAAGATGATCACGCGGAATGCCAGGCTCGAGGCGAGGCCAACGGCCAGCAGGGCCGTGATCACGGGCAGCGGGATGATGCGGAACGACGGGGTGGCGCGTGGGGGCAAAGGGGGCTCCCGGTGGCGGATGGCGGCGGCCCGGCCGCGGGCTCGGCCCTGCAGTCTACGCGGAGCGATCGGTACGCCGCCCGGCCGGATCGACCCGGTGGCGCGCCGCCATCGCCGCCAGGCGCGCGAGGATGACCGCGCGCTCTCGGCGCAGGCGCTCGACCAGTTCGCCGCGCTTGCAGAAGAAGGTGCGCAGCAGGATGCGGTCGCGGTAGACGAGCAGTGTGCGCCTGTAGTCGAGTGCGGCGATCCCGGTCGGCGGCAGGCTCGCGATGTACAGCGCGAGCCAGGGCGCGGACAGCACGTCGGCCTGCCACAGCCACGCGGCGAGGCCGCCGTAGGTGGCGCCGAAGGCGACCAGGCCGAAGCCGAACTGGGCGAACGCCCGGACCGGCGGGTCGCGGAACGGGGCGGCGCTCCAAGCCGTTGCCAGGTAGGGCGGCAGGTTGTGGACCAGGCCGAACAGCGCGACCGGCGCCATGGCGATGGCGTAGGCGGTCATGCGCAGGCGCAGCAGGCGCGTTCGCGCGCCGCTGTGCAGTACCAGCGACAGCGACCGGCGCAGGCGCACCTGACCGACATGGTCCTGGTAGCGTTCCACCTGCTTGCGCAGCGCGGCTACCGTGGCCGGTTCCTGCGCCTCGCCCCGCGCGAGAACCAGGGCGATGCGGTCGCGGTCCCGGACGCGGGCGGCGAACACGCGGCTGGCCCTCGGTGCGCTGCGCCGATAGAGCCGCAACAGGGCGCGTCGCCCGCGCTTGAACAGCGGGCTCGAGCGCCCGCGGGCGCGCCGCGCCGCGTCTTCGCCGAGGCCAGCGCCATCGCCGGACGGCGGCGGCAGCCGCTGCCCGTGGATCTCGGCGAGGTCGGCCGCGAGCTCCTGCAGGTGCGCGTCGACCGCCTGGGAGGCCTGGCGCCGCAGTGCGGCCTGCAGCTCGCCGGTGAGCTGCAGCACGGCCTCCTCCGGCTCGTCGCGATAGCGCGCGGCCATGCGGCCGACGCGGATCGGGCGGCCGAAGCGCACGACCACCGCGGACATCAGGAACCCGCGCCGCTCGAACGCAATGCCGGCCGGCACGACGGCGATATCGAGCCGGTAGCCGTTGCGCCGCTCCGCCTCCAGGGCGATCCGGGCCGTGCCCTTGCGCAGTTCGCCGATGCGCCCGTGCGGCGAGTTGCGCCCCTCCGGGAAGATGCCGACGCAGCCGCCGTGCTCGAGCAACGTGTAGACGCGGGCGAAGGTCTCGGCGTTGCGCCGCGTGTGGTCGCGAGTCTCGCGCGAGCGGTAGATGGGTATGGCGCCGAGCTGGCGGCACAGGGTCGCGAGGAGCGGCCAGCGGAACAGCCCGCTGCGCGCGAGGAAGCGGATCGGGCGGGCCGCCTGCGTGGCGAGCAGCACCGCGTCCAGGATCGAGCCCGGATGGTTGGCGGCGAGGATCACCGGTCCGCGCGCGGGCAGCTGGTGAGCGCCGGCCACGTGCACCTCGGCGAAATACAACCGCGTGACGGCGCGGAATAACGGGACCAGGGCCGAGTAGAGTCGCATGCCTGCAGGGGCTCGTCGCTCCGCGACCTTACCAACGCCCAAGCCTGCGCCAGCGGCCCACGTATGGCAAACCGGGCGGCGCGCTCAGCGACACTCGGCGCGCATGTTGCCGAGCCGGCGCACGGCCTGGCCCTCGGGCGAGAAACGGAACGCGTGCCCCGGGAGCTCGCCCCGGGTCGTGCGCACGGTCTCGACCAGCTGGCCGCACCAGGCCTCGGCCTCGCGGTCCGTGAGCCCCCAGAGCACGATCGCCATGCGCCGGAAGTCCTCGTGGGCGTTGTGCAGCTGGACGTAGTGCGTCACCGACTCGGCGCCGGTGAGCATGCGTTCGTAGCGCCGATCCGGATCCGTGTTGCACTGGAACGACTCCACCGTGCAGTCGCCGCAGCTCTGCACGATGCTCTGCGTATAGCCCTCGAGTTGTTGGCTGCAATCGTCCCAGGGCTTCAACCGGGCGACCGCCACCAGCGTCATCTCGCGGGATCCCGCGTTGAACCGGATGCGGCTCTCGCCGTAGACGGGATCCTGTTTCGGAGCCGGGTGGAACATGCGCTGGAAATTGTCGTTGGCCCGCAGCATCAGGCGGTCGGCTCGCGGCGAGTAGAGGTAGAACCACACGAGGCCGACGACGACGAGGAAGACGATCAGCTTCTTCATGGCGGCAATCCCTTGCACGGGTCTGGCGGGTGCAGATTGCAGTATGGCGGAGGGACGGGTCCAGGCGAGCGGCCGGCCGCGCTTTTGGATGACACCGGGATGACCGTAAACTGCGATGGGCGTAGAGGGGCAGTCTGGGGGACCGATGACGAGCTACCGGATTGCCGGCGACGAGCCGGTCGAGGCCGCGGTGCGGCGCATCGGCTGCGAGCAGGTCGAGGATGCCCTCGATTGGATCGACGCCGCGGCCGATGATGTCGAGACGGCGGTGCACGAGGTGCGCAAGACGTGCAAGAAGGTGCGCGGCCTCGCGCGGCTCGTGCGACCCGGGCTCGGCGATGCCTACCGCGAGGAGAACGCGTGGTTTCGCGACACGGCGCGGCGGCTGTCCGGCGTGCGCGACCTGCACGTCATGGGCCGAACCTTCGACGGCGTCTGCGAACGCTTCTCCGGGGAGCACGATTGTGCGCGCTTCGCCCCGATCCGCGAGCGCCTTGTGGAGCGCCATGCGGGGTCGTGCCCGGACGCCGAGCAGGCGCGGGCGATGCTGAGCGAGACGCGACCGGCGCTGGCCGGGGCACGCGAGCGCATCGCGCGCTGGCGGATTCCGGATGACGGCTTCGCCGCGCTCGAGCCCGGGCTGCGACTGACCTACCGGCGCGGGCGTCGCGCGATGGCGGCGGTCGCCGGGCGTCCGACCGTCGAGCGGGTGCACGAATGGCGCAAGCGGGCGAAGTACCACTGGTACCACCTGCGACTGCTGGGCGGTTGCTGGCGCCCGGTGATGGACGCCTGGCGCAACGAGGCGGATGCCCTGTCGGAGGCCCTCGGTGACGCCCACGACTGCGCCGTGCTGCGTCGCGCGCTCGCCACGGATGTCGAGCTCGTGCAATCGAGCCACGGGCTGGCGGACCTGTTGCGCCTGATCGACTGCCGGTACGATGAGTTGATCGCGACCGCGCTCGAATACGGCGAGCGGCTCTACGCCGAGCGTCCGCGCCGGCTGACCGAGCGCCTCGGCTGTTACTGGCGCGCGTGGCGTCCGGACGATCCGCTGGCGCCTGCGGTCGGGGTCCAGCCTGGCCGGCGGCTTGCCCCCGCCCCCGCGCTGGAGTAGCTTGCCTCGAGCAATCGCGGCGGGATCACGCCATGGCAGCAGCCGATCAGGACTGGCCCGCCGCGCACGGCCTCGAAAGCCATTACGCCGAAGTCCGCGGCGCCCGGATGCATTACGTCGAGGCCGGCAGCGGGCCGCCCGTGGTCTTGCTGCACGGGAATCCCACCTCCAGCTTCCTCTGGCGCAACGTGATGCCCCACCTCGCGCCCCACGCGCGCTGCATAGCGCCCGACCTGATCGGCATGGGCCGCTCGGACAAGCCCGACATCGGCTACCGCTTCTGCCAGCACTACGACTGGATCGAGGCCTTCATCGACCGGCTCGGGCTGGAGGACGTCGCCTTCGTGGTCCACGACTGGGGCTCCGCGATCGGCTTCCACTACCTCGCCCGCCACCCGGGGCGCGTGCGCGCCATCGCCTTTCTCGAGGCGATCCTCGGCCCGCTGCGCTGGCGCGAGTTCCCGCTGGATTTCCGCCTCGGCTTCCGCCTGATGCGCACGCCGGTGCTCGGCTGGCTGATCGTCAGCGTCATGAATGCGTTCGTCGAGCGGGTCCTGCCCGCGGCGACGCTGCGCCGCCTCGAGCCGGGCGAGATGGCGCGCTACCGGGAGCCGTTCCCCACGATCGCCAGCCGCCGCCCGGTGCGGCGATGGCCCTGCGAGATCCCGATCGGGGGTCGCCCGGCGGACGTCGATGCCGTCGTGCGCCGCTACCGCGAGGCGCTGCAGGCGAGCGCGGTGCCGAAGCTGCTGATGCACGGGCATCCCGGCGGGATCATCCGCGCGGCGGCGGTCGAGTGGTGCCGCGAGCGGTTGCCGCGGTGCGAGATCGTCGACGTCGGCCGGGGGATCCATTACCTGCAGGAGGACGAGCCCGAGGCGATCGGCCGTGCCCTGGCCGACTGGTATACGCGTGCGGTCGCGGCCGACGACGGCTGATCCGGGCGCTCGGCCCCGCCGCGCTGCCGGGTGTCGCTGCGCCCAGCCCGGCCTGCGGCGGCCGGCGGCAGCGACGGACACGGTCGTGGGCCTAGGGCCCGTTAACGCCAGTGCACCGGCTTTTCGCCGGCCCTCGCGGCGCCTGGCGGCGTTGCGCCTCCTCACCATAGGGGGCGCTATGGCTCGTCGGCGCGCCTTGCCGGGCACCGCAATCCCGCGTCGAGAAAATCACGAGAACTGACGAGACAGGACAACTAGCGGCGCAGCAACGCCCACCAACGGGCGACGTTGAGCAGGCTCATCAGCGACGCCGCAACGTAGGTGAAGGCGGCGGCGGTGAGCAGGCGCCGGGCGTGCGGGCGATCGGCGGGTTCGAGGATCCCGCCGTCGTTGAGCAGCGGCAGCGCGCGGTTGAAGCTGGCGTCGAATTCGGTCGGCAGCGTGACCACGTGCACCAGGGCCGATGCCCCGAGGCTCAGCAGGCCTCCTATCAGGCTCAGTCCGCCGACGGCGGGTGCACGCGTGATGGCGGCGAGGAACGGGGCCGCGATCATCAGCCCGACACCGAGGCGCTCGATCCAGCGCGTGGACCCCGCGAGCCGCGTGCGCACGCGCAGCGGCGGGTAGCCCTCGGCGTCCTGCAGCGCATGGCCGAATTCATGCGCCGCGACGGTGATCGCCGTGAGCGAGCGCCCGTCGTGCTTGTCCGGCGTCAGCCGTATCGCCCGCGCATGCGGGTCGTAGTGATCGCCGGCCTCGGTGCGCTCGACGCGCAGGTCGTCGAGGTCGAGCTCGCGTGCCAGGTGGCGCACGAGCTGGGCGCCCGTGCCGGGGTAGCGGTCGGTCGGCTGGCTGTAGCGGCGCATGATCCGCCCCACCCACAGCGACGGGCCGAAGACGAGCGCGAGCAGCAGCAGGCCGAGCAGGATCCAGGGCATCGGTGGCGGTCCGGGCGTCAACGCGGTGGCCGGCGGCGAGCCGCCGGATCGTGGCCCCAGTGTAGCGCCGGCGCCCCCGGGTGCGTCGCCCGTTGCCGGGTGCCCGGCAGGGGGCGTGATGGTGGCGGCCGGCTGCGGCCTGAGGGGCGTATTGAAGCACAGCGACGGCCAAGCGTCGTCGCCGGGGTCGGTTCGCGGGGCTGCCCCGACGGGTTATCGTCGCACGACCACCGCCGGAGTCGAACCATGGCCGGACTGCGCCGGACTGCCGCCCTGCTCCTGTTGGTCGCCACGGCCTGCGGAGAGGCCGACGCCCAGCCGACCGAGCTCGCCATCGCCGACCTCGCGCGTTTTGCCGAGCGCTACGACGGCGAGCTGGTGGCCACGCGCGGGGTCGTCCAGCGGTTCGACGAGCCGGAGCACTACTGGATCGAGGGCCCGGGCGGCAAGCGCGTGGCGATCCATCCGGCCACGGGCGTTCGCGACCGGGTCGGGGAGCACGTGCGCGTCGTCGGGGTGTTCACCTACGACCGTGAGCGCGGCCGGCGCCTGGTGCCGCGCACGATCGAGCCGCGCGACTGACGCCGTGCACGCCGCTGCGGCGGGCCCGCCGCGTGTCGCGCGCTCCGACGCGGGTGCCTCCGGACCGGCGTCCGGCTCGGCCCCGGCGGCGCTGCGGATGGAAATCCGGGTGGCTCGCCATTAGGCTGGTGGCATCCATCCGAACCCACCGGAAGTCGACGATGACACCAGCCGACCGGGTCGCGACCAGCGCTATCCGGGGACGGTTCTCCGCCGCGATGTCGCGCATGTACCGCGCGGAGGTGCCCGCCTACGGCACGCTGCTGGAGCTGATCGCCGACATCAACGCGCAGCGCCTGCGCGACGATCCGGAACTGGCCGCGGAGCTGGCCGCGACCGACGGGCTGGACCGGCTGTCGGACGAGCGCCACGGGGCCATTCGTCTCGGCACGGCGGAGGAGCTCGCGACGATGGCGCGCGTGTTCGCCGTCATGGGCATGCATCCCGTCGGCTATTACGACCTGAGTGTCGCCGGCATCCCGGTCCATTCGACGGCCTTCCGGCCGGTCGAGCCCGAGGCCCTCGCGGCCAACCCGTTCCGGGTGTTCACCTCGCTGTTGCGCCTCGACCTGGTGGATGACGCGGCCCTGCGCAGCGAGGCCGAGGCGATCCTGGCGCGTCGGCGGATCTTCACCGACGCAGCCCTGCGCCTGACGCGCAAGGCGGAGACGGAAGGCGGCCTGTCGGCGAGCGACGCGGAGGCGTTCGTGGCGGAGGTGCTCGAGACCTTCCGCTGGCATCCGCGCGCCTGTGTCGATCGTGACACGTATCGCCGGCTCCACGCGGCGCACCGCCTGATCGCGGACGTCGTATCCTTCCGCGGCCCCCACATCAATCACCTGACGCCGCGCACGCTGGACATCGACGCGGCGCAGGCGGCGATGCCCGAGCGCGGCATCACGCCGAAGGCGGTGGTCGAGGGCCCGCCACCGCGGCGCTGGCCGATCCTGCTGCGCCAGACCTCATTCAAGGCGCTGGAGGAACCGGTCGCCTTCCCCGACGGCGAGGGCGGCACCGTTGCGGGCCACCACACGGCGCGCTTCGGCGAGATCGAGCAACGCGGCGCCGCGCTCACGCCGAAGGGCCGCGCCCGCTACGACGAGCTGCTGGAGCGGACCCGCGAGGCCACCGCGCCGGCCGCCGACGGTTCCAATGCGGGCGCGTACATGGCGGAGCTCGAGCGCGTGTTCGCCGACTTCCCGGACGACGCCGCGACGCTGCGCGCGGAGGGCCTGGCGTACTTCCACCACTCGCTCACCGCGGCCGGCGAGGCCGCGGCCGCGAGCGGCGGGGTCGGTGGCGGCATCGACGAACTCGTCGCGCGCGGCCTGGTGCGCTACGACCCGATCGTCTACGAGGACTTCCTGCCCGTCAGCGCCGCCGGCATATTCCAGTCGAACCTGGGCGATCGCTCGCGCCCGGCGATCGCCTCCGAGGCCAACCGGCAGGCGTTCGAGGCGGCCCTCGGAACACGGCCGGCCGACGAGTTCGAGCTCTACGCCGAGCGCGAGGCACGCTCGATCGACCACTGCCTGGCGCGCCTGGCCCCACCTGCCCGCCGGGGCAGCGCCTGATGCCGGCGGGGCTGCCCGACGAACTGCGGGCCATCGTCGCCAGCGAGGCGGCCGCGGACGGCGAGCAGGACCTCGCACCCTGGGAGACCGGGGCACGCCGCGACCGCGGCCGCGCCGCCGGCGTGCTGCGCCCCGCGACCACCGAGCAGCTGGCCGCCGCGGTCGCCTGGTGCGTTGGCCACGGGGTCGCCTTCGTGGCGCAGTCCGCGAACACGGGGCTGGTGGGCGGCTCGGTCCCGGACGATTCCGGCGAGCAGGTCGTGCTGAGCCTGGAGCGCCTCAATCGCCGGATCGAGGTCGACGCCCCGAACCGCTCCGTGCGGGCCGGTGCCGGTGTCCGCCTGTCCGAGCTCAATGCCCGGCTGGCTCCGGAGGGGCTGTGGTTCCCGATCGACCTTGGGGCTGACCCGCTGATCGGCGGCATGCTCGCGACCAACACGGGCGGCGCGCGCTTCCTGCGCCACGGCGACGTGCGCGCCAACACGCTCGGGCTGACGGCCGTGCTGCCGGACGCCGAGGGCACCGTCCTGCGACTCGACCGGGCCCTGCGCAAGGACAACACCGGGCCCGACTGGAAGCAGCTGTTCGTCGGCACCAGCGGCGCCTTCGGCATCGTCACCGAGGCGGTGCTCGCGGTCGCGCCGCTGCCGGCGGTGCGCGCGACGGCCCTGCTGGTGCCGGGCGACGAGGCGGTCGTGCCCCGGCTCGCGCGGGGCCTCGAGCACGGCCTCGGCCAGGACCTGAGCGCGCTCGAGTTCATGTCGGGCAACGCGATGCGCCATGCGCTCGCGCACGCGCCCGGGCTTCGCGACCCGTTCGCGGGGGCCGGCGTACCGGCGAACGCGCTGCTGGTCGAGATCGCGCGCAGCCGCGCGCCGGGCGCGGACGAGGCGGGTATCGACGCCGTGCTCGAGCGGGCGCTGGCGGACCTGTGGGAGGCGGACGACCACCTTGCCGACGCCGTGTTCGCACCGCCCGAGGTGCTGTGGCCGCTGCGCCACGGCCTGTCCGAGGGGGTCAAGCAGGCGGGCCCCCTGTTCGCGTTCGACCTCGCGTTCGAGCGCCCGGCCGTGTTCGACTTTCGGGCCTCGATGCGCCGGCGGCTGGCCCGGGACTGGCCGGAAATCGAGGTCTGCGATTTCGGGCATGTCGCCGACGGCGGGCTGCACTTCAACCTCGTCGGCCACGACGGCGAACGCTGCGCACAGCCGGGCTACGAGCGGGCGCTGCGCGACGCGGTGGTCGCGCACGCGGTCGAGGACTTCGGCGGCAGCTTCAGCGGCGAGCACGGCATCGGCCGGCTCAACCAGCGCTACTACGATCGCTACACGCCGGACGCGCTGAAGACGCTGGCGGACCGTGTCACCGGCGCGCTCGGGATGGTCGGCGGTGGCGGGGCCCGCTTTGGCCACGAGTGAGCGCCCGGCACGCTGCGGGAGGCGGTAGTGGCCTACGTCGAGCGCAACCTCTGGCGCGAGACCGCGCCCGAAACCTTCGAGGGGCAACCGCTGGCGGGGGGCGCCGAGGCGGACCTGGTCGTCGTCGGTGGCGGCATCACCGGGACCTCGGCAGCGCTGCATGCGGCCGGCGAGGGGCTCTCGGTGCGCCTGCTCGAGGCGGAGCGGGTCGGTCACGGCGGCTCCGGGCGCAATGTCGGCCTGGTCAATGCCGGTCTCTGGACGCCGCCGGACGATATCGAGCAGCTCCTGGGTCCTGGCCCGGGGGCGCACCTGAACACCGTGCTCGCCGACGCCCCGGGACTCGTGTTCGGCCTGATCGAGCGCCACGCCATCGACTGCAACACGGTGCGCAACGGCACGCTGCACTGCGCCCACTCGGCCGGCGGGCTGGACGAGCTGCGCAGCCGCCACGAGCAGCTGCGCCGGCGCGACGCCCCGGTGCAGCTGCTCGACGCCGCGGCGGCGGCGCGCCGCATCGGCTCGGACGTGTTCCACGGCGCCCTGTTCGATCCGCGTGCCGGCACCATCGAGCCCTGTGCCTACACGCGCGGGCTCGCGCGCGCCGCCACGCAGGCGGGCGCCCGGGTCCACGAGCGTACGCCCGTGCACATGGTCGCGCGCGAGCACGACGGCTGGCGCGTGGCGACGGCGGGTGGCCCCGTGCGTGCCCGCGCGCTGCTGCTGGCGACCAACGCCTACCACGACGGCGTCAGCGGGATCGCCGGGCCCGCCTTCGCACCGGTGCATTTCTTCCAGTTCGCGACCCGCCCGCTGCCGGCGGCCGAGCTCGAGTCCGTCCTGCCGGGTCGCGAGGGCTGCTGGGATACGGGCACGGTCATGTCGGCCTTCCGGCGCGCTGATGGCGGCCGCCTGGTGGTGGGCAGCGTGGGCGCGCTCGATCACCCGGCCTCGGCGATCCATCGCCAGTGGGCTTCGCGCAAACTGGCGGCCCTGTTCCCGCGCCTGGCCGGGCGAGCGCTCGAGCACGCCTGGCACGGACGCATCGCCATGACCAGCGACCACCTGCCGAAGATCGTGCAGTGCGGCGAGCGCGGCCTGGCGATCTTCGGCTATTCGGGCCGCGGTATCGCCCCGGGCACCGCGTTCGGCCGCGCCGCCGCCCTGGCGCTGGCGCACCACGACAACAGCCGGCTGCCGTTGCCGCTCGCCGAGGGCTGGCGCGAATCCGTCCCGGGCCTCAGGGGGCTCGCCTTCGAGGCCGGTGCCGTGGCGGATCATGCGGCGTGGATGGGGCGCCGCAGCCTGCGTCGCGGCGCATGACCACCGCGCGGCCGGCGCGAACGGTGCGCCGCCCGTTTCCATTGATGCGGATCAAACCATCCGCTGAACCCAAGCGCTAGCGTGGTTCCATCGACCCTGGGTTGCGCAACGGCGGAGGTGGAGCATGATCGAACGGGTACTCGTCGCAACGGACGGCTCGGACAACGCGCGCCGGGCGGAAGCGGTGGGCAACGAGCTCGCCGCCGCCGTCGGCGCGAACCTGGTGATCGCGCACAGCGTGGTCGACCGCCCCTCGGACGACGAGATCGGCGGTATCGCGGAGGTCATCAGCGGTCTCGGCCCGCAACCCTTCGCGCCGCTGCACATGGACAACCTCGTCGAGCAGGTTACGCAGGCCACCGGGGCGGACCACATCCGTACACATCACGATGCCTTGCGCGAGCTCGGTGAACACCTGCTGCGGCGCGCGGCCGAACGAGCCCGCGAGGCCGGCGTGGCGAACGTGGAGACACGCCTGCTCTACGGCGATCCCGCCGAGGGCGTCGCCGAGGCCGCGCGGCAGGAGGCGGTCGACCTGATCGTCGTCGGCACGCACGGCATCGGCGGTCTCCGCGGTCGCCTGAGGGGCAGCGTGTCGGAGAAGCTGTTGAACCAGACGGAGGCGAGCACGCTCGTCGTCAAGCAGTGAGGTGCGCGGCGCGAGGCCGGGAACGGTCGGGCGCACTGCCCTGCACGGTCTTCCCGTCGTGCCTGCGTCCCGGGGAACGCGCATGTCCGATGTCGAGGCTTCGCCGTGCTGCACCGTTGCGATGACGACCACCCCCGGGCTCGAGGACGTGGTCGCCGCCGAGCTCGGCGAGCGGGCGCGAGCGGCGGGCGTGGATCCGGCCGGGATGGCGTGGCACCCGGCCGAGATCGGCGGGCACGTGCGCGTCGATCTGCCGCTGGCCGAGCCGGAGGCACAAGCGCTGGCGCTGTCGCTGCGCTCGGTCCACCACGTACTGCGCCACCGGTTGCGTTTCGAGCTGCCGCCGTCGGGGGCCCTCGCGGCGGTCGAGGCGCGACTCGCCGCGCTCGACTGGCCGGGCATGGGCCCGGGTACGCCGTTCCGCGTGTCGTCCAACCGCCATGGCGACCACGACTTCACCAGCCCGCAGCTCCAGGCCGCGGCCGGTTCCGCGATCGTGGCGCGCACGGGCGCGCCCGTCGATCTCGAGGATTACCGCGTCCACGTGCAGGTCGATGCGATCGGCCGGCGCTGCCTCGTGGGGCTGCGCTGGACGGAACGCGAGCTGGGCCTGCGTTTCGAACGCGTGTACAACCAGCGCGTGGCGCTCAAGCCCCTGGTCGCATACGCGATGCTCCGCCTCGCCCGGGGCGACGGCCCGGAACCCGCGCGGGTGCTCGATCCGTTCTGCGGCACCGGCACGCTGCTGCTGGAGGCCGGCACGATCCATCCCGGCGCGGCGCTGCTCGGCAGCGATGCGCTCGCGGCCTGTGCCGAGGGCAGCCGGCGCAACCTGGCGGCCGTGGGATTGGCGCATCGGGCCCGGCTCGAGTGCGGCGACGCGCGCACCCTGGGCGAGCGCCACGCCCCCGGCTCGATCGGCCTGATCGCGACCAATCCGCCCTATGGCCACCGCCTCGGCCGCCGGCTGCGCTTCGTCGATTTCTACCGGGATTTCCTCGCGGCGGCCGTCGCCGTGCTCCGGCCCGCGGGGCGGTTGGTCGTGCTGGTGGGCCGGCAGGCGGCCTTCGACAAGGCACGTGCCCGGGTGCCCGGGCTCGAGTCGCTCCACGAGCGCACGCTCTCGCTCGGCGGCATGCGCGTCCGGCTCGTCGTGCTCGAGCGCACCCGGGACCGCGGCGCGACCTGAGGGCCGGGCATCCGCCCGGCAGCAGCGCTCGAACATGCGTGCGCGTCCGCTGCTCCTGGAACTCGTGATGATCCATCCCGGCCGCTGGATTGCGCCCTTTCTTGCCGCCGTCCTGGCGAGCGGCTGCGCGGTCATGCCGCCGGCCGATTTCCCGCGCGCGGCGCGTGTCGATCTCGAGCGTTTCGCCGGTGCCTGGTACGTGATCGCGCACATCCCGCCCGGGATGACCGCGGACGCCCACAATGGCGTCGAGCGCTACCGCCGCACCGGCCCGGACCGTATCCGGATCGAGTACACGTACCGCGACGGCGGTTTCGACGGCGAGCGCGAGCGCATCCGCATGAAGGGCCGCGTCCTGCCCGACACCGGCAACGCGGTCTGGGCCGTATCCCCGCTGTGGCCGCTGCGTTTCGAGAACACCGTCAGCTACGTCGGTTCCGACTATGACACGGCCATTGTTGCCCGATCCGCGCGCGACTACGTCTGGATCATGGCACGAACGCCGCGCATCGACGACGCCACGTACGGCGACCTCGTACGGCGCGTCGAGGCGCTCGGTTACGACCCCGAAGCACTGCGCCGCATGCCGCAGCAGTCCATCGCCGAGCGCGAAGACGCCGGCTGAGGCATCGGGCCCGCGCTACACCGGCACGCCCCGTCCAGCGCGCGGGCGTTGCCGAACGCCCGCGGTTGCCCCCGGCCGGAACCGATCCATGCCTCGTGTCCATTTGCCGCCTGCGGCGGATCGCGTCGGCGGGTACCCGGAGGTTCCCCGGTGGCGGTCACGCGTGCGGGGTCGGGTCCAGAGCCCGCGCCAGCATGACGACCGTTTTGGCGCCGCCGTCGGTGTCCTGGCGGCCGATTGCCTCGAAGCCGAGGGCCTCGTGGAACGCCAGCGAGATGTCGTTGCGCGGGCGCTCGTTCACCTCGCACGCCAGCAACGGTGCGCCGAGCGCGCGTGCCCGGGCCTCGGCGTCCGCGTAGAGCGCCCGGGCGATGCCGCGGCGGCGCCATGGGGCGCCGACCGCCATGCGGTCGATGTAGTAGAAGTCCGGGTAGCGGGACGTGAACCAGCGATAGTTCGGGCTGGCGTAGTCGAGACCCGGGCGCAGGGCGAGCAGGAAGCCGGCGAGCGCCGTCTCCACCGTGGCGACCCGTAGCGCGGCAGCATGGCGGAAGAACCACTCGAGCTGGTCGCGGTCGATGTCGCTGACGGCCGGCACTTCCGCCTGGTTCAGGTCGTGGATTGCCGCCAGGTCGGCGGCCGTGGCGTCACGCAGGTGCATCGCTGGACCCGGCTGCAGGACTGGCGGCGAGTCTAGCAGCCTGTGCGCGGCGGGCGCGCTCGATGGCTCAGGCAGGACGGTCGCGAGGCGCCGGCTCGAGCCACTCGAAATCGAACGAGGCACGCGCCCGCCACGCCGGCAGTGCCCAGAGCGCATCGACCGTGGCGCACGTGGCGGCCCCCGTCCCACCCGGCGGCAGGTCGATGGCGGTGGTCCAGCACAGGCGCCCGTGGGTGCCCGCCCCGCACGAGTGGACGGCGAGCCCGGCGATCTGCCCCCTGCCGACGAGCGTGAAATCCCGCGTCCGCTGCCGGGGCGCGTGGATCACGGTCCGCAGCTCGGGCACCACCGGGTCGCGCCAGGCTCGGCCGTCGGCGTCGGGGATGGCGGGCGGGATCGTGTAGCCGAGATCGGCATTGAGGGCAGCGATCGTGGTGGCGAGGTTCTCGCCGATGCGCCAGGCGAGGTAGCGCATCAGGAAGTCGAGCCGGACCACCGGGTCGCGCCCGTGGCGGTGTCCTGCAAGCATCGAAGGGTTCCGTGTGCCGCTCGCCGGAGGCGTTCGCCGGGACCGAGAGCCGGGATGCACGGTGCCGCAGCGGCTACCGGAACCCGCGCGTTGCCGCGCGGTCTGCCCGCATGGAAGCGAGACGGTCGCGGCGTCCGCGGTGGCCGTGCGCGATGGAAGGGGACGACGCACATGCTGGTCGACGGTGTCCGGCAAGGCCGGTTCCACCCGGTGCAGGGCAAGGACGGGAACGGCGACTTCGTGCGCCAGGAATCGGTGTTCCGTGGCTGGCTGGGCCGCGAGCGTTTCCCGGTCGAGGCCGGGCGCTACCGGCTCTACGTGGCACTGACCTGCCCCTGGGCGTCCCGGGTCCTGGGCGCGCGGCGGTTGAAGGGCCTGGAGGCCATCCTGCCGGTGAGCGTGGTCGCCCCGTGGCCGAGCGGTCAGGGGTGGCCGTTCGCCGCCTCCCCCGGCGCCAGGGGCGAGGACCCGGTGCACGCTGCGCATGACCTCCACGAGCTGTATTCACGCGCCGATCCCCATTTCACCGGGCGGGCCACCGTGCCCCTGCGGTGGGACACGCGGGCGGACACGCCCGTGAACGACGAATCCGCCGACCTGCTGCGGATGGTCGGCTCCGTCTGCGACGAGCTGCTGCCGCCCGAGCGTGCCGCGATCGATCGGTACCCGGCGGATCTGCGCGACGACATCGATGCGCTCGACGACTGGCTGCATCAGCGGGTGAACAACGACGTCTATCGCGGCGGCTTCGCCACGACCCAGGTCGCCTACGAGGAGGCGGTCGATACCCTCTTCAGCGCGCTCGACGCGCTCGACGCGCTCGACGCGCTCGAGGCACGACTGTCCGACGCTGGGCCATATGTCTTCGGCGATCGCCTGACCGAGACCGACATCCGCCTGTTCGTCACGCTGATCCGCTCCGACATCGCCTATCACGGGGCCTTCAAGACAACCCTCCCGTCGGGACGACGACCCCGCGCGGTCGGCCTACGCGCGCCGCCTGTACGACCATCCGGACATCGGCCGGAGTGCGGATTTCCGCCCCATCAAGACGGGGTCCGACTCGATCGAGGCGATCAACCCGACCCGGATCGTGCCGCGGGGCCCGGCCCGGATCCTGGGCGATGCCGAGGTGCCCGCCTGACGCGCCGGAACGGCCCCGGGGTTCTGCGGGTCGGCTGCGCCACCGCGATGCCCGGGAGGAACGACCGCGCACCGGCGCGATCCGCTTGGCGTGCGCGCATCCGTCGACCGACAGATCCAGAACCGGGGAGAGGTGGCGCAGCGCGGTGAGGCGAACACCGCGCGGTCACCGCCGCCAGGCGACGCACTAG
>CAZVFN010000028.1:0-27419 GCA_964626335.1 uncultured Ectothiorhodospiraceae bacterium
CGCCGGGTCGCAGCTGTCGAGGCCGATGAGCGCGCCGGCGCGCAGCGGCGCGAGCGCCCGCCCACCGCGGACGAAACCGCGCGCCAGGACGTCGGTGAACGTGCGCGTGCGCCAGCGGTCGGCGCGGCGGCTGCGATCCCAGCGGTCGAGCACGTCGGCATCGCCGGGGTCGGCGGCGTCGGCGACTGCAGCGGCGAGGCCGCAGACGTCGCGCAGCGCGAGGTTGAAGCCCTGCGCGCCCACCGGGTGCAGCGTGCGCAGGGCATTGCCGGCCAGCGCGACCCGGCCCGACCAGCCATGCTCGGCCTCGATGCGTCGCAGCGGCCAGGCCGAAGGGGCGCCCTGCAGCGCGATCGGCGCCAGGCTGCGGCCGAGGCGGCGTTCGGCGGCACGGGCGAACTCGGCCGGCGCCAGCGCGCGGGTGGCCTCGGCGGCCTCGGGCGGCAGCGTCCACACGAGGGTGCGCCGGGCACCGCCGGCCGGCAGCACGGCCATCGGCCCGTCGACGGTGAAGCGCTCGTAGCCGCTGTGCGGGTCACCGCGCGCGGCGATCGGCGCAAGCAGCGCTGTCTGGCCGTAGTCGTGCTCACGGGTGGCGATGCCGGCCGCCTCGCGCAGCGGCGAGCGCGTGCCCTCCGCGGCGACGGCCAGGGCGGCCCGGCGCCGGATCGCCTCGCCGCCGGCATCGATGTGCAGGCGCGCCTCGGCCCCATCGAGCTCGACACGGTCGATGCTGGCCGGGGCCAGCCATTCGACCCCGGGTGCCCGCCGCGCGGCCGCCGCGAGAACGCGCGCGAGCGCGTCGTAGGCGACCACCTCGCCGAGCGCGGGCGCGCCGAGCTCGTCGGCGCGCAGGTAGGTGCGGCCGAAATACCCTTCCTGCGAGACCTCGACCGCGCGGATCGCCACCGCGTCCGACGCCAGCTCGGTCCAGGCCCCCAGGGCGTCGAGCAGGCGCACCGAGCCGGCCGACAGCGCGGTCGCGCGCGCGTCGCCGCGCGACGGCTCCGCGCGTGCCTCGATCACGGTGATGCGCCGCTCGCCGTCCGCGAGCGCGAGCGCGAGCGCCGCACCGGCGGGCCCACCGCCGGCGATCAGGATGTCGCACCCCGCGTCCACGCCGCGCTCAGCCACGCATCAGGGCCTCGATGTCATCGGCCGCCTTGGGCAGATCGGCGGTCAGGTTCTCGGCGCCGTCGCGGGTGATGTGGACATCGTCCTCGATGCGCACGCCCGTGTCGTGCAGATGCGCGGGCACGTCGACCGCGGCGGGGATGTAGAGGCCCGGTTCCACGGTCAGGCACATGCCGGGCTCCAGCTCGCGCCAGCCGCCATCGACCTTGTAGTCGCCGACGTCGTGCACGTCCATGCCGAGCCAGTGGCCGGTGCGGTGCATGAAGAAACGGCGGTAGGCACCGTCCTCGATGCGATCCTCCGCCGGGCCCTCCAGCAGGCCGAGATCCACCATGCCCTGGGCGAGCACCTCGAGCGCCGCCGCGTGGGGCTCGTTCCAGTGCCGCCCGGGCCCGCAGCGCTCGAGCGCGGCCGTCTGCGCGGCGTGCACGACGTCGTAGACGCTGCGCTGCGCGGTGCTGAAGCGGCCGTCGACCGGGAAGGTGCGCGTGATGTCCGCCGCATAACCCTGGTACTCGCAGCCGGCGTCGATGAGCACGAGGTCGCCGCTTTGCAGCGGCGCGCTGTTCTCGACGTAGTGCAGGATGCAGCCGTTGGCGCCGCTTCCCACGATCAGGCCGTAGGCGGGCTCGCCGCCGTTGCGCCGGAACTCGTGCCAGAACTCGGCCTCCAGCTCGTATTCGTGCATCCCGGCGCGGGCGATGCGCATGGCGCGCTCGTGGGCCGCCATCGAGACCCGCGCCGCCCGCCGCATCGCGCGCAGCTCACCGCGGCTCTTGTAGAGGCGCATATCGTGCAGGAAGTACTCGAGCGCGATGAACTCGTTGGGGGCCCGGCCGCCGGAGCGTACACGCCCGCGGACGTCGTTGACCCAGTGCATCATCCGCCGGTCGAAGTCGGCGTAGCGACCCATGGTGCAGAACACCCGCTGGCGCCCCTCGATCAGGCCGGGGAGGATGTCGTCGATGTCGCTGATCGGGAACGCATCGTCGGCGCCGTAGGTCTCGGTCGCCCCGTCCATGCCGGTACGCCGTCCGTGCCAGACCTCGCGCTCGGGATCGCGCTCGCGCACGAACAGCACGAATGCGCCGTGCTCGCGCCCGGGGATCAGCGCCGCGACCGCCTCGGGCTCGGGGAAACCGGTCAGGTAGAGCAGGTCGGAATCCTGGCGGTACGGATACTCGACGTCGCGGTTGCGCACGGCCATGGGCGCGGCGGGCACGATGGCGATCGCGTCCTCGCCCATCATGCGCATCAGGGCGCGTCGCCGGCGGGCGTACTCCTGGCTATCCATCGCAAGACCCCGAATGCGTCCACGCGGGGCGCTCGGCCGCGCGCGAACCGGTTGCAACCGCAGCGGCCGCCGCGGATGCGGAGGCCGGCTCCCCCCGGACCGGACCGGACCCGGCACCGGGTCAACTGTCCCGCGCGCGGTGCCCTGCAGCCCCCGCTGCGAGCCCCGCCGGGGACGAGGAGGGCGTCTAGCGCCACCCCGCGAGCGGCGCGCGTCGCGATGCGGTCCGCACCGCCGGCCGCGGCGCTTCTGGCCGGAGCCGGTGTGCCGCCCTCCGGCGATCCATCTCGAGCGCGCGGGACCCGCGACGCTCGATCGGCGCCTCTTGCCTTGCCGCGCACCGCCGCCGGCGCGGCGATCGTAACAGGCCCCGGGAGGCTGGCCGAGTCCCGTGAGCCTGCTGCGCGCGCACCACTACGCCCGCCGCTTTCGATCGCTCGACTCACATGGGGCCCGCCATGCGCGTCCCACGATCGAAGGAATCGCATCGCCGTGCCAGGCGCTCGCTGCGGCACGGATTACCCGGACAGTCTCCTAGTGCCCTTTAACGGAAGTTCGCCGTCTTTTCGCCGGCCCTCGCGGCGCCTGGCGGCGTTGCGCCTCCTCACCATGGGGTGCGCCATGGCTCGTCGGCGCGCCCTGCCCGCCACCGCGATGCCTCGTCGAGCGACCTCGGCGAACTTGCGTCAAAGGACCACTAGCCGGCGCGCTGCGACATCCAGCCCTTGATCTGGCGGCCGTTGGCCTGGAGCAGCGGGCTCGAGAACAGCTTCTGGCGCGCGGCCTCCGGCACGACGCGGTCGAAGAAGGCGCGGCTCGGGGGCGAACCGAGAACGTGCTGGCGATCGCGTCCGAACGCGTCCGCGTCGAAGCCGGCGTCGCCCGGCGAGCGGTCGAGGAACCACTCGAACAAGGCGTTGTAATGCAGCTGATCACAGAACACCGTGTCCGTGTGGATCGAATACAGCCCCATGAGCAGGCTCGACTTCACGAGCGTGGCGAACGGGGCCCCCGAATCCGCGCCGTGGTTGCCCGACGGCGACTCGTGCAGCGCTTCGTCGGCGAGGCGCTTGAATTCGCGCAGCGGATGATTCGACGGCACGCGGGGCCGTGGCGAGGGGGCGACCCCGCCCTGGGATCCGAGCCCCGCGGCGGCGGCCGCGTCCTGGGCGGTGCGGCTCAGTCCCTCGGGAGGGCCCCCGCCCTCGGGCTCCGGCGGCGGCACCGGCGCCGCGTCCGGGTCGGGCTCGGCATCGGCGGAGGCGACCAGGTCGTCGACGGCGACGTGCATCTCCTGCGCGATCTCCCGGATCCGCGCCAGCCGTCCCGGGTCGTCCGGTGTGTCGTACTCGAAGCGCTGGGGATCGAAGCCCTGCAGCACGAGCCGCGTCTCCACCGTGAGCGCGACCACGGAGTTGCCGGACGAGCGCTGTTCCTTGATGCGTTCGATGATCTTGCGGACCGTTCCGGGCATGACGGGGCCTCAGCCGCTTACATTGGATTGTGTCGGAGGACGCCGGACACCGGGCGCCATGCGCCGTGTCGTGCCGTCGCGGGGTCCGACGACAGGCGCACCCGGAATCGCGCCGCCCCGATCATAACGGAATCGGGCCGGCGGCGGCAGTTGTGGCCGCGGACCCGCGTCACCTTTCGCGGCTGTCGGACTCCGCGTCCGCCGCCCCCGTGCCTGCATCCCCCGTGCGCGCCTGCAGCGCTGCGCGGCACTCGGTGCGGCTCAGCAGCGTACCCGCACGCAGGTACTCCACGAGTTCGGCGAAGTCGGACTCGTCACCCTCGCCCTCGCCTGCCGGGGTCAGTCCCGCGATCTCCGCGACATCGCGCACGAACTCGGCGACCTCGGCGGGCAGATCCTCCGGGTGGCGCCCCGCGCACGCCACGCCGAAGGTGAAGCCCCCGGCCCAGTCCGCGAGTGCCCGCGTGCGCTCGTCGAGATCCGCAGCGTCGTCGCCGGGCAGCAGCAGCTCGAACGCGAACGACGTATCATCCAGCTCGGCCATCGTTTCGTCGTACAGGCGCTCGATCTCCACGCCCGGGGCTTCGTCGCCCACGGTCTCGGCGAGCCAGGTCGTGCGCGGGTCCTCGCTGGCCACGGCCAGCAGCGCGCACAGCACACCGTGACACTCGGGCGCCGTCGCCGTGGCGCCGAGCGCCTCGAGGCGTCGCTGGGTAGCCTGGCAGTCGGGCAGCGCCATCGCGGACTCCGGCACGTTCGGGCGTCGGGAATTCTACACGCGCGCCGGCGATGCCGACACGGCGGGGCCGGCGCCACCGGCGCCGTCGCGGCCCCGGCTGCGGGGCCGCGCACGGGGCCGCCGGCCCGCGCCTGGCCGGGCCGGACGAGGTGTCGCGGGCATTTGACCCTCCGCGGGGCGCGGCCTAGTATTCCGGCCATGAGCGACGATGCTGCACGGGAAGCGGAGGAGCGCATTGATGCCCTCGCCCGGCAGGTCGAGGATCTCCTGACCCTGTGCGAGCGCCTGCGGACCGAGAACGAATCGCTGAAGCACCAGCAGGCGACACTGTCCAGCGAGCGCGCGCGCCTCATCGAGAAGAACGAGCAGGCGCGTGCCCGGGTCGAGGCGATGATCTCCCGACTCAAGGCGATGGAGAACTCCTGATGGCCGGCGACACCGTTCAGGCGACGGTGAAGATCCTCGACCGCGAGTACCAGATCGCCTGCCGCGAGGAAGAGCGCGCGGACCTGATGGCGGCCGCGGAGATGGTCAACGAACGCATGAAGGCGATTCGCGGGCGCGGCAACGTCATCGGCACCGACCGCGTGGCCGTGATGACGGCACTGAACATGGCACACGAGCTGCTCGCGCTGCAGCAGACGCGGAACACCTGCGAGCGCATGCGCGATCGCGTTGACTCGCTCCAGGAGCGCGTCGGCCAGGCATTGAAGGAAAACGGCGGGGAGTGACCGCGCCGTCACCGGTTTCGAGAGTCAGGCTGCGTTCTGCGATGTACGTCAGCCCGCCGGGTAGTACCCTTGAACCTAAGCAACACCCAGGGGATTCGTTTGGCAGAGGTTGTTGAGCACGTCCGGCGCTGACCGGAAAGCCTGATTCCCTCCAACCCTCCCCACTTGAACCGCCGGTTCAAGGTCAAAGGCGAGCAACGGCATACGCGGTTCGCAGCCCTTATACACTGTCCCACGCGACGAGGACTGCCCTGCAATGAGCCAAGAGATCGACCAGCAACGCCACGTACTGCGCCAGTACGTCATCGAGCAGCGCAATGCGCTGACGGAGTCGCAACTGCGCGCGGCCTCGCGGGACATGACGCTGCTGCTCGAATCCACGCCGGAGTTCCATCACGCATTGCACGTCGCGGCCTACTGGCCGGTGAACGGCGAGATGGACGTCCTGCCGGTGATCGAGCAGGCGCGGCGCTACAACAAGCATGTCTATCTCCCGGTGATCGTGGAGGGTGACAGGGTGCGTTTCGCCCCCTACGAGCAGGACATGCCGATGAAGAAGAACAAGTTCGGCATTCCCGAGCCGGATGTCGCGGCCGACCAGCTGGCGAAGCCCGAGGACATGGACGTGGTGCTGGTGCCGCTCGTGGTCTTCGACAGCCAGGGCCACCGGCTGGGCATGGGTGGCGGCTTCTACGACCGCACCTTTTCGTTCCTCAACGACGAGCCGGAGGCGCTCAAGCCCTGCCTCGTGGGCGCGGCACACGAGTTCCAGCACACCGGGCATATCCCGCCGCACCCCTGGGACGTCGCGACGCGCATGGTCGTCACCGAGGAGCAGGTCTGGCGCCCGCACTTCACGCTGCAATCCGACTCGGAGGCCGGGGAGGCCACGGCCGGCTGAGCGCCCCCGCCCGGCGCGGACACGGCCGGTCGGCACGCGGCGGGCCGGCGCCTCGATCGATCGTCCGGCAGGCCCGGAACCGCGGAGTCCCGTGCATGAGCTACTGGCTGTTCAAGTCCGAGCCCGACGTCTTCGGCATTGACGACCTTGCGGCCCAGTCGGGCGCCACCGACCACTGGGATGGCGTGCGCAACTATCAGGCGCGGAACTTCATGCGCGACCGCATGCGCGCCGGGGAGCTCGGTTTCTTCTACCATTCGAACACGAAGATCCCGGGGATCGTCGGCATCGTGGAGATCGCGCGCGAGGGCTACCCGGACCACACGGCCTTCGACCCGGAGGATCCGCATCACGATCCGAAGAGCGACCCGGACGACCCGCGCTGGTACATGGTCGACGTCAGGCTCGTGCGCAAGCTCGCGCGCACCATCACGCTCACCGAGCTCAAGGAGCTCGCCGAGCGGCCCGAGCTCCGTGACTTCCCGCTCGTGCGCAAGGGCAACCGCCTGTCGGTGATGCCCGTGACCGAGCAGCAGTGGAATTTCATCCTCGCGCTGGAATAGGGCTTCGCGCGCGGGGTCGCGTTCTCGCCAAGGCGCGGACGGCGCCGAGGTACGCGCAGAACGGCGAGTTCACGCGGGGTCGCGGAGGGCCCTGGGCTCGGCAAGGCTGGGGGCTGATACTGGCCGTCCTTTGCCCAGGGCAACGACCGGCGCGTCGCTGCATCAGCCCAGGAAGATGCCCAGCAAGATCGGGTCGATTCGTTGCCCCGGATGACGACGGGGGCCTAATGCGGCGCGCCGCCGCGCCGGATCGGCGGGCCCGTCCGTGCGCCCGCTCGCCTCTCGGCGACAGGTGCGCCATCGCGCTCCGGGCGCGATGGTCCGCTACGCTCCACCCGGGCTACGCAGCTGGGTGACCCCACGCGTCGAGGCGCGCTCTCGCGGGAGTACCGAGAGCTCGGGGGTTTCGCCAGGGGGCATTCGATCTCTCGCAGAGCCCCGAAGGACGCAGAGGCACGCCGCGCGACAACGGGAAGGCGACTGGCGCGGCCCATATCCGCACCCGCTGCACTCGAGGCCGCGATTCGGCCTCGACGGCCCGTGGCATCGTCCAATCAGGCGCCAGGGAGCGGTTGCAATGCAATGACGCCGCGATCGTGCTGCGCTCCATCCCAGGCCAAGTTCCGCGGCCGCGCGCGGCGGCGCCGGCCGGGGTCTCGCGACCCCGCGACGAGCACCCCGCCTCCTGGCACTCTCGGCGACTCTGGGCGAGGACCGATTCCCTCGGCGAACCCTGGCGCCCGTCGCACCCCGGCGAGAAACCTCTACAACCGGCGCCGGCCGTCAGCGCAGGAACGTCTGGTAGGAGGGATTGTCCGTCTCCTCGCTCCAGTAATAGCCGAGGTCGTCGAGGAACTGCTTGAAGGCCTTCGAGTCCTCCGTCGGCACCTGCATCCCGGCCAGCACACGCCCGTAGGCCGCTCCGTGATTGCGGTAGTGGAACAGCGAGATGTTCCATCCCCGACCCATGCCGTCGAGGAACTTCTGCAGCGCGCCCGGGCGCTCGGGGAACTCGAATCGCAGGATGCGCTCGTTCGCCACCATGGCGTTGGCATGGCCGCCGACAAGGTAGCGCACGTGCAGCTTCGCCATCTCGTTGTCGGTCATGTCCAGGATCTCGTAGCCCTGCCCGCGCAGATCATCCATGATCGCCTGGCGCTCGTCGGCGCGGCCGCGCGTCTGCACGCCCACGAACACGTGCGCCTGCTCGGTATCCGCATAGCGGTAGTTGAACTCGGTGACCGAGCGCTTGCCCAGGGCGTTGCAGAACTTGCGGAAGGCGCCGGGGCGCTCGGGCAGGGTCGCGGCGAACAGGACCTCGCGGTGCTCGCCCAGCTCGGCGCGCTCGGCGACGTGGCGCAGGCGGTCGAAGTTGATGTTGGCGCCGCACACCACCGAGATCAGGTTCTGCCCCGTGATGCCCTCGCGCTCGACGTAGCGCTTGATCCCGGCCACCCCGAGCGCGCCGGCCGGCTCCGTGAGCGTGCGCGTGTCGCCGAAGATGTCCTTGATCGCCGCACAGACTTCGTCGGTGCTCACCGTGACGATCTCGTCGACGTACTTGCGGGCGAGGCGGAACGTCTCCTTGCCGGGGCAGGCGACGGCCACGCCGTCGGCGAAGATGCCGACGTGGCTGAGGCGCGTGCGGCGACCGCGCTCCAGCGATCGCTTCATCGACGCCGCATCGTCGGGCTCGACGCCGATGATGCGCGTCTCCGGGCGCAGGTATTTCATGAACGCCGCGATGCCGGTGATCAGGCCGCCGCCGCCCACCGGCACGAACACCGCGTGCAGGTCGTCGCCGAACTGGCGGCAAAGCTCCATGCCGATGGTGCCCTGCCCGGCGATCGTGTCCGGGTCGTCGAAGGGGTGGATGAACGGATAGCCCTTTTCCGCCTCGATCTCGCGGGCATGGGCGTAGGCCTCGTCGTAGGCGTCGCCGTGGAGGATGGCGCTAGCGCCGAGGGCCTTGACCGCGTCCACCTTGATCTGGGGCGTCGTGCGCGGCATCACGATCATCGCCTTGATGCCGAGACGCTTGGCGGCCAGCGCGACGCCCTGGGCATGATTGCCGGCCGAGGAGCACGTCACGCCCCCGAGCGGCTCCCGGCGGTGCAGCTGCCAGATCTTGTTGTAGGCGCCGCGGAGCTTGAACGAGAAGATGCTCTGCAGGTCCTCGCGCTTGAGCAGCACCCGGTTGTCCAGGCGGCGGGACAGGGCCGGCGACTCGTCCAGGTGCGATTCGACGGCCACGTCGTAGACGCGAGCGGAGAGGATCTTCTCGATGTATTTGTCCATACCGGGTTTCCAGGCGGTGGTATCCCGTGCAGGCGCCGGGGAAAGCCGCACAAGGTAGCAATTGGGGAAGGCCTTGAACAGGCAGCGCTTCGCACGCATGCTCACGCTGGGCGAGAGCCGGGGAGCCACGCATGAACCAGGACGAGGCCAAGCGCCAGGCGGCAAGAGCCGCCCTCGAGTATGTGAGCGACGACATGATCGTCGGCGTGGGCACGGGCTCGACCGTCAACCACTTCATCGACGCCCTCGGTGCCATGGCCGCACGGCTCGAGGGTGCGGTCGCGAGCTCGCAGGCGAGCGCCGAGCGCCTGCGGGCGCGACACATCCCGGTGCTCGAGCTCAACGACACCGGCGACCTGCCCCTGTACGTGGACGGCGCCGACGCGTTCACCGCGCACCGGGCCCTGACGAAGGGCGGCGGGGGCGCGCTCACGCGCGAGAAGATCGTCGCCGGCGCCAGCGAGCGCTTCGTGTGCATCGTCGACGCGAGCAAGCACGCCGACTGGCTGGGCGGCTTCCCGCTGCCGGTGGAGGTGATCCCCATGGCACGCTCGTTCGTCGCCCGCCAGCTCATTCGGCTGGGCGGGCGGCCGGAGTTACGCACCGGCTTCTCGACCGACAACGGCAACGCCATACTCGACGTGCACAACCTGGAGATCATGCAGCCGATCGAAACGGAACGCCGCATCAACGACATCCCCGGTGTCGTCTGCAACGGCCTGTTCGCCCTGCGCCCCGCCGACGAGATCCTCGTCGCCGACAGCGACGGCGTCGAACGGATCAAGTGAGGCGGGTGGCGGTTCCGACCGTCGGCTCGGGCACCACGGATCAACTCGAAGGTCCGAAGTGGCGACCGGGGCCAGCCATCCCGAGGCGGCGCCTCGCGCACGGCGCGGCGGGCCGGCGATCGCGGTGAGCACCCCTCATGAACACGCATCAACTCGAATAGGAAGGACCATCCGTCCGCAGGGGCGGATCATCCGGTCGGCGTGGCCCGCTTGCAGCGAGGGATGCCGGGACACGGGTTTGCACGGCGTGCGAGCGCCTCGGGCGGTTCAGCGAGGCCCCGACACGGTGAGACAACCCCCGCTTGTTCGTGTCCATTCGTGTCCAACAGTGGTTCCCTGTTCCCCTGTCTCGATCGCCCCCGGCCGTGCGGATCCGCAATCGAACGACGCCCGGAAACGAAGAACGCCGCACCCGGCCTGCCGGATGCGGCGTTTTCGCTGTTGGCTGGGGGAGGAGGATTCGAACCTCCGCTGACGGAGTCAGAGTCCGTAGTCCTACCGCTAGACGATCCCCCAAGAAACCGCTCTGTAACCGCGTCGGCGGCTCGCGCTGGTCGCCGGCACGGGTGCGCGCCTCAGCGCTTGGAGTACTGGGTCGCCCGCCGGGCCTTGCGCAGGCCGATCTTCTTGCGTTCGACCTCGCGATCGTCGCGCGTGAGGAAGCCGCCCTCGCGCAGCGTCGGGCGCAGGGTCTCGTCGTAGGCGACGAGCGCGCGGGCCACGCCCATGCGGATGGCGCCGGCCTGGCCGCTGCCGCCACCGCCCTCGACCGTGATGTGGAAGTCGAAGCGGCCGCTGACCTCGCACTTCTCCAAGGGCTGGCGCAGGATCATGCGGGCCGTCTCGCGGCCGAAGAACTCGTCCACAGGGCGCCCGTTGACGCGGATGTCACCCGTGCCGGGGCGCATGAAGACGCGTGCGCTGGAGGTCTTGCGCCGACCCGTGCCGTAGTACTGCTGCTGCATGCTGCTCATCCCTCGTTGGCTGACCGCGCGCTCAGATGTCGAGCCACTGCGGCTGTTGCGCCTGGTGGCGATGCTCGGGCCCGGAGTAGACCTTGAGCTTGCGGAACATCGAGCGACCGAGCGGGTTGCGCGGCAGCATGCCCTTGACGGCGTACTCGATGATGCGCTCCGGCTTGCGCTGCCGCAGCTTGGCAAGCGGCTCCGACTTGAGGTTGCCCACGTAGCCGGTCCAGCGGTGGTAGTACTTGTCCGATTCCTTGCGACCGCTGACCCGCACCTTGTCGGCATTGACGACCACGATGTAGTCGCCGGTGTCGACGTGCGGGGTGTACTCCGCCTTGTGCTTGCCGCGCAGCCGGCGCGCGATCTCGCTCGCCAGGCGGCCGAGGGTCTTGCCCTCGGCATCGACCACGAACCAGTCGCGCCGCACTTCCTCGGGCTTCGCGCTGAAGGTCTTCATCAACGACTCCGCGATAC
Source organism: uncultured Ectothiorhodospiraceae bacterium (assembly GCA_964626335.1). Taxonomy (GTDB): domain Bacteria; phylum Pseudomonadota; class Gammaproteobacteria; order XJ16; family Halofilaceae; genus Halofilum. Next base: position 11,365 of record CAZVFN010000028.1, read on the forward strand.
GGGGGCGGGGCCACGCAAGTCGTGGCTGCCCGCCGCAAAGGCGCGAGATTGTACCCAACAGGCCCGGTTCGTGCAATACCCGGGCCCGATTTGCATCACGCCGCCGTGGTTGCTACAAAAAAGCCATTCGCGGCGCGGGGCGCTCGCCCGGCGCCGCCCGGGCCGCCACCCACCGGCGGACCGCCCCGGTACAACAACAACAATAAACAACAAGCGCGTCAGCGACGCGAAATATAATTACAAGAAAATTCCGGCGGGGGCCTCGAGCCCCCAGATTTTTCTGCCCGGTGCGCCCTCAGGGGTTGAGGCTCCGGCCGAGGTTGCGGCCGTAGAAAATCTCTGCCATCTCCCGGCGCACCTGCTGCTCCACCTTCTTCAGTTCCTTCGGCGGCAGGTCCTCCTTGCCGGCGCCGAACAGATAGTCGTTCAGGTCGAAGTCGTTGAGCACCATCTTCGTGTGGAACAGGTTCTCCTGATACACGTTCACGTCGAACATCTGGTAGCGCTGTTTCGTGTCGCGCGACATGTAGTTCTGTATCGAGTTGATCTTGTGGTCGATGAAGTGCTTCTTGCCCTTGACGTCGCGTGTGAACCCGCGCACGCGGTAATCGAGGATCACGATGTCCGACTCGAAACTGTGGATCAGGTAGTTCAGCGCCTTCAGCGGCGATATGCGCCCGCACGTCGAGACGTCGATGTCCGCGCGGAAGGTGCTGATACCCCCGTCCGGGTGGCTTTCCGGGTAGGTGTGCACCGTGATGTGGCTCTTGTCGAGGTGGCCCGCCACGGCCTCCGGCAGCGGCCCGGGCGACTCGGTGTTCGAGATGCCCTCGGAGGCCACCGGTTCCTCGGAGATCAGCAGGGTCACGCTCGCGCCCTGCGGGTCGTAGTTCTGTCGTGCCACGTTCAGGATGTTCGCACCGATCAGCGCGGCGACGTCCTCGAGGATGTGGGTCAGGCGCTCCGCGTTGTACGCCTCGTCGATGTACTCGATGTACTCGCGCCGGTGCGCCTCGCTCTGCGCATAGCAGATGTCGTGGATGTTGAAGCTCAGCGTCTTCGTGAGGTTGTTGAAACCGTGGAGCCTGATGTTGCGCTTGAGCGGTTCCGACACGGCTGCCCCCCGCTATGGGTCTGCGCTGGAGACGGTTCTCCGTTGCCTCCCGCACCGGCGTCGTGCACCGGCCCCCGGCGCAGCACAAACCGGTGCGCGGCAGCCCGGCGCGTCGCCGAGGCCGGCGCGCCGCCGCGGCGCAGGTACCCGGAAAGACCGGCACGGGGAACTGATTAGGGTAACAGGCGTGGAGTGCGGGCACGACCGCGCGCGCGACCGGCGCTCGCGCCTCACGCGGCACGCAGCTCCGCCTCGTGCGTGATCTCCGCCGTGCAGGCGAGCATGCGCGCCACGGAGCAGTACTTGTCGGCCGACAGCGTCACGGCGCGCTCGACGCGCCGGCGATCGAGCTCGGCACCGGTGACGACGAAGCGCAGGTGAATGCGGGTAAACACCCTGGGGTCCGTCGCCGCGCGCTCCGCCTCGATCTCGACCTCGCAACCCGCCACGGCGCGCCGTCCCTTGCGCAGGATCTGCACGACGTCGAATGCGCTGCAGCCCCCGAGGCCCAGCAGGACCATCTCCATCGGCCGCGGACCCTGGTCGAGTCCCCCCGCCTCCGGCGGACCGTCCATCACCACCCGGTGACCGGACGCGCTCACGCCGACGAACCGCGCCGCCCCGTCCCACGTCACTCGTGCGTGCATCGGCTCTCTCCGGTTGCTTTGACAGCCAGTTTCCCGGCGATCAAGAATGCCAGAATGACAGTCACTCCGCCGGCATCGCAGCAACCCGAATGGTTGCCGGTCCTGCTCGAGCACAGCCACCGGCGCTCGTACTCGGCCCGCGCAACCATCATCCAGGGGGGCGCCGAGCCCGACTCGCTGTATTACATCCTCGAGGGCTCGGTCAGCGTCACCATCGAGGATTCGGAGGGTCACGAGCTCATCCTCGCCTATCTCAACGAGGGCGAGTTCTTCGGCGAGATGGGGCTTTTCGACGAGACATCCTCGCGCAGCGCCTGGGTGACCGCGCGCACGACGTGCATCGTCGCCGAGACCTGCTACGATGACTTCAAGACAATGTCGCGGCACACCCCGGAGGTCCTGTTCGCCGTCGCCGGCCAGTTGGCCGACCGCCTGCGGCGCACCAGCGCCAAGGTCCACGACCTCGCCTTCCTCGACGTCACCGGGCGCGTGGCGCGCACCCTGCTCGATCTGGCCCGGGAGCCGGACGCACTCACCCACCCGGACGGCATGCAGATCAAGGTCACGCGCCAGGAGATCGCCCGCATCGTCGGCTGCTCGCGCGAGATGGTCGGTCGCGTGCTCAAGGACCTCGAGGACAGCGGCCTCATCCAGGCCCACGGCAAGACCATGGTCATCCACGGCACCCGCTGATTTACTTTCGCCGTTTTGCCCCTTGTTTTCGGGGTCTCGCCAAGGCGCGAACAACGCGAAGGAGCGCCGACAAGATGCTCGTCCTCGCGGCGTGGCGGCGGGCGCAGAGCATTACGGCAGTGTAGGCGCGCTCTTGCGAGCCCCACCCGCGCGAACCGGCGTCGCCCCGACGTGGGCTGGCCGAACCGCGGCCCTGGTGCCCCGACAAGCTCCCCGGCGAACCTCCGTGTCCTGCGTGACTCGGCGAGAGGCCGCTTTGAACCTGGCGAGCCCGGGGGCAATGCGCGCCTCGGCGAAGGACCGCGGGACGCCACGGGGAGCCCCCGCAACGCCGCAACGCCCGGCCACCCCACCGTGCGTCGATGCCGGACAGTCGCGTAGCCCGGGTGGAGGCGCAGCCGCAATCCGGGGCGGCCGCTCGCGACACGCCGCACCCGCCGCGACGCCGCGAGAGCCGACATCCATCGCTCGCGAATCGTGGCGTCGTGTGCGCCTTCGCGAGCACACCCGAGCAAGCCGAAAGACCCGAAACGCCGTCCCGCCGGGGCTTCCCTACGCGGGATCGAGGCGGAACAGCTCGGCCAGGCGCGACCCCGGGTCGGGGGAGGTCATGAAGGCCTCGCCGACGAGGAAGGCGTGGACACCGTCGCCGCGCATGCGCTCGATATCCGCGCGCGACTGGATGCCGCTCTCGGTGACCAGCACGACGTTGTCCGGCACGCGCCCGCGCAAGCGGGCCGTCGTCGCGAGATCCGTATCGAAGGTGCGCAGGTCGCGGTTGTTGATGCCCACCAGGTCAGGGCGGATCGCGAGGGCGCGCTCGAGCTCGTCGCCGTCGTGCACCTCGACCAGCGTGTCCATCCCGAGGTGCGCGGCCAGGTCGCGCAGCTCGCGCAGGGCCGCATCGCCCAGCGCGGCGACGATCAGCAGCACCGCATCTGCGCCCAGCGCGCGTGCCTCGTAGACCTGGTAGGCGTCGATCACGAAGTCCTTGCGCAGCACGGGCAGGGCGCTCGCCGCGCGCGCCGCCGCCAGGTGCGCGGGCGCGCCCTGGAAGAAATCGCGGTCGGTCAGCACCGACAGGGCACTCGCCCCGCCGTCGGCATACGCCCGCCCGATTGCTGCGGGATCGTAGTCCGCGCGCAGCACGCCCTTGCTCGGGCTCGCTTTCTTGATCTCGGCGATGATCGCCACCGCGCCCGCGTCGATTCGCCGCGCCAGCGCCGCGCGCAGCCCCCGCGGGGCGTCGGCCCGGGCCGCGCGCTCGGCCACTGTGCGCAACGGCTCGCGCTCGGCCGCCTCGGCCACCTCCTCGGCCTTGCGTGCCAGGATCCGTCGCAGGACGTCGGGGGCCTCGCGCGGGGCAGCATCAGAAGCCATTCGACACTTGCACCAGCTCGTCGAGTTTGCCCCGCGCCGCACCGCTGCGCATCGACTCCCTTGCCCTGTCGACGCCCTCTTGCAGGCTCGCGGCCACGCCCGAGGTGTAGATGGCCGCGCCGGCGTTGAGGGCGACGATGTCGCGCGCCGGCCCGTCCACGTCGTCGAGGCACTGGTGCACCAGCGCAAGGCTCGCGTCGCGAGTGCCGGCCCGGATGCCGGCGACGTCGGCGCGCTCGAGGCCGCAGTCTTCCGGGGCGATCGTGTAGGTCGAGATCTCGCCGTCGCGGGCCTCGGCCACGTTCGTCTCGGCACCGATGCTGATCTCGTCGAGTCCGTCGGCGGCGTGCACCACCACGACGTGGCGGCTGCCGAGCTCGCCCAGCACGCGTGCCAGGTGCTCCACCCAGTGTGCGGAGAACACCCCGATGACCTGGTTCGGCGCGCCGGCCGGGTTGGTCAGCGGGCCGAGCACGTTGAACAGCGTGCGCACCGCCATCTCCCTGCGCGCACCGATCGCGTGACGCATCGCCTTGTGATGCGCCGGCGCGAACAGGAAGCCGATCCCCGCGCGCTCGATGCACTCGCCAACCTGCTCGGGGGTCAGATCGATGTTCACTCCGGCCGCCTCGAGCAGGTCGGCGCTGCCGGAGGCGCTGGAGACGGAGCGGTTGCCGTGCTTGGCGACGCGGGCGCCGGCGGCGGCAGTGACCAGCGCCGCGGCGGTGGAGATGTTGAACGTGCCCGAGGCGTCGCCGCCGGTGCCACAGGTGTCGACCAGGTGCTCGACATCGGCGTGGACGCGGCTCGAGAGCTCACGCATCACCGTGGCCGCGCCCACCACCTCGTCGACCGTCTCGCCCTTCATGCGCAGACCGATGAGGAAGCCGCCGATCTGCGCGTCGGTGGCCTCGCCCGTCATGATCCGGCGCATGACGTCGATCATCTCCTGGCTGGAGACGTCGCGCCCCTCGGTGACGGTCTTGATCGCCTCCTGGACATTCATGCCGGTGCCTCCTCCTCCGAGCGCTCGGGCGCGCCGAGGAAATTCTGCAACAGGTCGTGGCCGTGGCGCGTGAGAATCGACTCGGGGTGGAACTGAACGCCCTCGAGCGGCAGGTCCGGATGGCGCAGTCCCATGATCTCGTCCATCGAGCCGTCGTCGTGCTCGGTCCAGGCCGTGATCTCGAGTGCATCGGGGAAGCCGTCGCGCGCGACCACCAGCGAATGATAGCGCGTCGCCTCGAACGGGTTCGGCAGGCCGGCGAACACCCCCCGGGCCGTGTGATGGATCATCGAGGTCTTGCCGTGCATGATCTCGCGCGCGTGCACCACCCGGCCCCCGAAGGCCTGGCCGATGCTCTGGTGGCCCAGGCACACGCCGAGCAGCGGCACCCGACCGGCGAAGCGACGCACCGTCGCGACCGAGATGCCGGCCTCGTTGGGCGTGCACGGCCCCGGGGATATCATCAACACTTCCGGGTCGAGCGCCTCCAGCTCGTCCACCGTCAGCTCGTCATTGCGATACACCGCCACCTCGGTCCCCAGTTCGCCCAGGTACTGCACCAGGTTCCAGGTGAACGAATCGTAGTTGTCGATCATGACCAGCATTGGGATCACCACCCGCTTGCATGGGTTCTCGCAAAGGCGCGAAGAGCGCCAAGGGACGCCAGGAAGACCCTATTCCTCCCGATTGTTCACCATACGCACGATGCCGTCCTTCATCCTCGATTCGCCGAAGTTGAGCAGGAGAATCCGAGTCGGCCGTCCGTAAGTCGCAGATCATTCAGAAGCTGTTTGCGGTGCGCGTCCGTCAACCGGTCCACGGACTTGCTTTCCACGATCACGCTTCGTGCGCTGTCAGGGTCGATCCTGAATCCCTGCCCAAGGCGTACCCCTCGATAGGTCAGCGGCACCGAAACCTGTTTTTCCACCCGGTAGCCGCGGCGTGTCAGGGCTCCTGCAAGAGTGACCTCGTGGACCGACTCAAGCAATCCGGGACCGAGCTCGCGATGCAATTGTACCGGCGAATCGACAACTGCTCGGCCTACCGCATTCTCATCGCCCATTGACCGCCCTCCTTGGCGCGCCTTGGCACTCTTTGCGCCTTTGCGATAACCGGGCCTCGTCAGCGTTCGGGGATCCCGTCGGCCGCGTCGAGGCCCTTTTCCGCCAGTTCGACCGCGCGGATCATCGCGCGGGCCTTGTTCATGGTCTCTTCCCACTCCGCGTCGGGCTGCGAGTCGTGGACGATGCCGCCGCCCGCCTGGACGTGGAGCTCGCCGTCCTTGATCACGGCCGTGCGGATCGCGATGGCGGTGTCCATGTCGCCCGACCACGCAAGGTAGCCCACGGCCCCGGAATACACCCCGCGGCGCACCGGCTCGAGCTCGTCGATGATCTCCAGCGCGCGGATCTTGGGCGCGCCCGAGAGCGTGCCGGCCGGGAACGTCGCGCGCAGCACGTCGATCGCCGACAGCCCCGGGCGCAGCCGCCCGACCACGTTCGACACGATGTGCATCACGTGCGAATAGCGCTCGACCGTCATCCGGTCGGTGAGCTCGACCGAGCCGATCTCGGCGATGCGCCCGACGTCGTTGCGCCCGAGATCGATCAGCATCAGGTGCTCGGCGATCTCCTTCGGATCCCCGAGCAGCTCGGCCTCGAGGGCTCGGTCCTCCCCCTCCCCGCGGCCGCGCTTGCGGGTCCCCGCGATCGGGCGCACGGTCACCTCGTCGTCCTCGACACGCGTGAGGATCTCGGGCGAGGCGCCGACGACCTGGAAATCGGCGAAATCCAGCAGGTACATGTAGGGCGACGGGTTGAGGCAGCGCAGCGCCCGGTAGAGGTCGATCGGGCGCGCGGCGAACGGCACGGTCATGCGCTGCGAAGGCACGACCTGCATGACGTCGCCGTCGACGATGTAGTGCTTGATGCGCTCGACCGCGTCCTTGTAGCCAGCCTCGGTGAAACCGGAGACGAAGTCCTTCTCGGTGACGTCGAGCGCGCGCACGGGTGTCGGGTAGCCCGCGCCGGGACCGCGCAGCGCGCTTACCAGGTTGTCGAGGCGGGCCTCGCCGGCGATGCGCGCGTCCTCGCTCGCCTCGACGAAGACGATGAAGCGGGCCGTGCCGCGCAGGTTGTCGAACACGACCACCTCGTCGGACAGCATCAGCAGGATCGCCGGCGTGCCGAGCGGGTCCGCCTTGTCCTGCGGCACATCCAGGCGCGGTTCGATGTAGCGGACCGTGTCGTAGCCGAAATAACCGACCAGCCCGCCCTGGACGCGCGGCAGCCCCTCGACGTCGGGCACGCGGAAGCGCGCGCGGTAGGCCTCGATCCACGCCAGCGGATCGGCGACGGTCTCCTGCTCGACCACCTCGCCCTCCGTGGTCACCGTCACGGTGCGCGCCTCGACCCGGATCACCGTGCGACAGGGCAGGCCGATCACGGAATAGCGGCCCCACTTCTCGCCGCCGACGACCGATTCGAACAGATAGGCGTAGGGGCCATCGACCAACTTGGCCCACGTGGACAGCGGGGTATCGAAGTCCGCGAGGATCTCGCGCGAGAGCGGGATGCGGTTATAGCCCGCCTCGGCGTAGGCGTGGAACTGCTCGGGTGTCATCGGGTATCGGCTCCGGAAGCAGCGGGACGGCGGTCGCGGCTCAGTCCGCGCGCCGCCATCGCCGCCCGCGCGGCGCCGAACGCTCCCGGATGCCGGACACCTTCACCATGAGAACGGGCCGTACTCGAATCGGCAACCTATTAAACCGGCGCGCCCCGGAACCGTCAAGCAAGGCCCGAGCCACTGCGGCGCGCTCGCGGATGGCCGGTCTCGGGGCGTGCCGGCACCATCCCGACGCGGCGGGCGGCGGGCGCGCGGCGTCACCACGGGCCCCACGAGCATCCACTGCCAGTCCGCCCCAGGGGGTGAACGCTGCGCGTCCCCGGGCGTTCCCGGCGCCCGTGCGAGAACGGAGCCACCGTGGGCGCGGCTTGCGCCGAAGGTAGACGCGCGCACGCGGACCAGGGGCCGTTCAACGATGCGCGCGTTTGCGCCGCAATGGCGCGCCTACGCCCCCGCCACCTCCGCGCACAACGCCTCGGCCAGCGCGTCGAGCCGGTCGAACACGCGGTCCGGCGCGGCCGAGTCGATCGGCGCGCCCCGGCTGTAACCCGTGCGCACGCACCAGGCGGGGCAGCCCGCCGCGCGCGCCGCGGCGACGTCGATGGCCGAGTCGCCCACCACGACGCAATCCGTGACGGCCACCCCGAGCTTGCGCGCCGCCGCCTCGAGGGGTGCGGCCGCCGGCTTGCGCTCGGCGACCGTGTCGCCGGCGACGATGACGTCGAAGCGCTCGGCGATGCCGATCGCGCCGACCAGACCGATCGCGAACACCCGCGCCTTGTTCGTGATGCAGGCGCAGGCGATGCCCGCTGCCCGCAGCCGCTCCAGGCCCGCGACCACGCCGGGATAGATCGGCGCGTTGGTGCCGATGATTTCCGCGTAGGCCGTGTCGAACGCAATGCGCGCCGAGCGCAGCCCGTCCTCGCCCGGCGCCTTGCCCGAGGCCCATTCCAGCGCCTGCTCGAGCAAGCGGTCGATGCCCTCGCCCACCCAGTGCCGCGCACGTGCCACACCGGCGGGCGGATGCCCCAGATCGGCCAGTACCCGATCCACGGCCCGGGCCAGCTCGGGCGCGCTGTCGACCAGCGTGCCGTCGAGATCGATCAGTGCTGCACGAATCATTGAATGTCCCGTTCCTCGCCTTCCGCCCCGAAATCACGCAAGGGCGTCGTGCACTCGCACCGACGACGCGGCGGCACCATCCCGTCGCGACTCACGGCGAACGTCGAGGCCGCATCGCGAACAGGGCGTGCGAGTCCACGTGCGCCCGCGTCGACAACCCCCGCGCGATCTGCCGGGCGATTGCAGCGATGCCCGCGGTCGGTCGCTGCTGCGCACCTTCGGGACGCGGCGTCAGCGAGTGCGCGCCGATTCGTGTCGATCATGAGGTCGAGCGACCCATGTCGATGCGCTGGCGCATGTCGGTGATGACGCCGCCGTAGTCGGGGGCGCCGAAGAGGGCGGAGCCGGCGACGAAGGTGTCGGCGCCGGCGGCGGCCGCGGCGCCGATGTTGTCGGCCTTGATGCCGCCGTCGATCTCGAGGCGGGCGTCGCTGCCGAGCTCGTCGAGCAGCGCGCGCGCCTCGCGCAGCTTGGCGAGGGTCCGCGGGATGAATTTCTGGCCACCGAAGCCGGGATTGACCGACATCAGCAGCACCATGTCGACCTTGTCGGCGACGTAGCGCAGCACGTCCATCGGCGTGGCCGGGTTGAACACCAGGCCGGTGCGGCAGCCGTGCTCGTGCGCGAGCGCGAGCGAGCGGTCGACGTGCTCGGTCGCTTCGGGGTGGAACGTGATCCAGTCGGCGCCGGCGCGCGCGAAGTCGGGGATCAGCCGGTCGACCGGCTTGACCATGAGATGGACGTCGATGGGGGCGGTGATGCCGTGGTTGCGCAGCGCTTCGCAGACGAGCGGGCCGATGGTGAGGTTCGGCACGTAGTGGTTGTCCATCACGTCGAAGTGGACCATGTCGGCGCCGGCCGCGAGGACGTTGTCGACCTCCTCGCCCAGGCGCGCGAAGTCGGCGGCCAGAATCGACGGGGCGATCAGCGGTTGCCTGGCGGCCATCGGTGCGCTCCGGCTGGCGTATCGAGGTGGCGAGCGTAGGCCAGGCCGGTGCGGCGCGGCAAGCCACCGCACCGGCCCGCGGGCGCCTTCGGGAGCGGTCGGGCACGCCCGCCCGGATCAGCGGGCAGGTGTCGCAATCGGACCGCCCGTCGTCGAGGTCCTCGACGATCGCCAGTGCCTTGCACCCGATGCACGCGTCGCTGCGCCGGGGCGGGCATCGACACCGAAGTGCTCCGCATGGGCGACCGATCCGTACCCAGGGGTGCGAAGCGCGCGGATGGTCAGGCACGCCGTCTTGCGCGATGGGGCCATTGCGGCTGCCCCGCGGTCGGGCGAGCGCGTGGGCGCGGGGCCGTCGACGCCGGATGATCACGCGCCGTCACGCCGGCCGGCGGCGCACCGGCACGCGGGCCAGGAGCAGGCCCGCGAGGGCCCAGAGGCTCCAGCCGGTGGCGCCGCCGCCACCATCGCCGCCGCCCTCGACGTCCACCTGCACCCGGTCCGCGTCGGACAGGCAGGCCGCATCCTCGACGCGCAGCTCGAAGATCAGGCTGCCGCCCTCGCCCGGCGCCGTGAAGTCGGTCTGCGCGCCCTTCGGGTTGGTCAGGTCCACCGGGGGCCCGGCCACCTGCCGCCAGCGGGAGGTCTCGACGCCGTCGTCGTCGCGGCTCGCGCTGCCGTCGAGGGTGACCGTGTCGCCGGCGTCCGCCGAGGTATCGCTGCCGGCATCCGCGCTCGGCGGGCGATCGCTGGCGGTGACCGCGCCCGCGGCGTCGACGAGGCCGCTGCCCGTGCGGTCATCGCAGCCCGGTGCGGCGTCGGCACCGTCGACGTCGGTGGCCGAGGCCTGGAGCTTGGCGGCGATGTCGCCCGGGGCCAGGCTGGCGTCGTCTTCCAAGAGGAGCGCGGCGACCGCAGCGGCGTTGGGGGCCGCAGCGGAGGTGCCGAAGAAGTTCGGGACATCGTCGTCTTCACCGGCTTCGGGCTCGAGCGAAGACGGCCATGGCTGTCCGAAGAACGTCGTGTCGTTGCCGTCGCTCGCGGCAATCCGCGGCTGCGGCGGCTGGGTGGCCCGACGGAAGCGGCCGCCGGGCTCGAAGTGCCGCTCGAGGGCACCGCCGCGCGCGGTGAACGGTTCCGGGTTGATCAGGTCCCGGTCGCCGAGCGGATTGGTGTCGTCCAGGAATGGACCCGCGTCGAACCAGGGCACCGCGCCCACGGACTGCACGCCCGAGGCGAGGGTGTGGCCGTACATGCTCGGGGCCGGGTCCGGGCCGCCGGGCGAATCGAGGTGCTCGATGCTGCTGGAGCCACCGCTCTCGAAGAACACCAGGCGGAACTCGAGCGGCGTGCCGTCGCCCTGCGGGATCCGTTCCTGCTCGCCCGCCCAGTGGTCAACGGCGAGGTAATGCGTCTCCCCGCGGCTGCCCGTGCTGATTGCCACCACCTCCAGCGGGTCCTGACCGGCGCTGGCATTCCCGGCCTGCTGATCGACCACGCTGCTGAGACCGGTCTCGACTGCGCCGGTCGAGGGCTGCGCGAACGACAGCAGGTCGAGGTCGATGCGCGGGCCATTGCCGCTGTTCTCCGGCACGGACAGCGCCGGCTGGTTCCACTGCAGCACGGCCGTCAGGCGGCTGTTCTCCGGGACCTCGACCCGCAGGTACGGATCGCCACTGGTCCAGTTGTGGAAGTCGTCCTCTCGCGGCGGGAAGACGCTCGAGCGGCCGTCGTCGTCGCGCGCGAGCAGGTCGTCGAACTCGGCGCGGAAGCCGCGGTCGCTGCCGTTGCCGGCGGCGGAGAAGTAGGCCACGCCGCGATCGACGCACGCCTCGGCGGCGCGCGAGATCGCGTCGCGCTGGTATATGAGCTCGGCGAGGAAGCCGACGTCATCGACCACGACATCGGCACCCGAGCTGCACAGGGTGTCGATGGCATCGGCGAAGCCGGCGATGCCGCCGCCTGCGGCTGTGTGGAAAAGGATGTCGGCATCCGGGGCGATGTCGTGGAGGAGCTCCGCCATGGCCGTGCCTTCGTCGACCACGCTGCCGCCCGCGTCGTCCTGCAGGATCTCGACCCGGGCCGGCAGATCGTTGCTCTGTTGTGGAAAGCTCTTTTCCATGACGACGTGCGAGGATTTTTCCGCAGTACCCGGCGTCGTTTCGCCGTCGAAGGTCGTGGTGCCGACGTCGACCACCTTGGTTGTCCGGGACATGCTGTCGGACAGGATCCCGACCGTGACACCGTTGCCCGTGAGGCCCGTCACGCCATCGACCTGCATGGCCTCGACGGCGCGGCTCGTCACGCTGCCGGCGCGCCGTCGATGACCGTAATCGCTGCGCACCATGCGCACGCCGGGCAGCGTCGCGAGGCGCTCGAGCGCCGCGCGATCCGGCACGGTCACGGTCGCGCGGCCGTAACGCGGCGTGTGCGCGAGGACACCGACGCCGGTGGCGGCGAGCTCGGCACGCGTGACATCCGCATCCATGGCGAGCACGACGTCGGCGCGCGGGCCAGTTCGCTTCGTCTCGGCGCCGCCGATGCTGCGGCGCCTGCGCTCCGCGGCCGCGACCGCGCGCTCGAGGTGGTCGCCGACCCCGCCGATGCCACCGTCCTTGCCCGGCGGCGGGGAACCGGCACCCGCTGCGTGCCCCGAAGCGCCCGCCAGGGCGACGGCCAGGGCGACCGCCGCGCCGTGGATCGGGGATCGCGGCAGCATCAGTAGGCCCCGCCGGTCGCGCCGTCGTCGGCCGTGCCGTAGGCCGGCGCGAGCCGGCGCACCGGCTCGATCCGCGCGAGCGCACGCAGAGCCGCGTGATCGCGCACGCTGACGGCGACGCGCTCGGCGCGCGGCGAGAAGTGATGGACATGGACACCGGGCCGGTCGAAGCGCTCGCGGTCGCCCGCCTCGAGCCCCTGCGTCTGGACATCGACGCGAACGCCGTGCGCCGACGTGTCCAGACCGCGCTCCTCCGCGGCGGTGCGCGGATCGGCCGTCTCGAAGATCCGAACCAGGGCGTTCGCGATGCGTGGATCGCCGTCCTTCGCGCCGCCCGCGCCCGCGGCACAACCGATGGCGAGCGGAAGCAGCGCGAGGCAGAGGAGCCATCCGGTCCGGTGCAATCTGATTCCCTGGGGTTGCCGGTCCCGGGTCGGAGTCTCCGGACTGTACCCGACGACCCGATCCGGTCCAATCGCGACGAGCGCACGTGGGCATCCGGCGCCGCGCGCACTGCATTCACGGATGCTTCCCGTATCCTGTGCCGTATCGGGGTGGCAACGGGGCGCGGCCCCGGGAGCCGACGCAGCCAATGGACACCGCCCGCCACGCCCGCCACGCGCGCCACGCAGGCCCGAACGCTGCCCCCGGGCATCTGCTGGTCGCCGCGGTCTCGACGCGCGATCCCCTGGCCCCGGCCCTGATCCAGCATTGCGCCGAGCGCGACGGCCTGGCGATGCTCGCCAGCGACACGGACGCGGTCCCGGCGGGCGTTTGCGTGTTCCACGTCGACCCATCGCGGCGCAACACGGTCGCACTGCGCCGATGCGTGCGCTGGCTGCGCTCCGGCGGGCGGCTGCTCGTGCTGCGGGCCAGCCTGCCCCGGCGCGCGCTGCGCAGCCGCGTCGCCCAGGTCCGCTGGGGGCGCCTGGTGCGGCGCCTCGTGCGCCTCGGGCATGCCGAGGTCCGGCCGGTGTACGCGGGATATCCGGGCGCGCGGGCACCGCTGCGCTGGCTACCGGGTGGTCCGCGCCAGCGCGGTGAACCGGAGGTGCGCACCGGCGAGGCGCTGCCCCCGCGCAAGCTCGACGGGTTCGAGGCAGACTTCGAGGCCGGACGCTACCTGCGCCTGCGGATCGGGATGCTCGGCACGAGCGCCCAGGGGCGCGGCGTCGGCCCGCGACACGCCGGCGCCGGGCGGGAGCCGATTGCCGCAGCCGGCGACAACGGGGTGCTGGCCGCCGAGGTCGCGGCGCTGACCCGGGCCGAGCTGCTGCTCGATCACGGTCCGTACAGCGTCTACTGCGCCGCCGCAGGCCGGCTGCCGCGGGGCCTGCGCGAGATCGGGCGGCTGCGCGAGCTCACGTTCCGCGCCGCCGGTGAGGGCACCGGCGGCGATGTCGATCTCGACGTCCACGACGCGTACTACCACCACCTGTTCATCTGGCACCGCCAGCGCCGGGAGATCGTCGGCGGCTATCGCCTCGGGCTCACCGACGAGATCCTGCCGCGTCTCGGCAAGCGCGGGCTCTACAGCCACACGCTGTTCCGCTTCCGCACCCGCCTGGTCGAGCACCTGGATCCGGCGATCGAGCTGGGCCGATCGTTCGTGCGCCCGGAGTACCAGCGCGAGTTCCAGCCGCTGCTGCTGCTGTGGAAGGGCATTGCGCAGTTCGTCGTCCAGCAGCCGCATTACACGGTGCTGTTCGGACCGGTGAGCATCAGCGCGAACTACCAGACGACGTCGCAGCAGCTGCTGGTCGATTTCCTGACGCGCACGCGCACCCGCAGTGACCTCGCCCGCCTGGTCCACCCGCGGCGACCGTTCCGTGGCCGGCGCGACGCCATCTGGCGCGAAGCAGACTTCGCCGGCATCGACTCGATCGACGATCTATCGGAGCTGATCGGGCAGATCGAGACCGACGCCAAGGGCGTGCCCGTGCTGCTGCGCCAGTACCTGCGCCTGGGCGGGCGCCTGCTCGGCTTCAATGTCGACGACCAGTTCAGCGACGTGCTCGACGGGCTGCTGATGGTGGACCTGCTCGACGCCGACCGCCGGGCGCTGCGGCGGTATTTCGGCGACGACGGGCTGGCGGCGTTCGACGCGCATCACCGCGAGCGCGTGGATGCGGGGGCTCATCCGCTCGAAGGGTGAAACGGGGCGATGGCGGCCGGCGGCGAGGCGTGCAGCCGGGCGGGACTGCGTGTCGCGCTCGCGACGGGCGCGGTGCGGTGCTGTCGCTGGATTGCATCGCGTTCGCTCGCAACGACGGCGGGCGAAGGGCGAAGGGCATTGCTGGCAAGGCGGCGGTCGGGCAGGGGCGATCGCGGGGCGCCATCCGGGCGTGGTCACCGCGAGGCGCCTCACTCCCAGCGGAACAGGCGCGCGCCGATCGCCAGGAAGACGACCGACATCGCGGCGAGCACCAGCAGGTTGGGGGTGATCGCGACCAGCCCGGCGCCGTCGAGCATGATCGCGCGGCCCGCCTCGATCACGTGCGTCAGCGGCAGCACGCGCGCGATGGCCTGCAGCCACGGGTGCAGACCCTCGACCGAGAACCAGACCCCGGACAGGAACATCATCGGCCAGGTGAACAGGTTCAGCAGGCCGCCCGCGAGCTCCTCGCTCGCCGTGCGCGAGGCCACGATCAGCCCGAGCGCGATCAGGCAGATGCCGCCGAGCACCAGCACCAGCAACAGGCCCAGCGGGTTGCCGCGCAGGGGGAAGTCGAGGATCGCGTGGCTGCCGGCGAAGATCGCGCTGGTGATCACGACGATGATCATCAGGCGCGAGCCGAGCTGGCCGACCAGGAACTCGGCCGGGCGCAGCGGGGTCGCCTTGAGGCGCTTGAGCACGCCGTTCTTGCGGTAGCGCACGATCACGAAACCGACGCCGAACAGCGCCGCGAACATCATGTTCATCGCCAGCAGCCCCGGCACGAGCCAGTCGACGTAGCGGATGACCCGCCCCGGCACGGCCTGGCGCTCGAAGCGCGCGCCGTCGGTCGTCACCCCGTGCAGCACGCGCTCGAGCATGTAGCCCTTGGGCGAAGCGGACGACACCCAGTAGCGGCGACCGTCGACGTCGACCAGCAGGTCGAGGTCGTGGCGGCGGACCTGCTCGATGCCGCGCTCGCGGTCGGTGACGCGCGCGTACTCCACGTACTCGATGCCGAGCCGGCGCTCGGCCGCCGCCGGGTCGCCGAGCACGCCGATGGTGTTGCGCTCGGGCGCGCTGCCGGAGAAGGCGAAGGCAAAGCCGAACACGATCGCCACCGGCAGGACGATGCTCCAGGTCAGCGTCGCGCGGTCGCGGAAGAACTCGCGGTTGCGCGCGAGGAAGATCGCGCCGATGCGGCGAAGATCGAGGCGGCCGCCGCTCATGCCCGCAGGGTCCGCCCGGTGAGCTCCAGGAACAAGTCCTCGAGCGTGCGCTCGCGGATGCGCAGGCGCTCGAGCGGCACCTCGCGCGCGACCAGCGCGGCGATGGTCGCCGACACGTCCGTGGTCATCAGCTCGACGCGGTCACCGGCGGCCACGCCGCTGGCCGGCAGGCCCTCGGCGTCCGGCAGGTCGGCGCGCGGCAGCTCGAGCACGGTGTCGCCGAAGTGCTCCGACAGCAGGCGCGTCGGCGCCCCCTGGGCGATGATCCGCCCGTGGTCGACGATCGCGATCTCGGTGCAAAGCCGCGCGGCCTCCTCCATGTAGTGGGTGGTCAGCAGCACCGTCTTGCCGCGCTCGCGGATGCGCTCGACCAGCGACCAGAAGTTGCGCCGCGCCTGCGGATCGAGCCCCGTGGTGGG
>CAZVFN010000029.1:0-26816 GCA_964626335.1 uncultured Ectothiorhodospiraceae bacterium
GACGGCGCGCGGCGTGCCGCAGCTCCACAGCCCGACCCCGCCGGCCATGACGCCGGCGCCGGCGAGGGCCTGCTGCAGGAAGCGCCGGCGCGCGGCGCCCGCGGGTGACTCGGGGTTGGGGCTGGAGCGCGTCACGGGGCGTCCCGGGGGCGTCGATGAATGGGCCGCCGCCGTCGTCGGCGGCGTCGAAGCGTGCCGATCCTAACGGCGCGCCGATGACACGACGATGTCGCACCGGGCGGCGGTCGCCCGGTGCGCCAGCGGGCGGGGCTTCAGGCCGTTTCGGACTCCGGCGCGGGATAGGCGCCGTCGGCATCGTGCATCTCGTGGCCGTTCAGCGCCGGGCGGAACACGCAGACCATGCGCATGTCGCTGCCGTCGTGGGCGCGCAGGTAGTGCTCGTCGTTCTGGTCGAGCACGTACACCGTGTCCGGCCCGATCGGCCAGACGTGGCCGTCGGCGACCGTCTCGACCTCGCCCTCGCCGGCGATGCAGTAGACCGTCTCCAGGTGGTTTCTGTAGTGGATGTGGGTCTCGGTGCCGGCACGGATGACGGTGTCGTGGACCGAGTAGCCCATGCGGTCGTCGGCGAGCACCAGGCGGCGGCTGACCCAGCTGTTGCCGTCGACCTCGCGGTCGGTGCCCAGGATGTCGTTGAGGCGGCGGACGATCATGGCTTGCTCTCCCTTGTCATTGTCGATCTCATCGGCCGCGCGTCGCTGATGCGGCGTCGCGGCGGCATGGTGCTCAGGCGGCCGCGCGGGCGCCACGGCGCTGGCGGGCGACGTCGCGGGCGGCCGCGGCGATCACGTCGAGGCCCCGGGCGAGGTCGCCGTCGGTGATCGTCAGCGGGGCGAGGAATTTCAGCACCTGGTCGTCGATGCCGGCGGTCTCGACGATCAGGCCGTGCTCGTAGCAGCGCGCCGAGATCGCATCCGCGGCCGGGCGGTCGCCGCAGGCCAGGCCCTGAATGAAGCCGCGCCCGCGTACGCTGGCCGCGAGCTCGGGTACGTCGTCGGCGATGCGCTGCAGGCGCTCGGCCACGAAGCGGCCCTTGCGCTCGACGTCGCGCGTGAGCGCGTCGTCGCGCCACCAGGTTTCCAGCGCCGCGGTCGCGGTGACGAAGGCGAGGTTGTTGCCGCGGAAGGTGCCGTTGTGCTCGCCCGGCTGCCACTGGTCGAGCTCGGGGCGGATCAGCACGACGGCGAGCGGTTGGCCGTAGCCGCTGAGCGACTTCGACAGGCAGATCATGTCGGGCTCGAGACCGGCGTCCTCGAAGCTGAAGAAGCGCCCGGTGCGCCCGCAGCCGACTTGGATGTCGTCGACGATGAGCAGGATCTCGTGGCGCCGGCAGAGGTCGGCCAGGCGCCGCAGCCACTCGTTCGAGGCGACGTTGATGCCGCCCTCCGCCTGCACGGTCTCGAGCACCACGGCGGCCGGCTTGTCGACGCCGCTGCCGCGGTCCTCGAGCACGCGCTCGAAGTAGGCGAGCGTGTCCGCGCCGTCGCCCATGTAGCCGTCGAACGGCATCGGCGTGGCGTTGTGCAGGGCCTGGCCGGCGCCGGCACGCTTGCCGGCGTTGCCGGTGACGGCCAGCGTGCCGAGCGTCATGCCGTGGAAGCCGTTGGTGAAGAACACGACGTTGTCGCGCCCGGTCACCTTGCGCGCGAGCTTGAGAGCGGCCTCGACGGCGTTGGTGCCGGTGGGGCCCGGGAACTGCACGCGATAGTCCAGGCCGCGCGGCGCGAGCACGAGCTCGTGCAGGCGCTCGAGGAAGCGTGACTTCGCGTCGGTGTAGAAGTCGAGGCCGTGGCTGATGCCGTCGCGCTCGATGTACTCGAGCAGACGCCGCTTCAGCGCGGGCGGGTTGTGGCCGTAGTTGAGGGCGCCGGCGCCCGCGAGGAAGTCGAGGTAGCGCCGGCCGTCGACGTCGGTGACCCAGGCGCCCTCGGCCGTATCGATGGTAGCCGTGAAACTGCGGCAGTAGCCGCGCACGGTTGACTCGTGGCGGTCGATGATCGGATTCATGCGGATCTCCTTGCTTCGGCCGCCCGCGGCTCGCGCCGCGGCGGCGTGGTCGGGCAGTGCCTGCCGTCGCCGGTCAGGCCTCGGGCCATTGCAGCGGGCCGACGCGGTAGAGGTCTTCTGCCTCGTGTTTCTCGGGGAAGAACTCGGCCGGGAAGAACGGGATCCTGCGACAGGGCACGCCCCACTTGCGCGCGAACGAGCGGAACAGGTTCTGCGACGGCTTGTTCGACGGCGTCACGCTCGCCTCGATGTAGCGCACGCTGCGGCAGCCGTCGAGTGCCAGCAGGTGGCGCAGGAGCTGGATGCCGACACCGCGCTTGCGGACCTTGTTGCTCACCCCGACCTGCCAGACGAACACGGTGTCCTCCTGGCGCGGCGGGATGTAGGCGAGCACGAAGCCGACCACCTCGCCGTCCTTCTCCGCCACCAGGCAAGTGTCGCCGAAGTGCTGGCAGATCAGGATGTAGGCATACGACGGGTTCAGCTCGAGCGTGCCCGCCCCCTGCACCAACGCCCACATGCGTGCGCCGTCGGTCGGCGTCGCCGGGCGGTAGAGGATGTCGGCGTGGCGCGGGCCGGGGATGCCCTGATTGCTCGGTTGCGTGCCCGGGCCCGTGTCCTCCGGTACGGCGGGGCGTTCCATCATCGGGATTGCCTCGATCGTCAGCGGGTCCATCAGCCGGCCTCCCCGAGCGCGAGGCGCTCGTGCAGCAGCGCCATCGCGGGATCGACCTGGTCGGGCTCGATCACGCAGGTGAGGGCGTGCTCCGCGCTGTAGTCGCGGTACACCCGGATCCCGGCGCGGCGGGCGTGTGAACGCGATGCGCTCTGCCAGCGCTCGGCCTCCGCCCCGAGGCCGAGGCCGACGGCGGAGACCGAGGCGCG
This sequence comes from uncultured Ectothiorhodospiraceae bacterium, assembly GCA_964626335.1. Lineage (GTDB taxonomy): Bacteria > Pseudomonadota > Gammaproteobacteria > XJ16 > Halofilaceae > Halofilum. Next base: position 2,914 of record CAZVFN010000029.1, read on the forward strand.
GGCCGCGCCCACGCGGACGCGGTCGTCGAAGCGTTCGCGGATGCCGCGGCCGAAGGCCTCCGGGTCGGGCACATCGCTCGCCGGGATGAACAACTCGCGCGTGCCGCTGCGCTTGTGGTGGCGGTCGAGGAAGACGTCGTCGCTGCCGACGACGGCACGCACGGCGTCACCGATGGCCTGCGTGCCCTCGGTGCCGTTCGCCTCGACCACGATCGGCACCAGGCTCGAGTGGCTGGCGACGCCGACGGCCCGCGGGCCCCGCGGGCGCGGCACGTCGCGCACCACGGTGCCGCCCGCCTCCGGCTCGAAGGTGGACAGCGCGTGGATCTCGACGCCGTGATCGCGGGCGTGGCGCACGGCGCGCGGGTTGAGCACCGATGCGCCGTGGCGCGCCAGGGTGAGCATCTCGGCGTAGCTGACCTCGTCGAGGCGCCGCGCGTCGTCGACCACGCCGGGGTCGGCCGAGTAGATGCCGGCGACGTCGGAGCCGATCTCGCAGCGCTCGGCCTCGAGGGCACCGGCCAGGGCGACGGCGGTGATGTCCGAGCCGCCGATGCCGAGGGTGGCGGTGTCGTGATTCGGAGCCAGGCCCTGGTAGCCGGCGACCACGACGATCCGGCCGTGATGCAGTTCCTGCCGGACGCGCTCGGGCTCGACGCCCGTCACGCTCGCGTTGAAGTGGCGCTGCGTGGTGCGGATGCCGCACTGGGGGCCCGACAGCGACACGCTCGGCGCGCCGCGGGCCTCGAGGGCCATCGCCAGCAGCGCCATCGACTGGCACTCGCCGGTCGACAGCAGCACGTCGAGTTCGCGCGCGGATGGTTCCTCGGCGACGCGCCCGGCGCGCTGCAGCAGGTCTTGGGTGGTCGTGCCCATCGCCGATACCACGGCGACGACATCGTGGCCGGCGCGGCGAGTCTCGAGGATGCGGTCGGCCACCCGGGCGATCCGCTCTTCGTCGGCGACGGAGGATCCGCCGTACTTCTGGATGATGATGTTCATCGGCTTGGCGATAACGATTCCCTTGCGCGGTGGATTCGCGTCGGTGTGTTCGATTCGTGGAATTCGGTGTCAGGCGGAGCGGTCGCGCGTGTCGCTATTGCCCGTCCGTGGATCGGGCGTCAGGTCGGTGCTCGCGGGGTTGGCCGAGCCCTGGGCCAGCAGCGGCCCGGCCTCGATGTCGTCGGCCTCCAGCAGGCCGACGACCTCGTCGAGGTGCGCCGCGATGGCCTCCTGGCGCTCCCGGGGCAGGTATCCGAGGCGCTCGACGAACTTCTCCTGCAACGGCGCCGGTGCCGCGTCGACGACGGTGCAGCCCTGCTCGGTCAGCTCGACGCGGACCTGGCGCTTGTCCCGGTGGCGCCGTCGGCGCGTGACCAGCCCGCGCTCCTCGAGGCGATCGACGATACCGGTCACCGTCGGCGGCTTGAGCCCGACCTCGCGCGCGAGCCGCCCGGTGTTGAGCGATTCGCGGCGCCGGATCTCGCGCAGGCAGATGATCTGTGGGCCGGTCAGGCCATGGCGCGCCTTCAGGCCGCGCCCGTGCAGATCGACGGCCTGCAGGATGCGGCGCAGCGAGCGCAGCACATCGCGCGCGAGCTCGTCGTGGCCGGGGCTGACGGCTCCCGTCGGTTTTTCTTCGGCCATTAAATTTTCGTTCCCGAATATTTCGTATGCGAATTAGTGTAACGCGGCCGGCGCACAATGCCAACCGACGGGGCGGGAGCGCGCGCCGGGGCGGCGCATCGGGCTTCACGCCGGCGTGGCGCGGGGCTCGATTTCGCGTCTGGACTGCGGGGCTCGATCCGCCGGGCTCGATTGCGCAACACGCGACCGGATCCGGTCGTCAGCGGGGCGATCATGGACCAGCCGGAGCTGGAGGTACTCGACGCGCGCTTCGCGATCCACCGTCTGCCCGCGGATGACCCCCTGCCGCCGGCCGTGATCGACGCGACCCTTTGCTGGATCGCGCGCACCGATGCGGGGCTGTCGATCGTCTGCGACGCCGCGCTCGGCGCACTCGGCGGACGCGCCAGCACGGACTGGGCCGCGCTGCGCGCGCTGGGTCCGCTATCGCTGTCCGCCACGGGGATTCTCGCCGCCATCACCACGGTGCTGGCGGCGGCGCGCGTGCCCGTGTTTGCCCTGTCCACGCACGACACCGACTATGTCCGGATGCCGGCGCGCGATCTCGGCGGCGCGCGCCGCGTACCGCATCCGCAGTGGCGGTGGTGGTCAAGGTGGCGAGGCAAGCGGGGATGCTTCCTGCGAGTGTCCTTGAACGGAAGCTCGCCGGGTTTTCCCGGCACGGCATCGCCATCGCTGGCGAGGCGCGCCGACGGGTGAGCGCGTCCTCTTGCGAGGAGGCACACCACGGCCAGCGGCCGCGAGGGCCGGCGCAAAGCCGGCGAATCTCCCTGCAACGACGCGCGGGCGGGTGCGTGATCGTTGCGGCCAGGGCGGCATTGGTGGGCCCGGAACAGGCGAGTGCCGTCCGCCGGCCGGGCGCGTCCCGGGCGTCGGACTCGCCGTGCCGGCGCTCGGCATCGGTGCCCAGCCGCTGCGGATCCGCTTCGCGGCGCGCAACCCGGGCGCTGCGCCCGGTCGCCGACCGGCGTTGCGCCCGGTACCATCGCGCCACCGAGGTCCCGGCCGAACGCCGCGGGGAGGCTTGCATGCAGGATTCGCTGCGGGCGCTGGCGCCGGTGGTGGTCGCGTTCGCCGGGCTGTTCGCCGTGCTCTGGTTCGCCATGGATGCGCTGGTGCACCAGCGCACGCATCCCAACGCGGGCGTCGCCGCGGGCGATGACGGGCCCGGGCGCGTCGAGCTCGAAGCGGGGCCGGGTGGGCACTACCGCGTGCCCGGGCGGATCAACGGCAAGCCGGTGGACTTCCTCGTCGACACCGGGGCGAGCCATGTGGCCGTCCCGGGTGGCGTGGCCGACGGGCTCGGTCTCGAGCGCGGCGCCGAGATCCGGGTGGTGACCGCCAACGGGACGGCCACCGCGTACCATACCCGCATCGAGCGCATCGCCGTCGGGGGCATCGTGCGGCGCGGCGTGCGTGCTTCGATCAACCCGACGATGGGCGGCGAGGATATCCTGCTCGGGATGACATTCCTGCGGGGGCTCGACTTTCGTCAGCAGGACGGGAAGCTGATCCTCGAGGGTGGGTGACGGGGCGCGAGCGCGCGCCCTGGCGCCGCCTCGCTCGTTGCCGCCGTTGCCCGTGCGAAGGCGTCGGCAGCGAGGGCGTCGGCGCGGCTACGCCTGTCCCTTGCGCGTCGCCAGCGCGACCCCGACGGCGGCCAGGGCGACCCCGGGCCAGGCCAGCGGCGGCATGGTCTCGCCGAGCACGGCCCAGGCGATCAGGGCGGCGCCGGGCGGCACGAGGAAGAACAGGGCGGAGACGCGCGCGGCCTCGCCATGGCGGATCATGGCCAGCAGGAGCGTGATGGCGATGAGGGAGTTGCAGATCACCAGATAGCCGAGGGCGAAGTAGAACTCGGGGACCCATTGCACCCGCATTGTCTCGGTGGCCATGGCCACGGGCAGGATCAGGGCGAACGCGACGGCGTACTGGATGGTGTTCGCCGTGACCGGGTGGTGGGTCACGCCGAAGCGCTTCTCGTAGAGCGTGCCGCCGGCGATGGCGAACAGAGCGGCGACGGCGGCGGCGATGCCGGCGACCGACGTCGTGTCGATGGCCGCGCGCGCCGAGATCACGATCATCGCGCCCGCGAGGCCCAGGACGAGGCCGGCCCAGCGGCGCGCGCCGACCCGCTCGCCCGCGGTCCAGGGCACGACCAGGGCGACCAGGATCGGCTGCAGCGAGACGACCAGGGCGACGCCGCCCGCGGAGGTGCCGAGCTCGAAGGCGAGGTAGGTGAGGCCGAAGTAGACGCCCTGGATGAGCGTGCCGACCGCCGCCAGGTGGGCCCAGTCCGCCGCGCGGCGTGGCAGGGGCGGTCGCAGGACCACCACCAGCGGCAGCAGGACCAGCAGCACGGTGCCGTAGCGCAGCGCGAGGAAGGTCATCGGCTCGGCGTGCGCGAGGCCGAGCTTGCCGAAGCTGAAGCCGGCCGACCAGAACAGCAGGAACAGCCCCGGGGCAGCCCGGAGCCAGCCCGGCTGCGGGGTCGGCGCATGTTCGGCGGCGGCCTGCTCGGGCAACGGCGGACTCGGCGGTCGCGATCGGCGCGTGACTATACCGGGGATGGCGCTCGCCTGCAGTGCGGCGCTCGCGCATCGTGCGTGGCCTTGCGAGGGGCGGGGCCGCGCGCGGGTGATGGCCCGGTGGTCGGGTCTCAGCTGTCGCGGGCCAGTGCCCGGCGCAGGCCCCGGGCGAGGTCCTCGGCCAGGGCGGCCAGCAGAACCAGCGCGACCCCGGGGCCACCGTGGGCTGCGGGGAGTTGCAGCCACGCGCGCGCCGTGTCGGGCGCGTCGACGAGCACGCCCGCGAGGCAACCGCCTGCGAAGGCGCCGACGGCGAGGCGGCGGACCATCGCGCCGGCCAAGGGGCGCCCGGCCTGGTAGCCGCGCAACCAGCCGATGCCGAGCACGACCGCGAGGCCGGCGAGTACCAGCGCCGTCCCGCCGGGGCGGGCGGCCATCGCGGCCGCACCGGCCGCCATGCAGCCGCTGGCGAGGACTGCGCGCGGCGGGCCGGGGGCGCCGTTGATCCGGTGCAGCTTGCGTTGGAGGCGGTCAGGGGCCACGCGGGCTCCGAAGGCTGGGCCGTGTACAGGATCGCAGGATGCCACGCGGCGACGGCGAAGGCAGCGGTCGGTGTCCAGCGGGCCGGCTCGTCCGCGCGCGCGATCAGCGCGGCAGCCAGAGCGACAGCGCGGGCACGTAGGTGATGATCAGCACCGCTGCGAGCAGCAGGAAGAAGAACGGCAGCGTGGCCCGGTACAGGGTCATCACCGGCTTGCCGAAGCGGAAGCTGGCGATGAAAAGGTTCATGCCGACCGGCGGCGTGAAGTAGCCGATCTGCATGTTGGCCAGGAAGATGATGCCGAGGTGCAGCGGATCGATGCCGTAGCCGAGCGCGACCGGCAGCAGGATCGGCACGACGATTACCAGGGCCGAGAAGATGTCGAGCATCGTGCCCAGCAGCAGCAGGAACACGTTGAGCAGGATCAGGAACGTCCAGCGATCGTCGACCGCGGCCCGGATCGCCTCGAACAGGCGCGTCGGCACCTGGGCGTCGATCATGATATTGGTCGAGGCCAGCGACACGGAGAGGATCACGAGAATGGCCCCGACGAGTTCCATGGCGTCGCGCAGGACCGATGGCAGGCGCCGCCAGTGGATGTCGCCGCGGATCGCGACTTCGACCACGAGGACGTAGAAGGCGGCCAGCGCGGCTGCCTCCGATACCGCGATCACGCCGCCGTAGATCCCGCCGAGCACGAGCAGCGGCAACGGCAGCTCCCAGCGCGCCTCGCGGATCGCGGCGAGGGCCTCGCCGCGGTCGAAGCCGGGCCGGTCGGCGGTCACCAGCGCCCGGCCCGCGTAGACGCTGTAGGTGCTCAGGATGAGCAGCATGAGCAGACCCGGCAGCAGCCCGGCGAGGAAGAGCTGGTCGATGCTCATGCTGACCGGCAGGTCGAGCTGCTGGGCGACGACGCCGTACAGGATCAGGGGCAGGCTCGGTGCGAACAGGATGCCGAGGCTGCCCGAGCTCGTGACGAGGCCCAGGCTGAAGCGCTCGCCGTAGCCGGCGGTCCTCAGGGCGGGGTAGAGCAGGGCCCCAAGGGCGACGATGGTGATGCCGGAGGCGCCGGTGAAGGCGGTGAACAGGGCGCAGACAACGAGGGCCACGATCGCCAGCCCGCCGGCGAAACCGCCGAGCAGGGCGTCGGTGAGGCGCACGAGTCGCTGCGGCGCGCCACTCTCGCCGAGGATGTAGCCCGCCAGGGTGAACAGCGGGATCGCGACCAGTACCGGCATGTCGGTAATGCGATAGAGCTCGATGATCACGGCCTGGGCGTCGATGCCGGCGAGCCAGAAGCCGATCAGCGCACTCGCGCCGATGACCGCGAACAGCGGCGCGCCCGCCAGCGCCGCCAGCAGCAGGAGGAGGGTGACGAGCAGGGTCGTCATTTCGCCGGCCCGCCGAACGGGTCATGGCCGCGCACGTAGGCGGAGAAGAACAACAGGTAGCGCAGGCCGATCAGTCCGAAGGCCAGCGGCAGGATGATCACGACCGCCCAGGTCGGAACGCCGGCAAAGGCGGTGCCGGCGAACTGGTATTCGAGCATCACGTAGCGCACGCCGTGCCACGTGATCGCGGCGCACACGGCGACGGTGAACAGGCAGCCGCCGGCCACCAGGCGCCGGCGCCAGGGCTCGCGCAGGGCGCGGGTCAGTACGTCGATGGCGATGTGGCGGCCCCCGCGGCTCGCGGCGACGGCGCCGAGCAGGCCGATCCAGAGGACGAGGGCGCGCAGCAGCGGGTCGATCCACAGCAGGCCGCTGCCGAAGAGATTGCGCAGCACGATCTGCAGGAAGGCGAGGCCGACCATCGCCAGCACGGCGACGACGAGCAGCGTGTCCTCGAAGCGGTGCAGGTGGCGGCGCAGGCGCTCGGGCCCGGTCTCAGCCGTCATGCTTGCGGCGATACTGGCGCACCAGCTCGCGGGCGCGTTCGAGCAGGCCGGGGGAGAACCTGCCCTCGCCTTCGAGGCTCTCGAGGGTGTCGCGTGCGAGCGCCTCCCAGCGGCGCTCGGACGGCGGGCGCGTGGGCTCGATCCCCTCGATGCCCAGCCCCTCGAGGGCCTTCAGCGCCTGCGCGTTGTCCCGGGCAGTAAGCTCGTCCAGGCGTTCGAACGTGTCCTCGAACACCTCGCGCGCGACCTCGCGGTCGTCGGCGTCCAGCCGGGTGAATGTGCGCTTGTCGATGACCAGCGTGCCCATCAGGAAGAGCAGGGGGGCCCGGGTGTAGTAGTCGACCCCCGTGTGCCATTGCAGGGCGATCGCGCCGGCGGGATTGATCGCCACTGTGTCCACGAGGCCGCTCTGCAGCGATGTGTACACGTCCGAGATCGGCAGCGAAACGGGCTGGGCGCCGGCGTTGCGGAACATGCGCGCACTGATCTCGTCGCCCTGCGGGACCCACACCTTGGACTCGGAAAGGTCGTCGAGATTGCGGATCGGTTCCTTCGAGAACAGGTAGGTGAAACCGCCCTCGCTCATGCCGGCAACAATGAAGCCGTTCGCGCGCACGCGCTCGCGGATCACGGAGTCGAGGTGTTTGCGGACGTACTGCAGTTCGTCGCGGTTGCGGAACAGGAACGGCAGGCTGTAGATCTGCGCCTGCGACTCGATGCGCGCGAGCCCGCCGGAGGTGACGACGGCGCCGTCCATCTGCCCGATGCGGATCTTGCGCAGCACGGCGGCATTGCTGCCCATCACGCCGCCGGGGAACAGCTTGAGCTGCACCCGGCCCTCGGTGCGGTCGCTGATCGTTTCACCGGCCTTGCGCAGTTGCTTGATCATCGAGGTGCCGGCGGGGACCGAGGTCGCGATCTTGAGCGTCTCGGCGGCGGCCGCCGGCGCAAGCAGCAGCGCCACCGCCAGCACGGCGGTCGCGGGGAGTCGGGGTAGACGGTGCATCGGGGCTCCTAGAAGAAATCGTCGGCGGAGGCGCGCAGCCGGCGCGCGCGCTCCTGGGCGAGTCGGTTCGACAGGGTCAGGTCGCCGGCCTCGGCATCGGCGGACAGGATCTCCTGCACGAGCCGGTCGTGCAGTTCGCGGTCGAATACCAGGCGGGCGTAGTGTTCGGCGTACAGGGCCTTGGCCATCAGGTTGCGACCGTCGGTGATGGCGATCGCGCGCTCGAAGTGCTGGCGCGCCTCCTCCGGGCTGCCACCGAGGGCCGCCGGGCGCTGGGCCAGGAGCACACCCAGGTAGACGTGGGCGAAACCGTCGTCGATCCCCGGGTCCAGGTCGATCACGCGACGCAACGCCGCCTCGATCTTGGGCAGCGTCGCCAGCGCGGCGTAGTCGTCCGGCCGTGCCTGCACCCAGCCGGCCCAGGCGGCCGCGAAGCGATAGAGCCGGCGGGCCTCGGCGTCGCTGTCGACGCCCGCGTCGAGTGCGTCCCGGAATGCCGGGAAGCGACCGTCGAGGGCGCTGCACACGGCCTCGAGGGACAGGCACAGGCCCGAGCGGGCGTAGTCGTAGGCCGTGCCGGACAGCAGGCGCCGGCGCTTCGGGTCATCGACGAAGCTGCCGGCATAGGTGCCGTAGAGGCGCGCGGCCGTGAACTGGGCATCGGCATCGTCGGGCGAACGCCGCGCCAGCGTGTCCGCCATGATCAGGTAGGCGGGGGCGGCCTCGCGGACCAGCTCGGGGTCCCGCTGCGAGGCGATCGACCGGCCCAGGCTGTCGGCGACGCCGCCGATCCCGGCACAGCCGGCCAGCGCGAGCAGCACCGGCACCAGCAGGGCACCGCGGGACAGGGAAACGGCCATTGCGAACGGAACTCCCGGGCGTGTGGGGCCAAGCGTACGTCGGCGCTGTTGCAATGCAACCATCCTCGCCACCGATCCGTCAGTCCAGGCGTGCCGATCGGCCGCGCACGCCGCGATCCCAGCCGGTGCCGCGGGGGGCGCATGCGCGCACCGGCGACATCGCTCGATCCAGCACGTACAGCCGCGGCGCATGCGCCGGCGCGTCCCCGGGCTCGAGCGCGCGCACCCGGGCCGCTGCCGCATTCAGCCAGCGCCGCACCGCGGCCTCCTCGGCCGGACCGCCGGCGTGTCCGCGGTAGCAGACGACCGCGAGTCGGCCCCCCGGGCGCAGCAGCGCCAGCACGGCCGCGAGCGCCGCTACTGTCGTGCCGGGCCGCGTGACGACGCCGGCGGGGCCGCGCGGGAGCCAGCCGAGGTTGAACATCGCGGCGTCGAGGCGCGCGCCGTCGAGCAGCCGTTGCGCGCACGCGTGGTCGCCATGGTGCAGGCACACGCCGGCACCCGCGCCGGCGGCCTCGAGGCGGCGGCGCGTGTGCTCGATCGCCTGCGCCTGCAGGTCGATCGCGTGGACGGTACCGCCCGGGGCCACCGAGCGCGCGAGAAAAAGGGTGTCGTGACCGTTGCCGCAGGTCGCGTCGAGGGCCACGCCCCCGGGACCGAGCGCAGCGGCGATCCACGCTTGCGAGCGGCGGGTGACGTCGCGTTCGGCAACGGCCATGGCGGATGAATGAATGGTCACCCTCGGGGTTGGCGCGATCATGCTACCTTGCCACATCCACGACTGTGCACGCGCACGGTGATTCTTCTCGAGGAGTACCTTTCCATGATGCAGCGCTTTCGACTCCCCGCCGCGGCCGCCGTCGCCGTGATCCTGGTCGGCGGCTGCGCGACCGACGATCCGAACCGCGGCGTCAAGACCGGTGCGATCCTCGGTGCCATCGCCGGCGCGATCATCGGCAACCAGGGCGACGATGACAGTGACCGCTACGTCGGCGCGGCCGTGGGCGCGATCTCCGGTGCCGCCGTCGGCTCGTACATGGACCGCCAGCGCAAGGACCTCGAGCAGAAGCTCGCCGACGAGCAGCGCCGGGAGGCCCTCGAAATCTCCGAGGTCGGCGACAACGCGCTCCGGATCGGCATCGCGAGCGACGCCACGTTCGCCTTCGACAGTGCCGAGATCCAGCCCAGGTTCCGCCCCACGTACGGCGAGATCGCCGGGGTGCTGCGCGATTACGAGCGCACGGTCGTGCACATCATCGGCCACACCGACGCGACCGGGCCGGAGGACTACAATCAGCGACTGTCGGAGCGTCGAGCCGAATCGGTCGGGCTGTACCTGCGCGACCGCGGCGTCAACGGCGATCGCCTGATCTACGAGGGGCGGGGCGAACGCCATCCGGTCGCGAGCAACGACACCCCGGAGGGCCGACGGCAGAACCGGCGCGTGGAGGTCATCATCAAGCCCATCGTCGAGGGCCGCGAAACCGAGGCCTACGAGCCGCCTCCGGTCTGAAGCCGCGGCGGGTCCGGCAGCGAACGCGACGCGGGCAGGCTCCGTACGGGGCGACGCATGGCCCCGCCACCGGGGCCGACCACGCAAGGGTCGAGGGCGGCAATGGCGGCGATCGAGGCGGACGGGCTGACGAAGCGCTACGGTGATTCGACCGTGGTCGACGGCGTCGATCTCGCCATCGAGGCCGGCGAGTGCTTTGGCCTGCTCGGGCCCAACGGCGCCGGCAAGACGACCACCCTGCGCATGCTGCTCGGCCTCGTCCATCCGAGCGGCGGCCGCCTCACCGCGCTCGGCCACGCGGTGCCGGAGGGGGCGCGGGCGATGCGCTCGCGCGTCGGGGTGGTGCCGCAGACCGACGCGCTCGATCCCGACTTCAGCGTGTGCGAGAACCTGCTGACCTGGGCCAGTTACTTCGGCATCGAGTCCGCGGCGCGCGCGCGCGTCGCCGAGCTGATCCGTTTCGCCGCGCTCGAGGGGCGCGAGGACGCCGGGGTCGGCGCGCTCTCCGGCGGCATGCGCCGGCGCCTGAGCCTGGCCCGCGCGCTGATCAACGAACCCGAGCTCATCGTGCTGGACGAGCCGACGACGGGACTCGATCCGCAGGCGCGCCAGCACATCTGGCAGCGCCTGCGCGGTCTGCGCGACGACGGACGCACGCTCATCCTGACCACGCACTACATGGAAGAGGCGGAGCGCCTGTGTGACCGCCTGGCGATCATCGATGGCGGGCGCGTGATCGCGCGGGGCCGGCCGCGCGATCTGATCGCCGCCTACATCGAGCCGTATGTTCTGGAACTGCGGGGCGCGGCCGGCTGGCAATGGGGGCGGGAGGCAGGGGCGGCGCTCGCCGGGCGCAGCGAGGCGGTGGGCGATACGCTGCTGCTGTATGCGCACGACGACGCCGAACTGCTGGCCGCTCTGGGCGAGGCCCCGGCGCTTGAGTATGTCAGCCGCCGCGCGAACCTCGAGGATGTGTTCCTGTGCCTGACCGGGCACGAGTTGCGCGACTGATGGCCAGACCCGATCGCTTTCTCCCCGTGCCCAGCCTGCGCTTCATCCCGGTGTGGCGGCGCAACCTGCGCGTCTGGCGCAAGCTCATCGTGCCGTCCCTGTTCGGCAATTTCGGCGAGCCGCTGCTTTACCTGTTCGTCTTCGGCTACGGCTTCGGCCGGCTCGTGGGCGACGTGGAGCGCATGCCCTACATGGATTTCCTCGCCTCCGGCATCGTCTGCTCGTCGATCATGTTCACGGCCAGCTTCGAGGCCCTCTACTCGGCATTCACGCGCATGCGCGAGCAGCAGACCTGGGGCACCATGCTGAACGCGCCGCTCAACGTCGACGACATCGTGCTCGGCGAGATCGCGTTCGCCGCGACCAAGGGGGCGTTCAGCGGCGCCGCGATCCTTCTGGTCGCCGCGCTGGCTGGCTTGGTCACCGGCCCCGCGGCGCTGTGGGTCCTGCCGCTGCTGCTGGTGATCGGCTTCTGCTTCGGGGCGCTCGCGATGGTCGTCACCGCCGTCGCGCCCGGCTACGACTTCTTCCTCTACTACTTCACGCTCGTGCTCACGCCGATGCTGCTGTTGTCCGGGGTGTTCTTCCCGCTGGACCAGTTCCCGGCCGCCGTGGTCGCTGCCGCGCACGCGCTGCCGCTCGCTCACGCGGTCGCGCTCGTGCGCCCGTTGATGACGGCCACGGTCCCGGCCGATGCACTGCTCCACCTGTTCGTGGTGGCGGCCTGGTCGGTCGCCGCATGGGTCTTCGCCACGCGCCGACTGCGCGCACGCCTGGCGTCGTAGGCGCGCGAGAGTGGCCCGGTCGGGGCGGTTACACAGCGTTCACTTGGTCCGCTCAGCGTGCTTCGTTACGCTCCCGAGCGATGTCCATGGACCGATGCCCACCGCCAATACAGAAGAGGAGGAGGTGAACCATGGCAACTCGACACGTGGTACACAGCGTCACAGCGCTCCTGGTGGCACTGCCGCTCGTCGCCACCGCGGCCGAGGACGGCAACCGGCCCGAGTTCAAGCAGGTGGACGAGAACGGCGACGGCAAGATCAGCGTCGAGGAAGCCACGTCCGCCGGGGTGCCGGAGTCCGAAGCCAAGCGCGAGGACATCGACAACGATGGCCAGCTCACCCAGGCGGACTGGAAATTCGTCGACATGAACCCGGAGCAGTCCGGTTCGAGCGATTCCTGAGCCGCGGACGCCGCTCCACCGAACTCGCCGCAGGTGACCCGGGTGGCGTGATGCCGACCCGGGTCCTTGCGCTGCGGCGCATCCCGCCGCGCCTGAGCGGCGTTACATGCGGCCGGGCGAGCGCGGCGCGGAGTGGGAAAGGTCAACGAGCCGCGATGCGGCAGTAGAAATGGTGGGCGATGCTGGGATCGAACCAGCGACCTCTGCCGTGTGAAGGCAGCGCTCTCCCGCTGAGCTAATCGCCCATGGCCGCAGAATCGTACGGCTTTTGCGAGACTCGATCAATGCGCCGCCCCGGCTCTGCGGCACGGTTGCCGCGCACCGGGTTTCCGCGACAACGGCGTGATTCGACCACCGGGCAACGCGCTGCCCGAGTACCGGGGCCGGGCTTGATCGATGCGTTGCGGACACTGCACATTTCCATGGCGGCGGTCTCGATCGCCGGGTTCGTGCTGCGTGGCTTCTGGGCCTGGCGGTCCCCGGCGCTGCTCGCGCATCGGCCCGTGAAGATCCTGCCGCACCTGGTCGACACCGTGCTGCTGATCAGCGCCGTCGCGCTGCTGGTCGCCTACGGCTGGAACCCGCTGGCGCAGCCCTGGCTGGTGGCCAAGATCGCCCTGCTGCTCGTCTATATCGTCCTCGGGCTGGTGGTGCTCAAACCCTGGTTCGGGCCCGGGGTCCGCGTGCCGGCGTTCCTCGGTGCCGTTGCCGTGTTCACGTGGATCGCGGCCATCGCCCGGGCCCACGCGCTCGTCCCGTTCGTCTGAGAGGGGTATGTCGGTCGCGATCTACAGCCATCCCGATTGCGCTGCCCACGACATGGGCAGCGGGCACCCGGAACGCCCGGCCCGGCGGGCGGCGGTCGCCGATGCGCTCACCGCGGCCGGCCTCGCCGACTGGGTCGACTGGCGCGAGGCCCCGCTGGTGGAGCGCGACGCGCTGCTGCGGGCGCACCCGGAGACCCACGTCGAGCGGATCTTCGCCGGTGCACCGGATCGGGGCAGCGTCGCCCTGGACGGCGACACGCTCATGATGCCGGCCACGCTGGCGGCCGCGCGCCGGGCGGCGGGCGCCGCCGTTGCCGCCACCGACGCCGTGCTCGAGGGGCTGTGCGAGGCCGCCTTCTGCAACACGCGGCCGCCCGGGCATCACGCCGAGCGCGAGCGGCCGATGGGGTTCTGCTTCTTCGGCAACGTGGCCACCGCCGCGCGCTACGCGCTCGACGTGCACGGCCTGGAGCGGGTCGCGATCTGCGACTTCGACGTCCACCACGGCAATGGCACCGAGGATCTGGTCGCCGACGATCCCCGCATCCTGTTCTGCTCGACCTTCCAGTACCCGCTGTTTCCCGGCCATTACGGGCCCGATTTGCCCGGCCAGCGCGTCAATTGTCCGCTGTCGCCGGGCAGCGGCGGCGAGGCCATGCGCGAGGCGGTCATGCAGCGCTGGCTGCCGGCGCTATCCGGTTTCGAGCCCGAACTGGTGCTGGTCTCCGCGGGTTTCGATGCCCACCGCGACGACCCGCTCGGCGGGCTCGACTGGACCGCGGGCGACTTCCACTGGATCACCGAGCGCATCGGCGAGCTCGCCGACCGCAGCGCCCGCGGGCGTATCGTCTCGGTGCTCGAGGGCGGCTACGACCTCGACGGCCTCGGTGCCGGCGCGGCCGCCCACGTGCGCGCCCTGCTGCGCCAGCCGGCGCCCCCCTGATGCGCACCGGGGATCGAGGGGCTGCCGCACAGTCGCCGAGAACGCCGGGACGGCGGATTCGCTCGAAGGCGCAAAGACCGCCCAGGCTCGCCAGGAGCGGGCGGTCGGCTGCCGACCCGGTCCATGAGAGGCGCGTTGCCGTCGAGGGCGGACGCGCGCAGCCGCGGTGATCGGCAAGCCGCGGGTCGGGACCAGTCTGGAGGCGTCGCGGTCTAAGCGCTCTTGCTTCGCGAGAGCGCGCCTCCGCGCGGCGCCCACCCCGGACATTCCTTGCCTCGCTCCTTCGCCAGACGGCGCGGACGGGCCATCGTCTACGTTCTCGGCGACTCTGCGATAATCCTTCAGTGCACCGGATCGCGGGTGCCCGCGACGGCGTCGCGGATGACGCGCGGGCCGCGGTAGATGAGGCCGGTGTAGAGCTGGACCAGGGTCGCGCCCGCATCGAGCTTGGCACGCGCGCTCGCGGCGTCCACGACCCCGCCCACGCCGACCAGGGTCAGGCGATCGCCGGCGCGCTCGTGCAGGCGGCGCAGCACCGCGGTCGCGGGCTCCAGCAGCGGTGCCCCGGAGAGCCCGCCCGCCTCGTCGGCTCGATGGGCAGCGGCCACGCGGGTGCGATCGGCCGTCGTGTTGGTGGCGATGAGCCCGTCGATGCCGTGCGCGACGGCGGCATCGGCGAGCGCGTCGATCTGTTCCGCGGCAAGGTCCGGCGCGATCTTGACCAGCAGCGGTACACGCCGGCGCGCGCGGGCGTCCAGCGAGCGCCGCCGGGCATCGAGGCCACCCAGCAGGGCGCCCAGGGCGTCCCCCGACTGCAGCGTGCGCAGCCCCGGGGTGTTGGGCGAGGAGACGTTGACGGTCACATAGTCGGCCACCGGGTGCACGCGCTCGAGGCAGTGGGCGTAGTCGTCGAGCGCGCGCTCGAGCGGCGTGTCGCGGTTCTTGCCGATGTTGACGCCGACGACGCCGCGGTAGCGCCGGGCCTCGAGCCGCGCGACGAGGTGATCGACGCCGCGGTTGTTGAAACCGAGCCGGTTGATCAGCGCCTCGTGCCCGGGCAGGCGGAACAGCCGGGGCCGCGCGTTGCCCGCCTGCGCCCGCGGGGTGACGGTGCCCACCTCGACGCCACCGAAGCCGAGCGCGCCGAGCGCGTCGATGTGGTCGGCGTTCTTGTCGAGACCGGCGGCGAGGCCGACCCGGTTGGAGAAGTCGAGCCCGAGCGCCTGCACCGCCGCTGCGGGGACCCGGGCGCCGTAGCAGCGCTGCAGCAGGCGCGGCCCGGCGCGGTCGAGCGCGGCCAGGGCAAGGTCGTGCGCGCGCTCCGGCTCGAGCGCGAACAACGCGCGGCGCAGCAGGGCATAGGACATCGCGCGTCGATCCGGTGACGGGGGCACGGCGGATTGTTCGCGACCACGCCCCCGCGGGCAAGCGTGGGCGCCGTGATCCGGCTTTCACGCGGCCACGTGGCGGGGGAAGTCAGAGGCGGGTCCTCGCGAAGGGCGAAGAACGCCAGGACGCGCAAGGGGGGTGGCATTCG
Source organism: uncultured Ectothiorhodospiraceae bacterium (assembly GCA_964626335.1). GTDB lineage: Bacteria > Pseudomonadota > Gammaproteobacteria > XJ16 > Halofilaceae > Halofilum. The sequence goes on from CAZVFN010000029.1 coordinate 18,350, forward strand.
AGCAAGCTGTGCTGGGTGCTGCGGAACCACGGGGATGCAGCAGCATGCAGGCGTGCTTGTGCGAAGCCAACGCGCGCGAACCGCGAACGCTCGGGCACGGCGCATGGCCCGTGGGCCCATTACCGCCGATGCGCGCGTTCGCCTGCGGCGAAGGTGCGCCGACCAACCGATTCATCGGCGTGCCGGCGAGCGATCTCGCGTGCTTGGCCTGGCGGCCCTTGGCGCCCTCCGCGCCTTGGCGAGAACCGCTGTCGACCCCGCGCTCTTGCGCGCGCGGGCCGTGATCAGTCCCCGGGGTGCTCCAGGCGCTCGACGAGCTCGGCCAGGCTGTGCACGTGCATGTCGGGGCGGAAGGTCGCCGGGTCCGCGTCCGGGCCGCTCGTTTCCGGCTGGCGATCCACCCAGGCGGTGGCGAGGCCGAAGGCCTGTGCGCTCGCCAGGTCGTGGGCGGGGCTGGCGGCGCAGTGCAGGATGTGCTCGCGCGCTAGCGCGAGCCGCTCGAGCACCCCCTGCCAAACGCGGGGGTCCGGCTTGTTCGCGCCGACCCCGTCACTGGTCACGCTCTCGTCGAAGGGGTCGCCGAGGGTGCGACTCATCTGCTCCAGGGCCCACGCGTCGGCGTTGGTCACCGCTACCAGGCGGAAGCGCTCGTGCAGATGGCGCAGCCCGGTGATCGCATCGCCGTGCGCCGGCCAGTCGCGTATCGAGTCGCGGAAATCCAACGCATCGGACTCGTCGGTGTCGAGGCCCCACGACTCGGCCAGCGTCTCGTGGATGCGCGGCAGCAGCGTGGTATACGGGGCGCCGGGGTGGGCCCGCTGGTGGCGGGCGGTCGCGGCGGCGAAGTGGGCCAGCAGCGTCGCGTCGTCGACCCGCTCGCCGTGGCGCCGCAGCCACTCGCGGTACCACTCGATCACGCCCGCCTCGTGATCGATCAGCGTGCCGACGACGTCGAACGTGACAGTCGTGATGGTGTCGACTCGCATGGGCGCTTCCTGTGCGGCCGGTTGCCGATCGCCCGGCCGGCGGGCGAAACGCATGCCATGATCGCCCGTTTGCGCGCACAGCGCTACACTTGCAGCACGTGCTTCGCGGGGAACCGATGCCGCTTCGATTCGACCAGCTCGAGGACCACCTGCGGAAAGGCCTGGCGCCGATCTACGTGGTCACGGGCGACGAGCCGCTGCAGCACGCGGAGGCCGCCGACGCCATCCGCGCGGCCGCGCGCGCCGGCGGCACCGCCGCCCGCGAGGTCTACGAGGCCGGGAGTGACTTCGACTGGAGCCGCCTGTCCGAGTCCGCGGACAGCCTGTCCCTGTTCGCCGAGCGGCGCCTGGTGGACCTGCGGTTGCCCGGCGGCAAGCCCGGCCGCGAGGGTGGGCAGGCGCTGGCGGCCTGGGCGCAGCGTCCCCCGGAGCACACCGTCCTGCTGTTGACCCTGCCGAAGCTCGATCAACAGGCCCGCAAGGCGAGGTGGTTCACGGCGCTCGAGCGCGCCGGCGTGGTCGTCGCCGTCTGGCCGATCGAGGCCGAGCGCCTGCCGCAGTGGCTCGAGCGGCGGATGCGCGCGCAGGGCCTGCGCCCGACCCGCGAGGCGGTGACGCGGCTCGCGGCACGGGTCGAGGGCAACCTGCTGGCCGCGGCCCAGGAGATCGAGAAGCTGCTGCTCCTCGGCGGGCCCGGAGAGGTCGATGCGGCGCGCGTGGCGGAGGCGGTGGCGGACTCGTCGCGCTGGTCGGTGTTCGACCTGGGCGACGCCCTGCTCGCCGGTGATGGCGAGCGCGTCGCCCGCATCGTCGCGGGTCTGCGCGGCGAGGGCACGCCGGAGCCGGTGGTGATCTGGGCGTTCCAGCGCGAGGTCGCGCAGCTGGCGAGCGCGGCGGCCCGCGTCGATGCCGGCATGGCGCCCGATCGCGCCGCGGACGCGGCCGGCGTCTGGAAGCGCCGCCAGCAGCCGTTCACCCGGGCGCTCGCGCGCCATGACGCCGTCGGCTGGCAGCGCCTGGTTGCCCGCGCAGCGCGCCTCGAACGCCTCGCGAAGGGGGCGGCGCAGGGCAGCTTCTGGGACGAACTGGTAGAATGCGGGCTCATGGCCGCGGGTGCGGGACCGACCCCGCTCGCGCCCGAGCATGTTGCCGAATCGCGGGTTTGAAGAGGGCACCGATGAGCGCTCCGGCCGAGGTCGCCACCGCCGACGTCAGCACCTACATGGCCGCCGTCACCACCGACGCACGGGCAGCGGCGCGCACGCTGGCGGCGGCCGGCAGTGCGGCGAAAAACGCGGCCCTCGAAGGGGTTGCGACGGCCGTGGACGCGCGCCGGGGCGCGCTCATGGAGGCCAACGAGCGCGACCTCGAGGCGGCCCGTGCGGCGGGGCTCGACGCGGCCGTCGTCGATCGCCTCGCCCTCGGCGACGGCCGTATCGACGCCATGATCGCGGGCCTGCGCCAGGTGGCGGCACTGCCCGACCCCGTGGGCGCGATCGAGCACCTGCAGCCGCGACCGTCGGGCATCCGCGTCGGGCGCATGCGCGTGCCCCTGGGCGTGATCGCGATCATCTACGAGGCACGACCGAACGTGACCGCCGATGCGGCCGCGCTCTGCCTCAAGGCGGGCAATGCCTGCATCCTGCGCGGCGGCTCCGAGTCGTATCACTCGAACCGCGCGATCGGCGAGTGCATCGCCGCCGGCCTTGCCGCGGCGGGGCTCGCGGAAGCGGCGGTGCAGGTCGTCGCCACGACGAATCGCGCCGCCGTCGGTGCATTGCTCGCGGCCGAGCGGACGGTGGACCTGATCATCCCGCGCGGCGGGCGCTCGCTGGTCGAGCGCGTCGCGCGCGACGCGCGCGTGCCCGTGCTCAAGCACCTCGACGGTATCTGCCACGTCTACGTCGACGGCGCGGCCGACCCGCAGCAGGCGCGGGCGATCGCGGTCAACGCAAAGACCCATCGCCTCGGCGTGTGCAACGCCATGGAAACGCTGCTCGTCGATCGCGCGGTCGCCGCGGCGCAGCTGCCGGGGATCACCGCGGCCATCGCCGCCTACGGCATCGAGCTGCGCGGCTGCGAGGCGAGCCGGGCGCTGGTTCCCGACATGGCGGCGGCGACGCCCGCCGACTGGGACACCGAGTATCTCGGCCCGGTGCTCGCGGTGCGCGTGGTCGACGGCATCGATGACGCCATCGAGCACATCGAGGCACACGGGTCGCAGCACACGGACGCGATCGTCACGGGCGACTGGTCACGGGCGCAACGCTTCCTGCGCGCGGTCGATTCCGCCTCGGTGATGGTCAACGCCTCCACGCGCTTCGCCGACGGCTTCGAGTACGGGCTCGGCGCCGAGATCGGCATCAGCACCGACAAGCTGCACGCGCGCGGGCCCGTGGGCCTCGAGGGCCTGACCACGCAGAAGTACGTGGTGCTGGGCGAGGGTCAGGTCCGCGCATGAGCGCTGCGCGCGCGGCGGTCGCCGGGGCGGATGCGGCGTCGTGGCGCCCGATGCGCGGTCGCGGGGCGCACTGAATGCGTCGCGTCGGCGTCCTCGGCGGCACGTTCGATCCCATCCACTACGGCCATCTGCGCCCGGCCGTCGAGGTCGGCGCGGCCCTGGGCCTCGACGAGATCCGGTTCATGCCCTGCCGCGTGTCGCCGCTGCGCGACGAACCGGCCGCCGCGCCGGCCCATCGTCTGGCCATGGTGGCGGCCGCGCTCGACGGCGAGACCGACCTGGTCGCCGACGGGCGCGAGCTCGATCGCGCCGGCCCCTCGTACACCGCCGACACGCTCGCCGATCTCTGCGCCGAGACGCCCGGCGCGCGCTTCTACCTGATCATGGGCGGCGATGCCTTCGCCGCGTTCGACCGCTGGGATCGCTGGCCGCGCATCCTGGAGCTCGCCCACGTCGTCGCCACCCATCGCCCGGGGGCGGAGCCGGCAGCGCCGGCCCCGCTGCGCGAGCGCGTCGCCGCCGACCCGGAGGCACTCGCGGCACAGGCGGCGGGCCACGTGCACATCCAGGCCGTCACCCAACTCGACATCAGCGCCACCGTCATCCGCGGCCTCGCCGCACGGGGCGGCGATCTGCGCTGGCTCATGCCCACCGCGGCACGCAACTATCTCGAGGAATATCGGCTCTATGAAGCGTGAAGACGGGCCATCGCCCGCTAGCAAGACCGTGACCACCGTGGTCCTCGCCGCACTCGACGAGCTCAAGGGCGTCGACGTGCGCTGCCTCGACGTGCGCGACCAGACCCCGATCACCGATTCGATCGTGATCGCCAGCGGCACCTCCCAGCGCCACGTCCAGTCGCTGGCCGAGCGCGTCCAGGAGCGCGCCCGCGAGGCGGGCATCCGCCCGCTCGGGGTCGAGGGCGAGCGCGGCGCGGACTGGTTCCTGGTCGATCTGGGCGATGTTGTCGTGCACGTCATGAGCCGCGAGAAGCGCGACTTCTACAACCTCGAGAAGCTCTGGTCGATGCACACGGGCGGCTCGGCGGCCGGCTCCGGCTGAGGCGCGTGGTCCGGGCGGGCCCGGGACCAGGCCGACCATGCGCTTTCACCTCGTTACGGTCGGCACGCGGGTGCCGGACTGGGTCAGCAGCGGCTTCGCCGATTATGCCCGCCGCCTGCACGGCGGCGCGCGCCTCGAGCTACACACGGTCGCGGCGGCCAAGCGCCGCGGGGACAGCGACGCCGCCCGGGCCCGGCGCGAGGAGGCCGAGCGGCTGCGCGCGGCGCTGCCGACGCGCGCCCACTGCATCGCGCTCGACCCGGGCGGGCGCAGCGTCAGCACCGGGGACCTCGCCGAGCGCCTGCGCGCCTGGAACCGCACGGGCGAGCAGGTGGCGTTCCTGGTCGGCGGCCCGGACGGCCTGGATCCGGGCCTCGTCGGCGAGGCGCAGGAGCGCTGGTCGCTGTCCGCCCTGACCCTGCCGCACGCCCTGGTGCGGGTGATCGTCGCCGAGCAGCTCTATCGCGCGCTGTCGATCCTGCACAACCAGCCGTATCATCGGTGACACCATGACCGATGCCAGCGCCGCCGCTGCCCCGCTCGTGCTCGCCTCGCAGTCACCGCGGCGGCGCGAGCTCCTGGATCAGGTCGGGTTGCGCTACCGGGCGCTCGCACCCGCGATCGACGAGACCCCGTGGCCGCGCGAGGCCCCGGAAGCCCTGGCCGAGCGCCTGGCCCGCGACAAGGCCGCGGCGGGTCTGCGCGCCGCCGGCGACGCCGTTCCCGTGCTGGCCGCGGACACGGTCGTGGTCGTCGACGGCGAGGCACTCGGCAAGCCGGCGGACGAGCCCCACGCGCTGGCGATGCTGGCGCATCTCTCCGGGCGCAGCCACAGCGTCGTCGGCGGCATCGCGGTGGCGACGGCGGCCGGGACCGACAGCCGCATCGTGACCACGCGCGTGACCTTGCGCCCGACGTCGGAGGTGGAGCGGCATGCCTACTGGGCCAGCGGCGAGCCCCGCGGCAAGGCGGGTGCCTATGCCGTCCAGGGCCTCGGGGCCGTCTTCGTCGAGCGCCTCGACGGCAGTTACTCCAACGTCGTGGGCCTGCCGCTGTTCGAGACCCTGGCACTGCTGCGCGCGCACGGCGTCGACCCGCTCGGGGCGCATTGTTGAGCGCGCGAGGCCGGGCACCGGATAATCGATGGCGCCGCCCCGGCGTCCATCCGCCCCACCGGAACCGCGCATGAACGAGGAAATCCTGATCAACGTCACGCCCCAGGAGACCCGCGTGGCGCTGGTCGAGAACGGCGTGCTGGCCGAGGTCAGCATCGAGCGCGCCCGGCGCCGGGGCATCGTCGGCAATATCTACAAGGGGCGGGTCGTGCGCGTGCTGCCGGGCATGGAGGCCGCCTTCATCGACCTCGGCCTCGAGCGCACCGCCTTCCTCCACGTCTCCGACATCGCCGGCGCCCACAAGGCGGCCGCGGCCGTGGCCGCCGGGGCCGAATCGGAGGCGCCGCCCGCGCGCCCGAGCTCGCCGTCGAACGGCCAGCCACCGGTGCAGGACTTGCTCCACGAGGGCCAGGATCTGCTCGTGCAGGTCATCAAGGAGCCGATGGGCACGAAGGGCGCCCGCCTGACCACGCATCTGACGATCCCCTCGCGCTATCTCGTGCTCATGCCGAACGATCCGAACGTGGGGGTGTCCACCAAGATCGAGGACGAGACCGAGCGCGCGCGTCTGCGCGCGCTGGTGGAGGCGCGCGCCGACCCCGAGGCCGACTGGGGCTGGATCCTGCGCACCGCGGCCGAGGGGGCCTGCGAGGCGGCGATCGACTCGGACATGCGCCTGCTGGAAAAGCTCTGGCGCGCGGCGCGCGAGTGCGCCGCGCGCTCCAACCCGGGCACGCTGGTGCACGAGGACCTCGCGCTGGCCCTGCGGACGCTGCGCGACATCGTCGGCTACGGCATCGACCGCATCCGGGTCGACTCGCCCGAGGCATACGCGCAGATGGCGCGGTTCGCTGCGGATTTCCTGCCCGAGACCGCCGAACGCATCGAGCAGTACACCGGGCAGCGCCCGATCTTCGAGATCTACGGCATCGAGGACGAGATCCAGCGCGCGCTCGAGCGGCGCGTCGACCTCAAGTCCGGGGGGTATCTGATCATCGACCAGACCGAGGCGATGACCACGATCGACGTCAACACGGGCGCGTTCGTCGGCCATCGCAACCTCGAGGAGACGATCTTCAAGACGAACCTCGAGGCGGCGCAGGCGATCGCGCGGCAGCTGCGCCTGCGCAATCTGGGCGGCATCATTATCATCGACTTCATCGACATGAGCGAGTCCGAGCACCGGCGCAAGGTGCTCGGCGCGCTGGGCAAGGCGCTGGATAACGATCACGCGCGCACGCAGGTGTGCGACGTCTCGGCGCTCGGACTCGTCGAGATGACCCGCAAACGCACGCGCGAGAGCCTCGAGCACGTGCTCTGCAAGACATGCCCGACTTGCGCCGGGCGCGGTTTCATCAAGACCCCCGAGACCGTCTGTTACGAGATCTTCCGCGAGATCCTGCGCGAGGCGCGCCAGTTCGATGCGCGCCAGCTGATGGTGCTGGCGCACCAGGAGGTAATCGACATGCTGCTGGACGAGGAATCAACCAGCCTCGCCGAGCTCGAGGCCTTCATCGGCATCCCGACGCGGCTGCAGGCCGAGGCGCTGTATGCGCCGGAGCAATTCGACGTGGTCCTGGTGTAGCGCAGGACCGGCGGGCGGGGCATCGGTTGCAGCCAACGTGAAGGCGCTCGGACACAAGCTGATTCGCTGGGGCGGCGGCGTCATCGCCTTCGCCCTGATCGCGGCGGCCGTACTGCTGAGCCTGCTGCGGATCGCGCTGCCGTTCGCCAATGAATACCGCGGCGAGCTCGAGGCGCGCGTGTCGAGTTACCTCGAAACCCCCGTATCGATCGGCGACATGGAGGTCGAATGGCGCGGTCTCGGGCCCCGGCTGCGCCTGACGGATGTCGCGGTATCGGGGCCGCCGCCGGCCCGCCAGCCGGTTCACTTCGACGAGGCGCTGGTGGATCTCGGCCTCGCGCTCGGCGGCGAGCGCGGCTACCCCATCCGCATCAGCAGCATCGCGCTGATCGGCTGCGAGCTCGAGGTGGCGCTGGATCCCGAGGGGCGACTGTCGATGCTCGGCGCGACCCTGCCGGCCGAGCGCCTGGTCCCGCAGGGCGAGACGCCGCCCCCGTTCGTGCAGCGCATCGCCGGGTGGCTCCTCGGGGTCGACGGCCTGCGGGTGCTGGATACGCGGATCACGGTCATGGGGACCGGCGGTGAACGCTGGACCATCGGCGATCTGCGGGTCAGCGTGCTCAACGACGGTGGCGGTCATCAGCTGGCGGTCGAGGCCGAGTTGCCGGCGGCGTGGGGCGAGCGCGTCGAGGCAGTGATCGATGCCGGCGGCGGTGGCTTCGACGACTGGTCGGCCTGGCACGGGCGCGCCCATGTGCGCGCAGAAGGGCTCGCGCTGGCCCGCTGGCTCGAGCTGTACGAGCTGCCCGTACAGGCAGCGGCCGGCAGGGCGGACATCGCCCTCTGGGGAGAGTTCGGCGCGGGCCGGATCGCGGAGATATCGGGGCGGGCCCGGGGCCGCGGTCTAGAGCTCACGGCGCGCACGAGCGCACGGTCCGCGCGCTTCGAGGCCCTCGGGGGCCGCCTGCGCTGGCGCAACGGCCCGGGAGGCGACTGGAGGCTCGATGTCGGCGGGCTCGAAGTCCGCCGCGGCGGTCGCGAGTGGCCCGGGGCGGGCTTCAGCGTCGCGCGCGAGACCGCCGGGGGCGAGACGCGTTGGCGTGCCGGTGCCGATTTCCTGCGCCTGGAAGACGTGCTGGCCCTGGGCGGGCTCGCGCCCTGGCCGCGGGAGGCGGTCGCCGCGATCGGGCCGCGCCGCCCGCGCGGGGATGTGCGGGCGCTGCGGGTCAGCGGCAGCGGCCCCGGGGGCTTTGCCCTG
>CAZVFN010000030.1:0-26574 GCA_964626335.1 uncultured Ectothiorhodospiraceae bacterium
CCCACCGCGGCCGGCGGCAGGCGCCCGCCGCGCAACCGCGCCAGCAGGCCGAGTGCCTGCAACTCGCCGTCGGTCTGCTCCGGCAGGCGGGCGGCCGCTTCCGCCGCGCGGTCCGCCCGCAGCAGCACGCGCGTGCGCATGACCGCCCAGCTACGCGATTCGTCGCTGAAGTCCTGATCGAACCGCCGCAGCCCCGTCACGGCGTCCTCGATGCGACCGTCGACGAGGTAGGATCGGACGACGAGGCGGCGCCAGTGACGGCGCCGGTCGTTGCCGGCGGCCCCCGGGCCCCACAGCAGCTCGCGCAGGACGGCGCGGGCCGCCGCCGGCTCGCCGCGTTCGAGTTGCAGCTCGGCGCGCCGCGCGAGTGCCCATTGACGGTAGGCGCGGGGTGCCGCTTCGGGTGTCGCGGCGAGCCGCTCGATGGCGCGGGTCAGGCCACCGGCGTCCACCAGGATGGCGATGCGCGCCCGCTCCCATCGGGCCCAGGCCGACGGCACGTCCCCGACGTCCGGCTGCACCGCGTCCATCCGCTGCAGCGCGAGGGAGGGGGCACCGCCGCCCGCCATCTCGCGCAACGCGCCCAGGCTGTACCCGGGTTCGTCGGCCGCGCCCGCGGGGCCCGACCCCCCGAGCAGAACGAGCAGCAGCGCAAACGCGAACGCGCGGAATGCCGAAGCATGCCGCCCGTCGTCAGGCCGCCCGGCGGTGCGCGCGCGGGGACCGGGTCGCCGCCGGCCGAGCCGCCCGACCCCTCGCCCCCGGCACCTGCACACCACGTAGCCGCCTACTTCTTGGCGAGCTTTTCCCGGATGCGTGCCGCCTTCCCGGTCAGGCCGCGCAGGTGATAGAGCTTGGCCTGGTGCACGTCACCGCGGCGCTTGACCTTGATCTCGGCGATCTGCGGGCTGTACGTCTGGAATACGCGTTCCACGCCCTCGCCGTGCGTGGTCTTGCGCACCGTGAACGATGAATTGATGCCGCGGTTGCGCTTGCCGATGACGACGCCCTCGAACGCCTGCAGGCGCTCGCGGTTGCCCTCCTTCACGCGTACCGAGACGTTGACCGTGTCGCCCGAGCCGAACTCCGGCACGGTCTTCGTCATCTGCTCGGCCTCGATCTCTTTGATGATGTCGCTCATTGCCCGCTCCCGTTACATCCTGGGTTTCGCCGGGTCACCGTCGTCGGGACGGTCGCGCACCTCGGCGATGAACTGTTCCAGCAACCGCCGGTCGGCCGGCGCGAGCTCCTGCCCCGCCAGCAGATCGGGGCGTCGCAGCCAGGTTCGTCCCAGCGCCTGCTTGCGGCGCCAGCGCTCGACCGCCGCGTGGTCGCCCGCGCGCAGCACGGCCGGTACGGTGCGCCCGTCGATCGTCTCGGGTCGCGTGTACTGCGGCCCCTCGAGCAGCCCGTCGCTGAACGAGTCGGCCGCGGCCGATTGCGCGTCGCCGAGGGCCCCCGGCAGCTGCCGCACGACACCGTCGATGACGGCCATGGCGGCGATCTCGCCGCCGGAGAGGACGTAGTCGCCGAGCGACCACTCCTCGTCGACGAATTCCTCGAGCACACGCTCGTCAACGCCCTCGTAGCGGCCCGCCAGCAGGATCAGCCCGGGCAGGCGCGCGCAACGCACGAGCGCCGCCTGCGTCAGCGGGCGGCCCTGCGGACCCAGGTGGATCCGCAGGCTCCCGCGCGGCGCCTCGGCCGTCGCGCGCGCCAGCGCGTCGCGCAGCGGCTGCACCTGCATCAGCATCCCCGGGCCGCCACCGAACGGCCGATCGTCGACCCCCCGGTGGCGATCCGCGGCCTCGTCGCGCGGATTCCACGTGTGCAGCGCGAACAGTTCGCGCTCGCGGGCGCGGGCGATCACGCCCTGCTGCGCGACCGCGCGGACGAAGTCCGGAAACAGCGTGACGACGTCGAAGCGCATGATCCCGCCGGTCGCGGCTCGCTCAGAAATCCGGGTCCCAGTCGACGACGATGCGCCCCGGCCCGGGCTCCACCGCCCGAACCTCGCGGCCCTGGACCCACGGGATCAGGCGCTCGCGCTTGCCGCGCACAACGAGGACGTCGTTGGCGCCCGTTTCGAACAGGTGATCGACCACGCCGAGATCGATCCCGTCGGTCGTCTCCACGCGCAGCCCGATCAGGTCGAACCAGTAGTGCTCGCCCGGCTCCGGCTCCGGCAGCGCCGCGCGCGGCACCGCGATGGGCGCGTGGCGCAGTGCGGCGGCCGTTTCGCGATCGTCGCACCCCCGCAGGGCCACGACGATGGCGTTGCCCTGCACGCGCGACTCCCGCCGCGCCCATTCGCGCCAGCCCTCGCCCGCATCCAGCCACCAGCGCTCGAACTCGAGGATCGACGCTGGCGGGCGCGCATACGACTGCACCCGCAACTCGCCGCGCACGCCGTGCGGGGCACCGATGCGGCCCAGGGTCACCGGCTCGATCGACGACACGGCGGCATCCGCGGCGCCCGCGCCGCAGCGCGACCTGCCCTCAGGCGGAACGGTTCTGCGCGCGCCGCTGTTCCTTCGCGAGGCTGACGACGCGATCGCTCATCTGCGCACCGTCGGCGACCCAGCGGTCGAGCCGCTCGAGGTCGAGCCGCAGCCGCGGCGACTGGCCGCGCGCCACCGGGTTGAACAGGCCGAGGCGCTCGATGATGCGGCCGGAGCGCGGGCTGCGGCTGTCGGCGACGACAATGTCATAGAACGGGCGCTTCTTGGCGCCCCCGCGGCTGAGTCGGATCGAAACCATCGACCTGGTTACCTCCCTACGCGATGCGGTGGCAGCGGGTGCTGACCCCGCCGGACGTAAACGCGAGAATTTACCTGAATTCACCCGTTTTGGGAAGGACCGGCCTGGCCGCCTATTGCATCCCCGGCGGCATGCCGCCACCGCCCATGCCCCGCATCATCTTCTCCATCCCGCCCTTCTTGCCGGCCTTCTTCATCATCTTGGCCATCTGGGTGTGCTGCTTGAGGAGGCGATTCACGTCCTGCACACGCGTGCCGGAGCCGCTGGCGATGCGACGCTTGCGCGAGCCGTCGATCGTGTTCGGCCAGCGGCGCTCGTGCGGCGTCATGGAGTCGATGATGGCGATCATGTGGCGCGTGTCGCCCGCGGCACCGGCGGCCTGCTGCATCTGCCCCTGCGACATGCCCGCCATGCCCGGCATTTTCTCCAGCATCGCCCCGATACCGCCCATCTGGTTCATCTGGTCGAGCTGGTCGCGCAGGTCCGACAGGTCGAAGCCCTTGCCCTTCTTGAGCTTCTTCTGCAGCCGCTCGGCCTTGTCGGTGTCGACGTTCTGCTGCGCCTCCTCGACGAGGCTGACCACGTCGCCCTTGCCGAGGATGCGCGAGGCGATCCGCTCCGGATGGAACACCTCGAGGGCATCGGTCTTCTCGCCGGCACCGACGAACTTGATCGGCTTGCCGGTCACCATCCGCACCGACAGCGCCGCTCCGCCGCGGGCATCGCCGTCGGTCTTGGTGAGCACCACGCCGGTGAGGGGCAGGGCCTCGTCGAAGGCCTTCGCCGTCTGCGCGGCATCCTGGCCGCTGAGGCTGTCGACGACGAACAGGGTCTCGGCCGGGTCGAGGGCAGCGTGAACCGCGCGCACCTCCTCCATCATGGCCTCGTCGATGGCCAGTCGCCCGGCCGTGTCGACGATCAGCACGTCCTGGCCCCCGCGCCGCGCCTCGTCGAGGGCACCGCGCGCGATGCCGAGCGCTGCGTCCCGGCCCTCGACACCGAGGTAGCTGGCGCCCACCTGCGCGGCCAGCGTCGCGAGCTGGTCGCGGGCCGCCGGCCGATGCACGTCGGCGCTCGCCACGGCGACGCGCTTGCGGTCGCGCTCGCGCAGGCGGCGCGCGAGCTTGGCGACGGTCGTGGTCTTGCCGGATCCCTGCAGCCCGGCCACGAGGATCACCGCGGGCGGGCGGGTCCGCAGCTCCAGCCCGGACTGTTCCCCGCCCATGACGGCGACGAGCTCGTCATTGACGACCTTGATCAGGGCCTGGCCCGGCGAGACGCTGCGCACGACCTCGCGTCCGAGCGCGCGCTGGCGCGCGCGCTCGACGAACTGCTTGACCACGGGCAGGGCCACATCCGCCTCGAGCAGCGCCATGCGGATCTCGCGCATGGTGTCGCGGATGTTGTCCTCGGTCAGGCGGCCCTGGCCGCGGAGATTCTTCAGCGTCTTGCCGAGACGCTCGCTGAGGCTGTCGAACAAGTTGGATTCCGGCCCCGACTCCGGGGAGTGCCAAACGAGGTCGGATTATAGCGCGAACGTATCGTTCCCCTGAAGGCGATAGAGGTCACGCCCCGGCAACGCCGCCTGCAGTTCCTCCATGGTCCGATCCTCGTCGCCGGGGTTGAGATGCGTGACCGCGATGCGCGGGCGCCGCTCGAGGCGAACGAGGTCGGCCGCGAGCAACCCCGGGCTGTAATGACCCGCGAGCCGCGCGAGCTCTTCCTCGCCGTTGGAGAAGCCGACCTCGACGATCAGCAGATCGAGTCGTTCGGCGCGATTGAGGGCGGACCACAGGGTGTCGTTGGTCGTCGTGTCGCCGGAGAAGCAGAACGCGCCCGTTGGCCCGCCACAGAGGAAGGCGACCGCCGGCACGCTGTGGCGTACCCGGATGGACTCGAGGGCGCGCCCGCCGACCCGGCGAACCTCGCCGGGTTCCATCCGTTCGAACCGCAATACGGGCTCGGCGGCACTCGGCAGGCGGGTGAAATCGGGCCAGATGATGCCGTTGAAAATGTGTGCCCGGAGCGCGTCGATCGTGGCCGCCTCGGCATGCACGACCAGCGGCTCGCGGAGCTCGTCGAACAGGGCGTCCAGCAGCAGCGGTATGCTCGCGACGTGGTCGAGATGGGCGTGCGTGACGAACACGTGGCGGATCCCGCGCATCGCATCGTAATCGAGATCGCCCACGCCGGTGCCGGCGTCGATCAGCAGATCGTCATCGACCAGGAAAGCGCTGGTGCGCAATCCGGAGCCGATGCCGCCGCTGCAACCGAGAACCCGCACCTGCATTCGATGCCCCTTCGATCGCCCCGCTCCCGCGTCGGCTTCGGCGTTGCGTTCGGAGCCCGCGCCCGCCCGAGCCCGCGGACCCCCCCGGGTGCCGGTCATGCTAGCACGCCCCGGGTGCGGGCCCCGGCGATGTGCGTGATGCGCGTCACGGGCCGGCGGCCGCGTCGAGCTCGCGGCGCAGTTCGCGCAGGCGCTGCGCCGGGTCGGGCGCCCCGGTGATCGGGCGCCCGATGACCAGGTGATCGGCGCCGGCGGCCGCCGCCCCGGCCGGCGTCAACGTGCGGCGCTGGTCATCGCCCTGGCTGTCCGCGGGGCGGATGCCGGGTGTCACCAGGTGGAACCGGGGACCATGCGCGACCCGCAGGGCGGCAGCCTCGCGCGCGGAACACACGACCCCGTCACAGCCCGCATCGTCCGCCAGCACGGCGAGTCGCTCCGCCAGCGCCCCCGGCCGTGCGTCCAGCCCGACCTCCGCGAGATCGGGCCCGTCCATGCTCGTCAGCACGGTCACCGCAACCAGCAGCGGCGCGCTCCGGCGGGCATCGAGGGACTCGCGCGCGGCCTCGAGCATACGTCGTCCCCCGAGGGCGTGCACGTTGACCATCCAGACCCCCTGGTCCGCGGCGGCCCGGCACGCCGCCGCCACCGTATTCGGGATATCGTGGAACTTGAGGTCGAGGAACAGCTCGAATCCGCGTGCCTGCCAGTGCTCGAGCAGCGCGGGGCCGCTCCGTGCGAAGAGCTCGTGGCCGACCTTCAAGCGGCAGAGCCCGGGATCGAGCCGGCGGACCAGCGCCCGCGCCGCCTCCGGGTCGGCGAAATCGAGCGCCACGATGATCGAAGTGCTCCGCTCGGCCACCACGCGCGTTACTCCCCTTCGATCCCGATGATCGGCTTGACGCTGTTCCACTCGCGGCAGCTCGGACACTGCCAGTGCAGGACCTTGCCCTGGAGGCCGCACTGATGACAGTGATAGATCGGCTTCGACGCGATCAGCTGGTCGAGCATGTCGAGCACGACCTCGGTGCCCGAGCGGCTGCGCTCGCTCGCGTACTCGAGCTCCCAAGCCGCCCACTCGCGCAGTCCGCGCAGCGACGGCCGGCGCATGATCTGCGCGCGCAGGAATTCCCGTGCCGCATCGTCGCCCTCGCGCTCGCGGATCAGGCGCGTGGCCGCCTGCACCACCGAGAAGCCGTTGTAGCGCCCGCGCAGCTCGTCGATGTAGCTGGCCAGGACCGTCGCGTTCTCGGCCCGTTCCAGCGCTTCCAGCAGGCGGTCGATGACCTCCGGCAGGAACGCCGCATCCTGCGACTCGACCCGGCGGAACGCGCGCACGGCCTGGCGGTAGCGCCGTTCCGCCATGGCGAGATCACCCTCGAGAATACTCGCGCGCACGCTCCTGGGATCCGCGCCGAGGGCCTTGGAGGCGAGGTTGCGGGCCGCTCGTGTTCTGCCCGCCCGCCGTTCGGCGTCGGCGAGCTCGCACCAGTAGTGCGCGACCACATCGCCCATCGCATGCCCGCTGCGGCGCTGCAGCTTGTGCGCCGTCTCGATGGCCGCGTGCCATTCCTGCTCGCGCTCGTAGATCCGCAGGAGCTGGCGCGATGACTCGACCACGTGCGCGCGCTTGCGCACCAGTTCGCTGAACAGACCCTCGGCGCGGTCGAGGACACCGGCGCGCATGTAGTCGCGGGCCAGCTCGAGGAGGGCGAACGAACGGTTGTCGGGCGACAGATTCGGGCGGGCGATCAGGTTCTGGTGGAGCCGAATGGCCCGGTCGACCTCGCCGCGGCGCCGGAACAGGCTGCCCAGGGCGAGATGGGTCTCGATGGTGTCGGAGTCGACCTCCACGAGGCGGATGAACACCTCGATCGCCTCGTCCTGCTGCTCGTTGAGCAGGTAGTTGAGGCCACGGAAGTAGTCACTCGGCGGGCGGCTCGAGCGCATCGAGCGCACGGTGCCGCGCTGGGCGCCCCGCCGGCCGGCCCACCAGCCGCTGGCGGCGGCCAAGGGCAGCAACAGCCAGAGGAGCTCAAGCATCGGCGAGCTGCCCCGGCATCCGGACCGGACACGCCGATCCTGCGCGCGCGGACAGCGGCCGCGGGCGAGCCCCAATCCTCGGCATCGACTCGATCCGTGATTCCAGAACCGCCCCGCGAGCCACGTGTGCGCCGGGCCCTGCGCGCGCGGCTGCCTGCCGCCGATGGCCGCCGCCGGCCGGGCGCTGCCCCGTCGACCGGCCATGTGGCCGCCCGCGCGAGCCCGGCGCTGCGGCGCCCCGCTCGTCCCGACACTGCGCCGTATTCAACCGTTGCCGGATTCGGCTTCCTCGGCCTCGAGGGGCAGCGTATTGACGCGCTCGCGCAGGGCCTTGCCCGGCTTGAAATGGGGCACGTACTTGCCACGCAGCACGACCGCGGATCCCGAGCGCGGGTTGCGGCCCATGCGCGGCGGACGGTAATGGAGGCTGAAGCTGCCGAAACCGCGGATCTCGATGCGCTCCCCGTCGGAAAGCGACTGGCTCATGGTCTCGAGCAGCGTCTTGACGGCGAGTTCTACGTCCTTGTGAGCGAGATGGCTTTGCTTGCGTGCGAGCGCCTCGATCAGTTCGGACTTCGTCATCGCACAGCTCCCGCTGGTCGCACGGACAGCGATGCGCGCCCGGCCGCACACGGCGGCCGGGCCGCTGCCCGCCGGCTACTCCTTGTCGCCCTCGGCGCCGATCTGCTCCTTGAGCAGGTCGCCGAGGGTCGTGTTCCCGGCGCTTTCGCCGCGCTGGTAATCGCTGACGACCGCGCGTTCCTCGTCCTCGTCCTTGGCCTTCATCGACAGGTTCACCGTCCGGCTCTTGCGATCGAGGCCGATGAACTTGGCGTCGATCTCGTCACCCACCGACAGCACCGAGCGCGCATCCTCGACGCGGTCACGGGCCAGCTCGGTCGCGCGCAGCACGCCCTCGATGCCCTCACCGAGATCGACCGTGGCGGCCTTCGGCTCGACCTCGGTGACGATGCCGCGAACGATGCTGCCCTTGGGGTTGTCCGCGACGAAGTTGGCGAACGGATCCTTGTCGAGCTGCTTGACGCCGAGCGAGATGCGCTCGCGCTCGGGATCGACCGAGAGCACGACCGCCTCGATTTCCTCGCCCTTGCGGTACTTGTGCACCGCCTCCTCGCCGGACTCGTTCCAGGACAGGTCCGACAGATGGATGAGGCCGTCGATGCCACCGTCGAGGCCGATGAAGACACCGAAGTCCGTGATCGACTTGATGCGCCCGACCACGCGATCGCCCTTGTCGTGCTTGGCGGCGAACTCGTCCCACGGGTTCGCCTGGCACTGCTTGATGCCCAGCGAGATCCGGCGACGCTCCTCGTCGATGTCGAGGATCATCACCTCGACCTCGTCGCCGATGGCCACGACCTTGGACGGGCTGACGTTGCGGTTGGTCCAGTCCATCTCGGAGACGTGGACCAGGCCCTCGACGCCCTCCTCGATCTCGACGAAGCAGCCATAGTCGGCGATGTTCGTGACCTTGCCGAACAGGCGCGTGCCCACGGGGTAGCGCCGGCCGATGTTCACCCAGGGATCCTCGCCGAGCTGCTTGAGGCCGAGCGACACGCGATTGCGCTCGCGGTCGAACTTGAGGACCTTCACTTCCAGCTCCTGGCCCACCTCGACCACCTCGGACGGGTGCTTGACCCGCTTCCAGGCCATGTCCGTGATGTGCAGCAGGCCGTCGATGCCACCGAGGTCGAGGAACGCGCCGTAGTCCGTCAGGTTCTTGACCACGCCCTTGACGGTCTGGCCTTCCTGCAGGTTCTTGAGCAGCTCCTCGCGCTCGGCGCTGTACTCGCTCTCGACGACCGCGCGGCGCGAGACGACGACATTGTTGCGTCGCTGGTCGAGCTTGATGACCTTGAACTCGAGTTCCTTGCCCTCGAGGTAGCTGGTGTCGCGCACCGGGCGCACGTCCACCAGCGAGCCCGGCAGGAACGCGCGGATACCGTTGAGATCGACCGTGAAGCCGCCCTTCACCTTGCCCGTGATATGCCCCTTGACGGTCTCGCTCGCCTCGAAGGCCGACTCGAGCTCCGCCCAGGCGCGCACCCGGCGGGCCTTTTCACGCGAGACGCGGGTCTCGCCGAAGCCGTCCTCGACCGCGTCGAGCGCAACCTCGACGGTATCGCCGACGCCGATCTGCAGCTCGCCGTTCTCGTCGGTGAACTGGTTGGCCGGGATGACGCCCTCGGACTTGAGGCCGGCGTTGACGATGACCAGATCGTCGCGTAGGTCGACGACGGTCGCCATGAGCAGCGAGCCGGGCCGCATGTTGGTCTTGGCCAGGCTCTCCTCGAACAGTTCCGCGAAACTCTCAGACATTCAGTTATGGACCTTGATGTAACCGCGCTTGCGCGCTTGCCCGCCGTCCGTCCCGGGACCCGCGGGTCGGTTTGCCAGTTGCCATTCCGCTGATCCCGCGGAGCCGGCCTCGTGTTCAGCCAACGGATAAACGCTCGCGCGCCCGGGCGAGCACCGCGTCGGTGACTTCCTCGATCGTCCTGCCCGTCGAGTCGACCCGGATCGCGTCCGCGGCCGGTGCCATCGGCGACGCGGCGCGTTGCGTGTCCTGCTCGTCGCGGGACTCGATATCGCGTAGAAGGTCGCGAAGGCTAACACCAATACCCTTGTCCTTCAACTGTTTATGCCGCCTGCGCGCCCGTTCCTCGGCCGACGCGGTCAGAAAGATCTTGAGCGGCGCATCCGGAAATACCACCGACCCCATGTCGCGGCCGTCCGCGACCAGCCCGGGCGCCACCCGGAAGCCGCGCTGGCGCTCGAGCAGCGCCGCGCGCACCTCGCCATAGGAGGCGACCCGCGACGCGTTCATGCCCACTTCCTCGGCGCGGATCGCGCGCGTGACGTTGGTGCCGTCGAGGTACGTGCGGGTCCAGCCGTCGTCGCCCGGTTCGAAGCGCGGCTCCATGGCGCTGGCCACCCGGGCGACGGCCGCCTCGTCGTCGAGGTCCACGCCCCGGCGTGACGCGGCCAGCGCGGTCAGGCGGTAGAGCGCGCCGGAGTCGAGCAGGTGGAAGCCGAGGGCCCGCGACACACGCAGCGCGAGGGTGCCCTTGCCCGAGCCGCTGGGCCCGTCGATGCACACGACGGGGACGTCGTTGCCGCCACTGCTCATGCGCTGTCGCCCTGGTGCACGCGGAGACCGACCTCCCGTGCGAGCGCGGCGAATCCCGGAAAGGACGTGTTCACGTTGGCGCAGTCCGCGATGACGATCGGCCCCCGCGCCCGCAGCGCGGCGATCGCAAAGCTCATGGCGACCCGGTGGTCGCCCCGGCTGTCGACGCGTCCACCCTCGATTGTGCCGCCGTCGATCTCCATGCCGTCCGCGGCCGGCCGGGCGGCGATCCCGAGCGCGGCCAGTCCCGTCGCCATGACGCCGATGCGGTCCGATTCCTTGACTCGCAGCTCGGCCGCACCGGTCAGCGTGGTGCGACCGCTCGCACAGGCCGCCGCGATGAACACGGCCGGAAACTCGTCGATGGCGCGCGGGACGAGGCGCTCGGGGATCGCGACGCCGTGCAGATCGGCCGCCCGCACGCGCAGGTCGGCCACCGGCTCGCCGCCGGCGTCGCGCTCGGCGAGCACCTCGATGTCGGCGCCCATCAGCCGCAGGATCTCGACGATGCCCGTGCGAGTGGGATTCCAGCCGACGTGCTCGAGCACCAAATCCGAGCCGGGGGCGATGCTCGCCCCGACGAGGAAGAATGCCGCGGAGGAGATATCGGCGGGCACGTCGATCGCGCGGGCGCGCAGTCGTCCCCCGCCCTCGAGGCAGCAGCTGAGCCCGTGGCGCTCGATCGGGTAGCCGAAGCCCGCGAGCATGCGTTCCGTGTGGTCGCGGCTCTCCGCCGGCTCGTGGACACACGTGCGACCGACGGCATACAGACCCGCGAGCAGCACCGCGGACTTGATCTGCGCGCTGGCGACGGGCGAGTCGTAGTCGATGCCGGTCAACGCGCGGCCACCGCGGACGAACAGCGGCGGTGTGCCATCGGCCGAGGTCTCGATCCAGGCACCCATGCGCGCCAGCGGCTCGGTGATCCGGCGCATCGGGCGACGCGACAGCGACGCGTCCCCGATCAGCGTCGCGTCAAAGGCCTGGGACGCGAGCAGGCCGGCGAGCAGGCGCATCGAGGTGCCGGAGTTGCCCATTTTCAACGGTACCGCCGGCGCCTGCAGCCCGTCGATGCCCGCACCGTGGACGACCACCCGACCGGGGTCCGGGCCCTCGATCGCCACGCCCAGGGCCCGCAGGGCCGCGATCGTGCCGAGCACGTCGGCGCCCTCCAGCAGGCCGTCGATCTCGGTGACCCCATCGGCGATGCCGCCCAGCATCACGGCACGATGCGAGACCGACTTGTCGCCCGGCACGCGGACGCGCCCGCCGAGTACACCGCCCGCCTCGGCATGGAAATCCGACCGGATCATCCGCAGAAGCGGTCCCGGGCCGACTTCGCGCGGCGGAAACGCTCGAGCAGGCCGTCGCCGTCGCCCGCACGCACCTCCGCGGTGAGCTGTTCGAGGTCCTCGCGGTACGCCTCGAGCGCACCCAGCAACGCATCCCTGTTGGCCAGGCAGATGTCGCGCCACATGACCGGATCACTCGAGGCGATGCGCGTGAAATCGCGGAAGCCGCCGGCGGCGTAGCGGAACACGGCGTCGCGATCGTCGCCGCGCGCGAGCGCATCCACCAGACCGAACGCGAGCATGTGCGGCAGGTGGCTGGTGGCCGCAAGGAGCCGGTCGTGCGCCTCCACCGCCAGGCGCTCGACGTGCGCGCCCGTCTGCGCCCAGAGCTCGGTGACCGCGGCGACGGCATCCGCGTCGGCCTCCGCGGTCGGAGTCAGGATCACGCGTCGGCCCCGGTAGAGCTCGGCGAACGCCGCGTCCACCCCGGCCCGTTCCGTGCCGGCGATCGGGTGCGCCGGCACCACCCGCTCGAGCGAACCCAGGATGCGCCGCGCGTCGCCGACGAAGCTGCCCTTCACGCTGCCGGCGTCGGTGACGACCGTGCCGGGCTCGAGCGCCGGGGCGATCGCCTCGAGCACGCCCGCCATCGCCCCCATGGGCACGGCCAGCAGGACGACGTCGGCGCCGGCCAGCGCGGCGTGCGCGTCGGTCTCGGCGCGGTCGATCGCGCCCGCATCCAGCGCGGCGTCGAGCTTGCGCCGGTCACGTCCGAGGCCGACGACCTCGCCGCTGTGGCCGGCGGCATGCAGCGCCAGGCCGAAGGAGCCGCCGATCAGGCCGACACCGGCGATCGCGACGCGCGCGCTCATTGCGCGAGGGCCCGGGCCAGCGCCTCGAGCAGACGCTCGTTCTCGGCCTCCACCCCGACGCTGATGCGCACGTGGCGCGGCAGCTCGTAGCCGGCAATCGGGCGCACGATCACGCCCTCGCGCAGCAGCGCCGCGTACACCGGTGCGGCGTCGCGCCCGAGGTCGGCGGTGACGAAGTTGCCGGCCGACGGGATCGGGGTGACACCGAGCTCGCGCAGGCCGCGGTCGAGGCGCTCGCGGCCACGGCTGTTGATCGCGACGCTCTCGGCCAGGAACGCCTCGTCGTCGATGGCGGCCACCGCCGCCGCGAGGGCGGCCGCGTTGACGTTGAACGGATGGCGCACGCGATTGAGCAGCTCGGCGATCGCGGCCGACGAGACCGCGTAGCCGCAGCGCAGGCCGGCCAGGCCATGCACCTTCGAGAAGCTGCGCGTGACCACCAGGTTGGGCCGCGCATCCAGCCACTCGGAGGCATCCGGGTAGCCGTCCACGTCGGCGCATTCGAAATAGGCCTCGTCGACCACGGCGACGACGTGCGCCGGCAGGCCTTCCAGGAACGCGCGCAGGCGCCCGCCGTCGATCCACGTGCCGGTGGGGTTGTTCGGGTTCGCGATGAACACCACGCGGGTCTGCGCGTCCACGCAGGCGCTCAGCGCGTCGAGATCGTGACCGTACGGTGCATGCGGGTCGTCGGCCGGGCGTGCCGCAGCGATCCGGGCCTCCGCGCCGGCGAGGCGCGTCGCGATCGGGTAGACCGCGAACGCGTGGCGCGAGAACACGGCGTTGCGCCCCGGCCCGAGGAACGTGCGCGCGATCATGTCGAGGACGTCGTTGGAGCCGTTGCCCACCGTGATCCGCTCCGGGGCGACCCGGTGGCGCCGTCCCAGGCGCGCACGCAGCTCCGTCGCCCCGCCGTCGGGATACCGGTGCACGCCGGCGACGGCGGCGCGCGCGGCCGCGACCGCCCGCGGGCTCGGCCCGCGCGGGTTCTCGTTCGACGCGAGCTTGATGATCGACGCCGGATCGAGCCCGTACTCGCGGGCCAGCGTCTCGATCGGCTTGCCGGGCTCGTAGGGCGCGAGATCGCGCACGCCCGGCACGGCCAGTTCCAACGGATCAAACGACATGACGGGGGCCGACTCCACGTGCGGATGCGAACCGCGAATGGACGCGAATGGGCGCACATGCTGCCGCGGGGGAATTCAGCGTCGCGCGAGCTTCGCTGATGCCCGCGATGGTGCCCCGGCGTCCGGTCTGAACCACGAATGAAGACCAATGAACACGAATGGCCATTTCGGGCTGTTCCACCTCTCGAGGGGCTTCGCTGTTCGCGCGAGGGGACCGCGAAGCGCCACTCGTCTCCAACGCATCGCGGGCACCGTATGCGTGTCCATTCGTGTTCATTCGTGGCTCTCCCGACGCGCACGGCTCCCATGGCGGGCCCGGCAGGGCTGCCCCGAGGACTCCGAGGGCCGAGCCCATTCACGTGCATTCGCGTCCATTCGCTCCCCCCAAAGTTCAGGCAACGGCACGCGGATAGGACCCGAGCACGCGGCAGAGGGCGGCCTCCTCGCGCAGGGCCTCGAGCGCCGGGCGGACGGCGTCGGTTTCGGCGTGGCCGAGGATGTCGACGAAGAAGACGTATTCCCACAGGCGCCCGCGCGTCGGGCGCGACTCCAGGCGCGTCATGTCGATGCCGTGGTCCGCGAGCGGCTTGATCAGGTGAAACAGCGCGCCCGGGCGGTTGCGCGCCGACAGCAGCAGTGACGTCTTGTCGTCACCCGACGGCGGCACGTCATGGTCGCCGACGACGAGGAAGCGGGTCGTATTGTCCGGCTCGTCCTCGATGCGCTCGACGCGCAGCTCGAGGCCGTAGATCTCGGCGGCCATGCGCGGGCCGATCGCGGCCGCACCGGGCTCGGCGGCGGCCCGGCGCGCCGCCTCGCCGTTGCTCGACAGCGATATCCGCTGGGCACCGGGCAGGCTCGCATCGAGCCACTCGCGGCACTGCGCCAGCGACTGCTGGTGCGAATAGACCGTCTGCACCTCGGCCAGCGACGCCACCGTCGTCAGCAGGTGCTGGTGCACGGGCAGCGTGATCTCGCCGCAGATGCGCAGATTGGAATCGACGAACACGTCCAGCGTGTGCGTGACCATGCCCTCGGTCGAGTTCTCCACCGGCACTACGCCGAAGTGGGCCGAGCCGGCCGTGACCTCGCGGAAGACCTCATCGATGGCGACGAGCGGCCGCGTCTCGATCGAGCGGCCGAAGTGCTTGTGGACGGCCGCCTGGGTGAAGGTG
Organism: uncultured Ectothiorhodospiraceae bacterium; assembly: GCA_964626335.1. GTDB lineage: Bacteria > Pseudomonadota > Gammaproteobacteria > XJ16 > Halofilaceae > Halofilum. The sequence continues at coordinate 14,708 of CAZVFN010000030.1, forward strand.
CCGGGCGGACCGAGGTAAGCGATCGACAGGGGCTGCTCCAGTGCCAGGCAGGCCGAGATGATCTCGCGGAACACGCGCGTGACCGCCGCGTCGGCGAGCGGTCCGTCGTTGCCCTCGACCAGCGAGCGCAGCAGCCGCGCCTCGCGCTCCGGCCGGGCGAAGTTGATCGCCTCGCCGGCGCCGCGCTTGATGTCGGCCACCTCGAGGGCACAACCGGCGCGCTCGTTGATCAGCGCGAGGATGCGCTCGTCGAGGTCGTCGATCCGGGCGCGGATGCTCGCCAGGCGCTGTTCGGTTGCGTCCGGGGGTTCGTTCATGGCGCGCCGATCCCTGGTCCGGAACCCTTCAGGCGTCGTCCGGCGGCGCGTCGTCGCCCTCGGCGGTGGCGTCGCCGTTGAGCTGTTCGATCCGCGCGAGCTGGACCAGGCGTTCCCCCTCGCCGAGGCGGATCAGGCGCACGCCCTGCGCGTCGCGGCCCATGACCGAGACCTCGGCCGCCGCCGTGCGCACCAGCGTCCCGCCGTTGGAGATCAGCATCAGCTCGTCGTCTTCGCCGACCTGGAGCGCGCCGACGACGGCGCCGTTGCGCTCGCTGGTCTGGATCGAGCGCACGCCCTGACCGCCGCGCCCGGTCTTGCGGTACTGCTCGACCGGCGTGCGCTTGCCGTAGCCATTGGCCGTCGCCGTCAGGATGTGGCCCCCGCCGACGATCACCAGCGCGATCAAGTGGTCGCCCTCGGGCAGGCGCATGCCGCGCACGCCCGTCGCCACGCGCCCCATCGACCGGACCTCGGGCTCGTTGAACCGGATTGCCTTGCCCCCGGAAGACAGCAGCATGATCTCGCGGTCGCCATCCGTCAGCTTGACGTCGATGAGCCAGTCGTCGATGCGCAGGTCCACGGCAATGATGCCGCTCGAGCGCGGCCGCGAGAAGTGCGACAGCGGCGTCTTCTTGACGATGCCCGAGCGGGTCGCCATGAACACGTGCTGGTCCTCCGGGAACTCGCGCACGGGCAGGACCGCGTTGATGCGCTCGTCCGGCTCCAGCGGCAGCAGGTTCACGATCGGCTTGCCGCGCGCGCCGCGCCCGGTGGCCGGCAGCTCCCAGACCTTCTTCCAGTACACCTTGCCATGGCTCGAGAAACACAGGAGCGTGTCGTGGGTCGAGGCGACGAACATCCGATCGACGAAGTCGTCGTCCTTCATGCGCGTCGCCGCCTTGCCGCGGCCGCCGCGGCGCTGCGTGCTGTAATCGCCGAGCGGTTGCGCCTTGGCGTAGCCCTCGTGGGAGATCGTGACGACCACATCCTCGTCCGAGATCAGGTCCTCGACCGTGAGCTCGTCCTGGCGCGCCTGGATCTCGGTGAGGCGCTCGTCGCCGTATTCCTCGCGGACGGCGGCCAGCTCCTCGCGGATGACCTGCATGAGGCGATCCGGGTTATCCAGGATCTCGATCAACTCGGCGATGCGGTCCAGGATGCCGCCGTACTCCTCGACCACCTTGTCCTGCTCGAGCCCGGTGAGGCGATGCAGGCGCAGGTCGAGGATCGCCTGGGCCTGCTCCGGCGACAGCCGGTAGCCTTCCTCGCTTAGCCCGTGGGCCGGATCGAGGCGTTCGGGCCGCGAAGCCGCGGCACCGGAGCGCTCGAGCATGTCGGCGACGACACCCGGCGCCCAGGCCCGCTCGACCAGGCCCTGCTTGGCCTCCGCCGGGCTGGGCGACGCCTTGATCAGCTCGATCACCGGGTCGATGTTGGCCAGCGCGACGGCGAGCCCCTCGAGCACGTGGGCCCGGTCGCGCGCCTTGCGCAGCTCATGGACCGAACGCCGCGTAACGACCTCGCGCCGGTGCCGCACGAACGCCTCGAGCACCTCCTTGAGGTTGAGCTGGCGCGGCTGGCCCTCGGTCAGCGCGACCATGTTGATGCCGAATACGGTTGCCAGCTGCGTGTGCTTGTAGAGGTTGTTGAGGATGACGTCGGCGTATTCGCCACGCTTGAGCTCGACGACCACGCGCAGGCCGTCCTTGTCCGACTCGTCGCGCAGCTCGGCGATGCCCTCGAGGCGCTTGTCCTTGACCAGCTGGGCAATCTTCTCGAGCAGCCGCGCCTTGTTCACCTGGTACGGCAGCTCGGTGACGACGATCTGCTCGCGCCTGGCGTTGTCGGTCGCCTCGACGTGCGTGCGCGCACGCATCTCGATGCGCCCGCGCCCCGTGCGATAGGCCTCGCGGATGCCGCGCGAGCCGTTGATCAGGCCCGCGGTGGGGAAGTCCGGTCCCGGCACGCATTCCATCAGCGCGCTGACGTCCAGCGACGGCTCGTCGATCAGCGCGATGCACGCGTCGACCACCTCGCGCAGGTTGTGCGGCGGGATGTTGGTCGCCATGCCGACGGCGATGCCGGCGGAGCCGTTGACCAGCAGGTTGGGCACGCGGGTCGGCAGCACGGCCGGCTCGCGCTCGGTCTCGTCGTAGTTGAGGACGAAATCGACCGTTTCCTTGTCGATGTCGGCCAGCAGCTCGTGCGCCACCCTGGCCATGCGCACCTCGGTGTACCGCATGGCCGCGGCGGCGTCGCCGTCGATGGAACCGAAGTTGCCCTGCCCGTCGACGAGCGGGTAGCGCATGGAGAAATCCTGCGCCATGCGCACGATCGCGTCGTAGACGGCCGAGTCGCCGTGCGGATGGTATTTACCGATGACGTCGCCGACGATGCGCGCCGATTTCTTGTAGGCCTTGTTGGAGTCGACCCCGAGCTCGTGCATCGCGTAGAGCACGCGCCGGTGGACCGGCTTGAGCCCGTCGCGGGCGTCCGGCAGCGCCCGGCCCACGATCACGCTCATGGCGTAATCGAGGTAGGACTGGCGCATCTCCTCCTCGAGATTGACCGGGAAGATCTCGCGGGCGAAATCGGTCATGGGCGATCGACATCCTCGGTACGGAGCGCAGGCGCCCCCGGGGGACGGTCATGCTCGGCCGTGGCGGTCGCTCCGTGCCCGCCGGCCACCGCGCCGGGCGTGCGGGTCTGCCCTTGCCGCGGAATCAAGCGCCGTATTCTACCACGATTTGCGCCGTTGCCCGCGCTCGCCCGGTGGCTGCACCGAGGGCACGGGCGACCGCGGCCATGACGCTTACGCGGCCTGCTCGGGCCGGTGGTGGTGGACGTCGCGCTGCGGGAACGGGATCGTGATGCCGGCGGCGTCCAGGGCCTGCTTCGCGGCCTTGCGGATGGCGAAGCTCGCGGGCCAGTAATCGTCGCCCGTGGTCCAGAAGCGCATGTCCAGATCCACCGAGGAGTCGGCCAGCTCGCGGACCAGGATCTCGGGGCCGGTCAGGGCGGTGTCCGCGCCGAGCACGCGCTCATCCGACTCCAGTACGTCCATGAGCACCTTCTGGGCGCGGTCGATGTCGTCGCCATAGGAGATGCCGACGACGATGTCGTGGCGGCGGTGGGGGTTGCGGGTGTAGTTGAGGATGCGCCCGCCCCACACGCTCGAGTTCGGCACCGCGACATAGAGGCCGTCGTAGGTCGTGAACTCGGTCGTGAACAACCCGATCTCCTCGACCGTGCCTTCCTGGCCGTTGGCGTTGACGTAATCACCGACACGGAACGGGCGCAGGGCCAGCAGCATGACGCCCGCGGCGATGTTCGCCAGCGTGCCCTGCAGGGCCAGGCCGACCGCCAGGCCGATCGCGCCCAGGGCGGCCAGGATTGAGGCGGTCTGCACCCCGAAGCGCCCGAGCACCATGATGAGCACGGTGATCAGGATGAAGTAGCGGACCACCGACCCGAACGCCACCACCAGCGTGCGATCGAGATCCTTGAAGCGCCCGAGGCCGCGGCGCACGCCGCGCCGCGCCCAGCCCGCGACCATCCAGCCGACGATGATCAACAGGACCGCACTGACCAGGTTGACCGTGAGGTCGGTCACCAGCGGGCCCAACTCGGCCCAGAGTTGCTGCGGCGGAGTTTCCATCTCGTTTCTCCCTTTAGTCGTTATTGGGCACCATTGCCCGGTCGCTCCCCCTTCCAGCGCACCGAGTACAGGTCGAAGCGGCGATCGCTGAGGTTCTTCACGGTGCCCTGGTTGCGCGCCTGCGTCAGCGTCTCGAAGCGCAGGTCCGCGATCGCCAGCATCTCCGTGTTCGGGGTCGTGTCCGCGGCGATCCCGTCGCGCGCGAAGCCGAAGTCACAGGGTGTCAGGATGCAGCTCTGCGCGTACTGGATGTCGAGATTCTCGACGTTCGGCAGGTTGCCGCAGTTGCCCGACATCACGACGTAGCACTGATTCTCGACGGCGCGCGCCTGGGCGCAGTAGCGCACGCGCAGGAAACTCTGACGCTCATCCGTGCAGAACGGCACGAACAGCATCTGCACCCCCTGGTTGATCAGGTGGCGCGCCATTTCCGGGAACTCGGCGTCGTAGCAGATCATGACGCCGATGACACCGCAGTCGGTGTGGATGCTGGTAACCTCGGTGCCACCGGTGATGTTCCACCAGTAGCGCTCGTTCGGCGTCGGGTGGATCTTCGCCTGCTCGTGGGTCGAGCCGTCGCGCAGGAAGACGTAGCAGATGTTCTGCGTGTCTCCGCTTGCCACCTTGGTCGGGTGCGAGCCACCGACGATGTTCAGGTTGTAGCGCACCGCCAGGTGCGACATGAACTCCTTGAACCGCTCGGTGTAGCCGGTGAGGTAGTCGATCGACTGGGCCGGCGACAGGGGCTGTTCCTCGAGCGACAGCAGCTGCAGGGTGAACATTTCGGGGAACGTCACGAAGTCGGCGCCGTAGTCCGCGACCACGTCGACGAAGTACTCGATGAGCTGCTGGAACTGCTCGAACGAGTTCACCCGCCGCAGCTCGTACTGCACGGTCGCCACCCGCACCGCATCCGGCAGGCGGTTCGTCGTCTCGCCCTCGTCCTCCTCGCTCGACTGCGCCACCTGGGGATTGCGCCACACGAGGTGGGCGGCATGGCCCCGCGAGTCCGCGTCGTCGGGTGCATAGTCGTAGAGGATGCCCAGGAACTCGAAGCCGTTGCGCAGCTGGAACGACAGGACGGGGTCGCGGATCCGCTTGTTCTGCACTTGCTCGACGTAGTCCTCGGGGGTGCCCACGCGGCGCCGCCGCTTGGCATAGCCCGGCAGGCGACCGCCGAAGACGATGCCCCTGAGGCGCAGGTACTGGCACAGCTTCTTGCGCTCCTTGTACAGGCGCTGGCCGATCCGGAGGTTGCGATACTCCGGGTCGATGAACACCTCCATGCCGTAGAGCCAGTCGCCCTGCGGATCGTGGCGCGAGGCGAAGCCGTGCCCCGTGATCTCGTCCCACCGGTGCGGTCCGAGCGCCAGCGACTCCTTCGCCCGGAACGTCGCGCAGTAGCCGACGATCCGGCCCTCGTACTCGGCGACGAACTGGCCGTCGGCGAAGTTCGTGACCTGCCCGCGGATCATGGCCGGCATATAGGCGTTGTCCTCGCCGTAGACCTTGCCGGACAGGCGCGCGATGGCGCGCGCATCGCCGGCGCGGGCATTGCGGATGATCAGGGACGGCCGTTGCTCGTTCTTCGTCGCGGCCATGAGACTCCGGCGAGGCTGAATGAAAGGCGAAAAGGCGGCATTGTAGCGAAGGCGGCAACGGATGTCGGCCAGCGGCTCGACGCTGCCTTGCAGCCGGTGGCGGGCGTCGTCGACAATCCGGCTCGATCGGGGTCCGCGGCAGCGCCGCGGCGAAGAGGGAATCCGGTGCAGGACCGGAGCTGGCCGCGCAAGTGTGAGCGGCGAGCCGCGTCCAGGAAGACCGCCCGGTCATCCCGGGGCGGCCTCTACCGGGCCACTGGCGCATGCGCGCCGGGCAGGCGGACGGCGGCAACGACCCGAGAGCCAAGGACCCCTGCCGCGATTGCAACGTCCGCGGGCGGGGTGTATCCGCGGGACGCTGGCCCGCGTCCGCCCCGCGGTCCGTCCGGTCGCCGTTCCCGGTCCCCGTCCACCAATCCGCATCAAGTCGCGTACGGGGCATGCGCCGATGGCCAGCCGGACCATGCTCGAAGCGACGGGCCGCGTGACACCTGCGCCCGACCCCCGGCCGACGGGCTCCGTGACGCGACCGGCAAGAACCCCGACAGGGGGTACCATGACGGGCGAGCACGACATCCTGCAACAACGACTCGACGACGGCCCGCTCATCTGTGCCGAGGGCTTCCTGTTCGAACTGGAGCGCCGCGGCTACCTCGCCGCGGGGGAGTTCGTGCCCGAGGTGGCCCTCGCGCACCCCGAGGCCCTCGAGGCGCTGCACCGCGAGTTCCAGCGCGCGGGCTCGGACATCGTCCAGGCCTTCACCTACAACGGCCACCGCGAAAAGCGGCGCCTGATCGACAAGGAGGCGTTGCTCGAGCCGCTCAACCGCAGTGCCCTGCGGATGGCGCGCCGCGTCGCCGACACGGCCGCGGGCCGGCCCGACCTCGTCGCCGGCAACATCGCCAACACGAACCGCTGGGACCCCGCGCGTCCGCGTGACAGCGAGCAGACGGTGCGCCCCATGTTCGCGGAAATGGTGGCCTGGGCGGTCGAGGAAGGCGCGGACATCGTGATCGGCGAGACCTTCCATTGCGCGGCCGAGGCGCTGACCGCCCTGGACGTCATCCGCGCGAGCGGGCTGCCGGCGGTCATCACGCTCGCGCCGGTCGCGGGGCCCGCGCTGAGCGACGGCGTCGATTACCTCGACTGCTGCCGCGAGCTGGAGCGGCGGGGGGCGAGCGTGGTCGGTCTCAACTGCTTCCGCGGGCCGCACACCATGCTGCCGCTGCTGGCGGACGTCCGCGCAGCGGTGTCGTGCCCCGTGGCCGGCCTGCCGGTCCCGTATCGCACGACCGAGGCCGAGCCGACATTCCTCAACCTGGCGGACGATGACACGTGCCGCTGCCCGGCGCCGCACGGCCGGACCCTCCCGACCGCGCTCGACCCGCTGCTGGTGAACCGCTACGAGATCGCCGATTTCGCCCGCCAGGCGCGCGAGCTGGGCGTGGACTATCTCGGCGTCTGCTGCGGGGCGGCACCGATCCACATCCGCGCGATCGCGGAGCAGCTCGGTCGGCAACCCCCGGTCAGCCGGTACTCCGAGCGCATGAGCCACCACTTCCTCTACGGCGACCCGCAGCACGTGCCCGAGCACCTGCGCGCGCTCGGCGAGCGTGGCTAGTGGGCCGCCCGCCGTGCGCCCACGGCGCGCGCAGCCCGTTGCGAGCGCCGCACGGGATCGCCGGGTGCGATCGGGTGCGCCGGCGCCGCGGGGGCGAGGCGCCGGCATGCACCGGGCCACCCACGCGCTGCGCCGCATGCTCGCCCCGCAAGGGAACCGGCGAGCCGGCTCCTGGGGCATAATCGCTCGCCATGTCGGCCCGCCTCCTCTTCCCCCTGCTCGCGGTACTGGCCGCGGCGAGTCTCGCTTTCGCCCTCACGGCGGGCTCGGTCGAGGTCCCGGCCGCGGCCGTGTGGCGTGCGCTCACCGGGGCTCCCGGCGACACCGCGACGCGCATCGTCGCGGAGCTGCGCCTGCCACGCGCGCTGGCCGCGTTCGTCGTCGGCGGTCTGCTGGCGCTCGCCGGGGCCCTGATGCAGGTGCTGCTGCGCAACCCGCTCGCGGATCCCTACGTGCTCGGCATCTCGGGCGGTGCGGCCGCGGCCGCCCTGGCGACGATGATCGCGGGTCTCGGGGCCTTCTGGATCTCGGTCGACGCGTTTGCCGGCGCCCTGCTGTCGATGCTGCTGGTGTTCGCGGTCGCCCACGGCCGCGGCGGCTGGACGCCGACGCGGCTGTTGCTGACGGGGGTGGTCGTCGCCGCGGGCTGGGGCGCGCTCATCAGCTTCATGCTGGCCGTCAGTCCCGAGCGCAACCTGCGCGGCATGCTGTTCTGGCTGATGGGCGACCTGGCCCACGCCGGCGCGCCCGGCTGGAGCGCGGTCGCCCTGGTGCTCGGCCTGGCCGCCGCGGTCGGCCTCGCCCGTCCGCTGAACCTCATGGCCCGGGGCGATCTGCAGGCGCAGGCCCTCGGCGTCGCGGTCGGTCCGCTGCGACTGGGGATCTACTTCCTCGGCTCGCTGCTGACGGCGGCGGCCGTCACGGTCGGGGGCACGATCGGTTTCGTCGGCCTGATCGTGCCGCATGCCGTGCGCCTGGTCGCCGGCGCCGATCACCGCACGCTGCTGCCGGCCGCCGTGCTCGCCGGCGGCACGCTGCTCGTGCTCGCCGACGCCCTCGCGCGGGTCATCGTCGCGCCGCAGCAGCTGCCGGTGGGCGTGCTCACCGCGATGATCGGGGTGCCCGCCTTCCTGTTCCTGCTCCATCGCGGCCCGCGGCGGGGCCTGCCATGAGCCGGCTGGCGAGCGATCACGTGGCGGTCGAGATCGGCGGCAAGCGCATCGGCGGGGGGCTCGACCTGTCCTTCGGACCGGGCCAGAGCTGGGCAGTGCTCGGCGCCAACGGCGTCGGCAAGACCACGCTGCTGCACACGCTCGCCGGCCTGCGCCGGCCCACGCAGGGCTGCATCCGCCTCGACGGGGCGGCACTGGAGACGCTGCGCCGCCGCACGATCGCGCGCCATCTCGGGATCCTGCTGCAGGCCAGCGAGGACCCGTTTCCGGCCACCGTGATGGAGACCGCCCTCATCGGCCGCCACCCGCACCTCGGTGCCTGGCAGTGGGAGGGCCCCGAAGACCACGCGGCGGCCCGGCGGGCGCTGGCCGAGGTCGAGCTGGAGGCGCTGGCGCAGCGTCCGGTCGATACGCTGTCGGGCGGTGAACGCCGGCGTCTGGCGCTGGCAACGCTGCTGACCCAGGACCCGTCCGTCTACCTGCTCGACGAGCCCAGCAACCATCTCGACCTCCACCACCAGATCCAGCTCCTCGGCCGGCTGCGCGAGCGCGTCCGCGAGCGCAGCGGCACGCTCGTCATGGCGCTGCACGACGTCAACCTCGCGGCCCGCTTCTGCGATCACGTCGCGCTCATCTTCCACGACGGCGAGGTCCGCCACGGCCCGGCCGGCGACCTGCTGCAGCCGGGCCACCTCAGCTGCCTGTACCACCACCCCATCCGCAGCGTCGAGGTCGAGGGCCGGCGCGCGTTCCTGCCCACCTGAACCGTCGCCCCGACCCGGCGCGTGGGTCCGGTTGAGCCGACGGGGCCGGCGGTGTAGTCTCGCCAGCGCTGTTTCAGGTGTCGCGCCGCACTTCCGTGCGGCGGATGAAACGGGAAGCCGGTGCGTGCCGCCCGATGCGGTCACAAGTCCGGCGCTGCCCCCGCAACGGTAGGCGAGTTGCGGTTCGATACCACGCCACTGGGCCCGCGGGCCCGGGAAGGCTTCGAACCGCGGGTGTGACGACCGCACCCGCTCGCGAGCCCGGAGACCGGCCTGGGATGGATACGCAGGATGGCGCGGGGGGCGCCATGCGCATGCCACCGCTGCCGGTTGCACCGTGCCTCGTTGTCCCCGCCCGTCCGCCCCTCTCGACAACCAAAGGCGCGGGTGAGCGCCCGGAGAACGAACCCATGCGGACCACTGCCATCGCGGCCGGCCTCGGCGCCGCCGCCATCGTCGTCGTGCCTTTCCGCCTCGCTGCCGATGACGCCGTCGCCCCGGTCACCGTCACGGCCACGCGCACGGCGCAGACCGCCGACGAGAACCTGTCCTCGGTCAGCGTGCTCGGACGCGGCGAGATCCAGCAGAGCCAGGCGCAGTCCCTGCCCGACCTGCTGGCCAACCAGCGTGGCGTATCGATCGCGCGCAGCGGCGGCTTCGGCAAGAGCACCAGCGTGTTCCTGCGCGGCACGAACAGCGACCAGGTGCTCGTGCTGATCGACGGCATCAAGGCCGGGTCGGCCACGGCCGGCACGACCGCTTTCCAGCACCTGCCGCTGGAACAGGTCGAGCGCATCGAGATCGTGCGCGGGCCCGGCTCGAGCCTGTATGGCTCCGAGGCCATCGGCGGCGTGATCCAGATCTTCACACGCCGCGGCGACACCGGCGAGACCCGGGTGAACACGAGCGCGATGGCCGGCTCCAACGGGGCCACGGAGATCACGACCGCGATCTCGGGCGGCGACGACGACACGCGCCTGTCGCTGTCGGCGAAGGCATTCGAGACCGACGGCATCGACGCGCGCAGCAACGGCTTCCCCGACGATGACGGCTACACCAACGACTCGGTGTCGTTCAGCGTCGACCAGGATATCGGCGAGCGGACGACCTGGTCGCTGCGCGCGCAGCACGCCGAAGGGGTCACCGACTTCGACAACTGCGGCCCGTTCACCAGCCCGTCCGGCGACTGCGAGGACGAATTCGCGCAACAGACGGTCAGCTCCAGCCTCGACACGCAGATCACGGCCAGCTGGTCGATGCGGATCCGGGCGGGCGAGAGCCGGGACGAGAGCAGGCTTTTCACCGACGGCGCCGCCACGGATCGCTTCGATACCGAGCGCCGCGAGGTGAGCTGGCAGAATGACTTCACATTCGGCACGCAGCACGTAGTCACGGCCGGGGTGGACTACCGCAACGACGAGGTCGAAAGCTCGGTCGACTTCGCCGAGACGGAGCGCCGCAACGAGGCGGTGTTCGGCCAGTATCAGTGGACCGGTCAGCGCGCCAACGCGCAGGCCAGCCTGCGTTACGATGACAACGAGGCGTTTGGCGAGGAAACCACGGGCAGCGTGGCGGCCGGTTACCGCTTCGCTCAGGGCCTGCGGCTCTATTCCTCGATCGGCACCGGCTTCAAGGCGCCGACGTTCAACGACCTGTTCTTCCCGGATATCGGTTTCTTCAGCGGCAATCCGGACCTCGCCCCGGAGGCGTCGGAGACGTTCGAGGTCGGCATCGAGGGCGGGCGCGATCTGACCTGGAGCGCGAACGTCTACCGCACCGAGATCGACGACCTGATCGTGTTCGACGCGGCCAACGCCACGGTCAACAACCTGGATTCGGCCGAGATCACGGGCGTCGAGCTCGCCGGCGGCGGCACGCACGGCGGCTGGGACCTGCAGGCCTCGATCACGCTGCTCGACACGGAGGCGGATACCGATGGCCCGAACGACGGCAACCAGCTGCCGCGACGCCCGGAACGCGCGCTCAACGTCGATTTCAGCCGCGGCTTCGGTCCGTACCGCTTCGGCACGCACGTGCGCTACGAGAGCGAACGCTACGACGACGCGGCCAACAGCGTCGAGCTCGACGACTTCGCGCTCGTCGGCATGCGCTTCGCCTACCAGCTGCGCGAGAGCCTCTCGCTGACGGCGTCGGTCGACAACCTGTTCGACGAGCAGTACGAGACCGTCGACAACTTCAACGAGCTGGGACGCACCGCCTACCTGCGCCTGCGCTACGATCTGTAAGCATGACCATGCCGGAGGGCGTCGCGCGCATCCTGCCGTTCGCACTGGCCTCGACGGTGCTGCACGCCGTCGTGCTGTTGAGCGCGCCCGAGGGGTCGGAGATCGCGTTGTCGCCCTCCGGCAGCGCCACCGCGGTCGCGGTGCGGCTGGTGCCCGCCGGAGCGGCCGCGCCCGGGCGGGCCGCCCGGACGGCTGTCGCGAACGCCGTGCCGCGCCAGGAAGCCCCGCGGCCGCCGGAACCCGGGGCATCGGAGCCTTCGGGCGATGGCGCGATCGACAGGCGGGCATCCGCCGGGCCCACAACGGCCGCGGCCTCGACCGCGGAGGCACGAGCCACGGCGTCGGCGCGGCGTACACAGCCGCAGCCGGCTTCGGCGGAGGCGACCGCGGAAGACCCGGCGGAGGAACCGGCGGCGACCGGGGCCGATCGAACCGCCACGGCCGCGGCGGATCATCCGGGCGCGTCGCCCGCCACGCGGACCGAG
>CAZVFN010000031.1:0-2277 GCA_964626335.1 uncultured Ectothiorhodospiraceae bacterium
CGAACAGGCTGCAGCACCCAAGCCTGAAACTGTCCACTGAAGCGGGACAACTCCAAATCGCCCTTGGTGAAAAGCAGGGGGGGGGGGTACGGCCCCCCTCGTACGCCAACTGGTTCGCGTGATCCACGCGGTCATCCACTCCGCCAAGCCGTTCGCTGCGAAAGCCCCGCTGGCAGGGGTTGCGGTCCGGGCCGGTGTCCGACCGTCAACCTGCGAATCCGGGCTCATCAGGCACCTCTGCTGTGTCCATTGCCCCCTGCGGATCGATTGCTCCGGCCCCGGGACCTGCACGCCCTTCCTGAAACTGCATTTCCACGGAATTCTGTCGAGCGGACATGGAGCCAGCCAGACCTGTCGGTCGTCGCGAGCATAGCCTGTCCGCGATTCGGATGGACGGACCTCTTGACCGCTGCTCGCACCGCCGCCGGCCGGAGGTGTTCCTTGCCCCGAAACGGCCGTGAAGTGCCCGTTACCCTCGGTTCGAGTCAGCGCAATGGCCGCCTTGCGGCCCGCGCCGCTCCGAACTCTACAAATCTGCAGGCTTGCGCGTCCCGCGGCGGCGCAAGTCCGGACGCCGGACAAGGGACAGGGGGTGGCGGAGTGACAGCGATGATCGGAGCGGCCTGGCCGCGGTGGGCGAGCCGCGTCGCGTTGGCGATTGTCCTCGCGACGGCGCTGGCGGCCTGCGGTGGTGGTGGCGGCGGTAACGGGGCCGAGGTCACGCACGGCAGCTCGGACGACGCCAATGGTACCGGAGGCGGCGGTGGCTCCGACGGTGGCGACGTCGGGGGCAGCGACGACTCCGGCGATGGTGGTGATGACGCCGGCGACGGCAGAGGCGAGCCCGCGCAGCTGGCGGTCGGAGAGCTGGACCCGGCATTCGGAGCCGTCGATCCAGCTGGCGCGGCAAGTGATGACCGGCTCGGCTACGTGGTGCCGGCACCCGGACCCGGGCGCCTCGCGAGCCATGGCGTCGCCGTCGCGACCGACGCGCAGGATCGCATCATCGTGGCCGGCGTCATCGACTGCCTGGATGTCACGACTCGCGCGACCCTCTGGCGATTCCTGCCCGACGGGACGCCGGATCCGGGTTTCGGCGGCACCGGCGGTCCCTGCGTCGCGCGGGATCCGCCGAGCACGCCGCGCGGGGGCACCGGTTACGTCACGTTCCCCGCGGACAGCGTGCTGCACGGCCTCGCTCTCGCCCCGGACGGCGACATGGTGCTTGCGGGCAAGATCAATGCACCCGGCCTCGTCGGCAATGCCGTCTGGCGCTTCCGCGCCGACGGCTCGCTGGATACCGCATTCGGCGAGCTTCCTCCGAGCGGAGTGCGCACCGGGTATACGCTGATCGACGACGCCGACGGCGCCGCCGTCGGGCTGGAGTCGTTCGGCGGTCGCAATGCCTGGCTCGGGGTGGCGCTGGACGACCGCGGACGGGTGCTGGTCGCCGGCACCGCCGACGCCGCCGGGACGTCGTCGCGACGGCTGGTCGTCGCGCGCCTGAGAGCCGATGGCCGAGTCGACCCGACATTCGGTGATCGATTGGTCGGGGTACGCACCGGTTTCTTCGCATTTGCGCCGCTGGCGCTCGAGTCCGGCCGGATGCTCGTCGTGGGTCGAGTCCAGGGGGGCGGCGAACCGCGACGGCATCGCGCTGCGATTGACCAGCGACGGCGAGCTCGACGCCACCTTCGGTGAGGTGACGGGTGCCCCCGGTGTGCGCAGCGGGTATCGCATCCTGGAGTACACGGCCGGTGGCAGCCGGGATGACGGCGCCCACGCCGTCGTCGTCGACAGCGCGGACCGCATCCTGATCCACGGGATCTCGTCGACGTCCACCGGAACATCCAAGGTGCTCTGGCGGCCGCTGCCCGACGGCCAGCCGGACACCGGTTTCGAGAACGACCGTCCGCCGTTTTCCACCACGGGCATCATCGAGACGCAGAAGACCGTCTCTGTCGGCGGCTTCCAGGCGTGCCGCAACCGCCGCGACGCCGCCAATGGTCTCGCCCGGGCCGCGGAGGATCGGCCCGTGGTCACGGGCTGCTGGGGGCTGCTGGACAAGTACGTCGCAGTCGAGCGCTACACCGCAGACGGCGACGACGACGCGCAGGATGTCGGTTCCGGGGTGGCCGTGGACGACCAGGGCCGGATCCTGGTCACCGGCCGCACGCCGCGGGACAGCACCTCGCCTCTCGAGCGCATGATCCTGATGCGACTGCGCTGACGGCGCCCGCGACGGTGTCGGGAATACCGGGACCGGAATACCGGGAC